>PLEX01000199.1 GCA_003136575.1 Bryobacterales bacterium | reverse complement strand
CTAGCCCCACAATCCCGCCTCCGAAATCCAGGTGGTATTGGGCGAAAGCGCCAGGTGGAACCGCCCGCCCACAGGGAACCGCCGAGTCTATTTTTTGAGTTCGCCCATCACGCCGCTGATCAGTTCCTTCGCGTCGGAAATGGATTTCGATATCAGCTGAATGTCCATGGCCGGCTTGCCGGGCTGGCGGGAGCTTTGGCAGTAGACGCCATGCTGCCCAACCAGGACGAGCGCGTCCGTCAGCACGTCGAGCGTCACAGCCAGCCGCCCCCGGGGCAGCCCCATCATGAACTCGTGCTTCTCCAACTCCTCGCGCCGTTCCCGATAGACACTCACTTCTTTAGTTTAGGGCGTGCCGGGAGCCAGCCGGTATTCTGGAAGTTATGGGCATCCCGTCATGGCCCGTTTCCGGCGCGCGCGAACGTGAACTTCTCGATGAAGTTCTATTGAGCGACCGCTGGGGCGGCTATCACCCTTTCGTCGCGCGTTTTGAGAGAGAGTTCGCGGCTTTTCAGCAGTGCCGCTTCGGCCTGAGCGCCTGCAATGGCACGGTAACGATCGAAATGGCGCTGGAGGCTTTGGGCGTCGGCGAAGGGGACGAGGTGATCGTTCCCGCGATTTCATTCATCTCGACAGCGACGGCCGTGTCGCGTGTTCGCGCGACTCCTGTGTTTGTCGATATAGAGCCGGACACGTTCAACGTCGAGCCCGTGCGGATCGCCGAAGCTATCGGACCGAAGACCCGCGCTATTATCCCGGTGCATTTCGGCGGACCGATGGCCGACATGGATGCGATCACGGCGGTCGCGAGCGCGCACGGCCTGCCCATCCTCGAAGACGCGGCGCACGCGCATGGATCGGAGTGGAACGGAGTCCGCGCGGGCAGCTTCGGAGCCATCAGTTCGTTCAGTTTTCAGAACGGCAAAGTGATGACGGCGGGGGAGGGCGGGATGCTGCTCTCGAACGATGAAGCGCTGATCGACCGGGCGCGCGAGATCCTGGATCAGGGCAGACGCAAAGGCGAAGGTTGGTTCTTCCATTACACGCTCGGGACGAATTACAGGATTACGGCGTGGCAGTCGGCGGTACTGATCGCCCAGTTGGAACGGTTGCCGGAACAGAACGAGCGGCGCGCGCGCAATGTTGCGGTCATTCGGGAGAGCCTGGCTGGAGTGAACGGCCTGCATTTCCAGCGCGTACCCGAGGCGGCGCGCGTGCATACGAATTATCTGCTGTTGGGATGGGTCGACTGCGACCGTAACGCGTTTCACAAGAAGTTCACGGCGGCTGGGTTTCCGTGCACTCCGTTTTATCCGCACACGCTTTATGAGAATCCTCTTTACCGCGATCGCACGAATTGCCGCGTGATGCCGTGTCCCAACTCCGAATCTCGCATCCGGGACGCTTTCTGGATTCCTCACCGCGCGTTGCTGGGTGATGAACATGATGCGGTTGCGCTTGCAGACGCTATCCGGAGTGCCATGCGGGAGCAGACGCGATTGGTGACGCCGCTGCCGGCGAATCCCGCATTCCCGATGTAACCTTTGGCGGGATGCGCGGTTAACGTATTCAGAAGCGGCGCACAGGCTGGCTGAAACAGTTTTTCCGGACCCCAAAAGGCGCCGCTCGCCGCGGCCCCCTGCGCTGAAGTGATCACGGTGAACGACAACACGGACCATGAACTGATGCTGGCGGTGGCGCGGGGCGACGGCGCGCGGGGAAGTCTGGCTGCCATGGGCGAAATTTACGAACGCAGACACAGGGCGCTGTTTCGGTTCTTCTTCCGGCTGACGGCGAGGCAATCGCCCGCCGAGGATTTGACCCACGAGGTTTTCCTGCGGATGATCCGCTACCGGCATACGTACAAGGCCGGCGAGGCGTTTGAAGCGTGGATGTATCGGATTGCGCGGAACGTTTTTGCGGATTACACGAAGAAACACCGTCTCGAAGCGCCCGCCGGCGAGGGGCAACTGGAAATGGCGGAGAGCCCGCGTCCAACGCCGCTGGATGCGGCGTTGAAACAGCAGGACCTCGCACTGCTGTATCGCGCGCTGCGGGCGCTGCCAGACGACAGGCGCGAGCTGATCGTCCTGAGCCGCTATCAGGGACTGAGCTGCGAGCAGATCGGTCGGATTGTCGGCTGCGAAACGGGCACGGTGAAGGTTCGCATGTTTCGCGCCATGAAGGAAATGGGGCGGATCTTCCACGATCTGCGACAGGAGAAAGCGTCATGACACAACTCTCGTGCGAAAAAGCCGGGGAACTGATGGCCGGGGCATGGATGTCGGAGCTGGATGAAGTGTCGGCGGCGGCGCTGCAACATCATCTGGATGCCTGTGGTGAGTGCGCCGCTGACATGGTCGCGCTAAGCCGCATGTGGGAAAAGATGGGCTGTTTGCCGGCATCCGAGCCGGGTCCGGTGCTGAAGGCCCGGTGGGAGCGGACCCTCGATTCGTTGATGAATGAAGGTCGGTCGTGGCGGATTCCCTGGTGGCAGAGCGTCTGGCCGGCGAATCCGGCGTGGCAGATGGCGATCGCGACGCTCTGCCTGGTGGCCGGCCTGGCTGCCGGCGCGTTGCTGGAGCGCGGGCGCGGGGAGCGCGATGAAGTGGCGCGGCTCCGGGAGGAGGTGGCCAGCACAAAAGAAATGGTGGTTCTTTCCCTGCTGCAGCAGCAATCGGCGGTGGAAAGGCTGCGTGGCGTCGATTACAGTTCGAGAATGCCGTCGATGGAGCCGCAGGTGATCAAAGCGCTGGTACAGGCGGTGAACGGGGATTCGAATGTGAACGTGCGGCTGGCTGCCATTGATGCGCTGGGCCGGTCGGCAAGCGACACACGGGTCCGCGATTCGATGCAGGACGCGCTGACGAGGCAGGAATCGCCGATGGTGCAGGCGGCGCTTATCGATTATCTGGTCGACGCACGCGACCGGAATGCGTTGGGAGCGATGCGGGAGCTGATCGGCCGCGCGGATCTCAATCCAACGGTTCGCGAACGGGCGGCGTACGCGGTGCGGCAATTAGGTCAATGAGAGGACACGATGAAGAAGCTGTGTTTTGCGATTACGGGCATAGCGGCATTGCTGGGCGCCGCTTCCGACAGAGATTACAAGGAGGTGGATCGCGAGGCGATTCACCACACGTTCACCGGCGATAAGACTATCGACGTCGATCTGATCAACGGCGGAGTTACGGTGATCGGCGATGGCGGGAATACCATTCGCGTGGAAGGCGAGCGCGTGATCCGAGCCGCAAGCCAGGAAGAAGTGGCGCGGGCGAAGAAGGAAGTGGCGCTCGACATCAACGAGAAGAACGGAATCGCCCAGCTTTACGAGAACGGACCTTACCGGGACAGCAACAATCGATCCAGCGAGAATCACGGCTTCCACGAGAGTTCGGATCGGCATTACAACGTCAGCTACGACCTGACCGTGCATGTGCCTCGCGAGACGGCCATGCACCTGAAAACGGTGAACGGCGGCGTCACGGCGCGGGAGACAACGGGCGCGTTCGATGTGAAGAGCGTGAATGGCGCAATCTCGATGACCGACATCGGCGGCGCGGGAACGGCCGCGGCGGTCAATGGCGCGAATGTGGTTTCGTACCGCGAGAATCCGAAGGCGGATAGCGCTTTTACTTCGGTCAATGGCCGGATCGAAGTAAGTTTCCAGCCGAATCTGGCGGCGGAGTTCGTTCTCAAGACGGTAAACGGCGGTATGTTCACGGATTTTGAATCCACCATGCTGGCATCGCCGACCGCCGCTGCGACGAAAGAGAACGGCAAGTTCGTTTTTAAGACGCATGGCGAGTCCCGCGTGCGTGTAGGCACGGGCGGACCGCAGATACGGCTTGAAACGGTGAATGGCAGTATTCAGATTAAGAAAGCGACAAAATAAAAATGCGAATTCATTGCGTGGCGTTAGTTTCATTCATGTGTGTCTGCGCCGCATCGGCGCAGGATAAGATCACGGTGCCGCTATCAAGCCCGTCGCAACCGGTGACGATCAAGGCGACGATGATGTCGGGCAGCATTAAAGTGACTGGAGGGTCTGGCCACGAAGTGACCGTGACTTCGACGGATTCGCGCGCAGCAGACCGGGAGCGGGAAGCCGCGCCCGCAGGCATGAAGCGGATCGGCGCCCGGCCGGGGCTGAACATCGAAGAGGATCACAACGTGGTGACAATCTCGGCGGGTTCGATGACGGGGGGCGGCGGGAATCTGGCCATTGAAACGCCGGTCAACTCGAATCTGCAAATCAAAACGATCAACGGTGCGTCGATAGAAGTAACGGGCGTGAACGGCGACCTTGAAATTGAGAATACGAACGGGCAGATCCGGCTAACGAACGTGTCGGGCTCGGTGGTGGCGCATACGCTGAATGGCGCAGTCACGGCGTCGCTTGATCGCGTCACCGGAGACAAGCCGATGTCGTTCACTTCGATGAACGGCAAGATCGAGGTGACGTTGCCGGACGACACGAAGGCGCGGCTGCGGCTTAAGACAGACAACGGTTCGATCTACAGCGATTTCGACGTAAAGCTGGAGGCGGACGCGAACAAGCCAGTGGTGGAGGATACGCGGGGACAGGGCGGCAAGTACAAGATCTCGGTCGACCGGGCGGTGACGGGGACCATCAACGGCGGCGGCCCGGAGTACACGTTCCAGACGATGAACGGCGCCATTCTGATCCACAAGAAAAGCGCGTCGGCGATCGTGGTTTCGCATTAGCCGGTTCGAGCCGGCGGGTGAACGGCAGCTTGCGATATGCCCAGCCATACGGACCAGTGGTCGGGTAGTATGCTTTCTGCATGAAGATTCGTTTGGCGTCGCTGTTCGTGATTTTTGCGCTCGCGTATGCTCTTTTGTCCGCATCCAATCCCGAGCACGCCTGGCCCGCNNAACGTGAGTCGTCTGCAGGTCGCGTGGACATACGATACACAGGACGGGCCCGGCGATACGCAGAACCAGCCAATCATGGTTAATGGCACGCTCTACGGCGTGACGCCGACCCACAAGATCGTCGCTATCGACGCGGCGACGGGCAAACGCAAGTGGCAATTTGATTCCGGCGTTCGCGGGCGCGGGCCAAATCGCGCGGTTGTCTATTGGACGTCAGGCCCCGACCACCGAATCTTCAGCGACGTCCAGAGTTTCGTCTACGCGATCAACGCGCAGACCGGCGAGGCGATCAAGAGCTTTGGCAAAGACGGCCGCATCGATCTTCGCGAGGACCTTGGCCGCGATCCCGCGAAGCAATCCTGGGTTATCACGAGTCCGGGGATTATTTACAAGGATCTGCTGATCGTCGGCGGCCGCAATCCCGAAGCGCTGCCTGCGCCGCCCGGCGACATTCGGGCGTACGACGTGCGCACGGGCAAGCTGCGCTGGCAGTTCCACACGGTTCCGCATCCCGGCGAATTGGGCTACGAAACATGGCCGAAGGACGCTTGGGAGTACACCGGCGCGGCGAACAACTGGCCGGGTATGGCTGTGGATGAAGCGCGCGGCGTCGTCTATGTGCCAACCGGTTCCGCCGCCACGGATTTTTACGGCGCGGATCGCATCGGAGACAATCTGTTTGCGAACACACTGCTTGCGTTGAAAGCGGACACGGGCGAGCGCATCTGGCATTTTCAGGCAGTGAAACACGATTTGTGGGATCGCGATTTTCCGTCGCCTCCGACGCTGGTAACGGTGAAACGCGCAGGCAAGACGATTGACGCGGTCGCGCAGGCGTCGAAGCAGGGATGGCTTTATCTCTTCGATCGCACAACAGGACAGCCGCTGTTTCCCATCGAATCGAGGAAATATCCGGCAAGTACCGTGCCCGGCGAGGTGACCGCCGAGACGCAGTCGCTGCCGACAAAGCCCGCTCCTTACGCGCGCCAGGTGCTAACGGCGGATACGCTGACCAACCGCACGCCCGAAGTTCACCAATGGGCGCTCAGCGAATTCGCCAAATTAAAAAGCGGCGGCCAATTCGTGCCGCTCGCGCTCGGGCAGGAAACGGTCGTGTTCCCGGGGTTTGATGGCGGCGCGGAATGGGGCGGATCGGCGTTCGATCCTGAGACGGGAATTTACTATGTGAACGCGAACGACCTGGCGTGGACTTCCAGCCTGAACCCGGCTCCTCCTCCGCGCGTTCGCTCCGCGCAACAACTTTACGCCGCGAATTGCGCGGGCTGCCATGGAGCCGACTTTGCCGGGCAACAGCCGCAGTTTCCGTCGCTGCTGGAGATTCGAGGCAAACGCACCGAGCAACAGGTGACGACGATGATCCGTCAGGGTGGTGGGCGCATGGCGTCGTTCCCCAATCTAAGCGCGGCCGACACGACGGCGCTGGCGCAGTACGTGTTGAGCGGCCAGGATAAGGAACTGGCGAGCGCGGCGGCTCCGACGGATCCCAGGATCAACCAGGACTACCGGTTCAGCGGCTATCACAAATGGCTCGATCCCGACGGCTATCCCGCGACCGCGCCGCCATGGGGTACGCTGAACGCGATCAATCTGAATACCGGTGAATACGCGTGGAAGATTCCACTGGGCGAGTATCCCGAGTTGGCGGCGAAAGGGCTGAAGGATACGGGGTCGGAGAATTACGGCGGGCCGATCGTGACGGCCGGCGGGCTTGTCTTCATCGCCGCGACGAACTTCGATAGAAAGTTCAGGGCCTTCGATAAACGCACGGGCAAACTGCTTTGGGAGACCACGCTGCCAATGTCGGGAAACGCCACGCCGATTACCTACGAAATCGGTGGCAGGCAGTATGTGGTGATCTATGCGACCGGCGGCAAAGGCGGACGAGGTGCGCCGTCGGGTGGAACTTATGTGGCGTTCGCGCTGCCTGAGAGCGGCGCGAAGAAATAGAAGCATTGCCGGCGAGCGCGGCGTGAGAGACGCTGCCGGAGACGGATCGCCCCCGGGACGGCAGGCGGAACCGCCTGCCCCACGCCCTTCGCGTTCTAATGGCCTTCGCTGACGTAGTTGCGGTTCCACGCTGGAATGTGGACCGTCACGTCGCCCTTTACAATCGCCTGACAACCTAAACGCGAATTGAGCTGGAAGTCGGAGGCCTGCTCCACGCGGTCGAATTCGTCGTCGTCCATCGGGGAAAGATTATCGACGCCCTTCTTCACGACTACGTGGCAGGTAGTGCAGGCACAACTCCCGCCGCAGGCGTGTTCGAGGTGAAAGCCGAAGTTCATCGCCACGTCCAGCAACGATTCGGGCTTGCCGTGACTTTTATACGGCAGCTTGCCAGACTCAAATTCGAATGTTTCGTTGGCGGGAAGGAAAGTGACTTTGGGCAAAACACCAGTATAGCGGAGCAACGGCCAGGAGGTTGGGCGTGTCCGAAAACGGCCCACTAACGTCGCGAGGGTCGACTGCATTGAACTTTGCGATCGTAATGTATCGAGACCACCCAGGTCGGGAATCGCGGGAAGTCGGTCCGCATCCATATGCGCGCTGCCCGACACAGTTCCGGTTCGCAGGCTGGTCAGTGCGTGTAACCGGAATCGCGATCCGGATGGAGGGTAAGGAATTCGAGAAAATCGGCGTCCCGTTTGACAACGGCGCGCATCTTCTTTGTCGGGCGAATGGAATGCAGTTCGCCCAGTCCGGAGCGCGGCGGCTGTCGATGAGTTCCCATCGGAAGCCCCCGATGGCGTTAGATAGCGGAATGCGGATCCAAAGAACGGGCGTTGCCATCTGACGCGATCGGAGCACCGGACCGCCCGTTCCCCCAAATTTACCACTTGACATTCTAATGGAACAAGACCATACTATCATTAGAACATCTAATGGAGATAGCATGAAACTGCCGGTCTGCCCGATCATTGTCGCCCTGATCCCCTTCGTGACCTTCAGCCAAACCACCGCCCCGCCGCCGGCATTTGAAATCGCCGACGTGCACATCAGCCCTAAGACTCTTCATCCCGTGAGGCAGGGCGGTGCTTTTCGCGCCGGCCGCTATGAACTCGGCGACGCCACCATGGTCGACCTGATCGCCGCCGCATACGGCATCGCGCCGAATAAAGTGCTGGGCGGGCCGAGTTGGCTCGAAATGGACCGCTTCGACGTAATTGCCAAAGCCCCGCAAACCACGTCGCCGCAGGACATCGGGCTCATGCTCCGGAGTCTGCTGGCCGAGCGCTTTAACCTGGCGGTACACGTGGATCAGAAGCCGCTGCCCGCCTTCGCCCTGACCGTCGGGAATGGCAAGCCAAAACTGAAGGAGTCGGAAGGCTCCGGCCCGCCCGGTTGTCAGCGTCAGCCTCAGACCGTCGCTGACGCGATCCCGGCCACCTGCCACGGCATCACGATGGACGCGCTTGCATCGCTGTTAGGCGGCGCCGCCGGCGACTATCTCGAGCATCCGGTTGTGAACGATACGAAGCTCGAGGGAGCCTGGGACTTCAGCGTGAAGTGGACACCGCGAAACTCCCTCGCCGCCGCCGGACCGGATGGCATATCCATCTTCGACGCTCTCGATAAACAACTCGGCCTGAAGCTGGAACTAAAGCAAATCGCTACTGCGGTCCTCATTGTCGATCGCGTGAATGAAGAGCCACTCGATAATCCCCCCGGCGTAGCTTCGGCGCTGCCTTCCCCGCCACCACCGCAGTTTGAGGCGGCCACCATCAAGCCAACGGATCCCGCGTTCGACGGGATAAAACTTCAGGTCACCCCCAGCGTCAATATCGCGGGAGCCACCCTGAGCTTCCTCCTGCAGAATATCTGGTTCGTCACCCCGGAGTTGATTGCCGGCGCACCCAAATGGCTGGACGCCGACCGCTGGGATATTGTCGGGAAGGTCGCCACCGCCCCCGGCGCCGCGCCCAGGACGGACCTCGACTCCATGATCGTCATGGTTCGCGATCTCATCGAAGATCGCTTTCGTTTGAAGACTCACCTCGAAGAGCGAGTCGTACCGGCCTGGACCCTGACCGCATTGAAGCCAAAACTCCGCAAGGCTGATCCCGCGAATCGCACCGGCTGCAAAGAGGGCCCGGAGAATGGCGAAAAAGATCTTCGGGTGATGAATCCCGCTATATCGAGACTGGTCACCTGCCACAACATGACGATGGCGCAATTCGCCGAACAGCTGCCGAACATCGCGGACGCGCGGTCCGCCATGTGCTGTCTCTATCTCCGCTCGCCAGTTCTCGATTCCACCGGCATCGAAGGCGCGTACGATTTCACGTTCGGATTCAGTTTCCAGTCCGCCGTGCAGAACAGGAGCAATCCTGGCGGCAGTGGTTTGTCCGACCCCGACGGCGCTGTCTCTCTTTTCGATGCCCTCAATGGCCAGCTCGGTCTGAAGCTCTCGTTGGAAAAGCGGCCCGCCCCCGTCCTCGTGATTGACCACGTCGAACAGAAGCCGGTGGAGAACTAAAACCGGGTGCCAGACCTTTTTTTGGGGTGAGGACAGAAAACTCGCCGCGACGGAACCTCTTGCTTACGCTCGCGGCTCTGAATGTTCGTGGAGTCAAGAGCCGGTTCTCGGGATGGGGCCGTCGGGGAGCGGTAACCAGCACCAAAACCAGCCCGCTTGACATGGCGGCGAGACATAGGTAATACTTCATTGGAATGTCTAAGGAACGGCAAGATGGCGAGGCGAGCATCGGTCTTCTTCAGGGAACGCTCGATCTGCTCGTGCTCCGCGTGCTGGTTGCGGGTCCGCTCCACGGCTATGCGATCGCGCGCCGTTTGGGCGAGCTGTCCGATGAATGGTTCTCGGTAGACGAAGGGTCGCTCTACCCATGTCTATACCGTATGGAAAAGAAGGGCTGGATACGGTCGGAGACTGGCCGTTCGGAAAACAACCGGCGCGCGAGATTTTACTCGCTTACGAAGAGCGGAACTGAACGCCTGGAAGCCGAGCAGGAAGGCTGGCGGCGGTTTCAGGCGGCGATGGGCCGCGTCCTGAGGAGGGCGTGAGCGGTATGCCCCGCCTGCTGAGCGCTCTGAACGAATGGCTGGAGCGTCGCGCGCGTATGCGCGAAGAGCGCCAGTTTCATCTTGAGAGGGCCTCGGCGGATCTTCGTGCGCTCGGCCTGACCGCCCGCGAAGCAAAACGAATGGCGCGAATTCGTTTTGGCAGCCGGCGGAATTCGCAAACCGGACTGCGGGAACTCGGCGGCGATCTGCGGGGCCTCGCGAACCTATTCCGCGCGCATCGTGTAGCGGCTTCCCTTTGGTTCCAGCCGATCGTACTGCTCGCCGCGGGGGCCCTCATCTTCGCCGTGAGCCCGTCGCCGCGCGAAATCGCCGAGGGTCTGCTTGGGCGAACATTTGGTGCCGAGGTTCGCGAAGCGGTAGCGCTTTCGGTTTACGGGGCGGGTCCCGCGTCCCCCGGAATCACGCTGACGGAATTGGCGTCGCTTCAGTCGATGGCCACCGTGACCCGCGTGGAGAGTTTCGGGCCGCATCAGGTCTTGGCGCAGCCAGTCAAAGGTATCACGCTCGCTGCCATCACCTCCGAAGCCGTCGCCCGGACGGGTAATCGTGGATTTTACGCGGCCTGGATCTTACGCCAGCCAGGGATCGACACGACTGCTGCCAAAGTCGTCTGGCTGCTCGCTGCGCTGTACGGCGCGTTCTTCTTGTACAGCCGCTTGCACAGGCGGGTGACGCTCCCATGGCTTCTCTACGCGGGTTCCATGGCATTCCTGCATTCGGCAGTGTCCATCGTGGCATGGGCGCTCGCGACTCAACTCTGGAGCCGCGCACCATGGTCTGGCAAATCATGGCAAACACCAACGACCGCCGGGTTGAGCTTCTCGCTGCTGGCCGTGATCTGCTTACTGGTGGCTGCCGTTCAGTGCCGGTATTGGTGGCTGGATCTCCGACGCCGCTGTCCTGTCTGCCTCGACCGTCTTCTTCTCTCCCAAACTCAAGGCGATGCCAGCCGGATTGTGTTGGGCGCGGCCATCACCGAGTCGGTCTGCGCGCAAGGACACGGAATTCTGATTGAGAGCCGTTGGTCGCGCGACTTCCGGCGCGGGCACTCGCTCTTCAGCGGGCCAACCTGCGTTTAGCGGGGGCCTGCCTTGTCAATCGCAATTCGTGACGCGATCCCGGCGAACCGCGCGCGGCTTCGCGGTACCGGCCTCATCCCTCGCCGTCAGCGACGAGTTGACCAGTACTCCTGCCCGTCGGCGGGTACTTCCGTTTGCCCGGTACCGGTTTGGTCTATCCTTCGCCGTCAGTCGTTACCGGATAGCCATTCGCGGCCCCCAGGGTCTTGCGCGTGAATTATGATTAATTTCACGGCTGCTCCGGAGCCGAATACTCAACTAACGGTCGCGCTCTCTGCCAAACCGGGCTTCAACAAAAGCTGCCCATTTGCCAGGACGCACCTGAGTTTGACTCACTATATTTGAAAGGAAGTCCGAGCGCCTTCACGAGGCGCATCATTGGATTGTCGCAGTTTCGTTCCGCCCCGGAATGGCCGCGACCACAGCAACGGCTTATCGGATAGGAGATTTGGTGGCAGCAATCGTATTGAATGGAAAAGTACTCTCGCGCGAAATCGAAGCAGGACTAGCCATACGCGTGGCCGCTCTCAAGGAAAGATCCAGGGGAGAAGTGCCGATGCTCGCAACCATCCTCGTTGGCGGCGACCCCTCGTCGGCGACGTACGTCAGGATGAAAGGTAACGCCTGCAGGCGGGTCGGCCTGGCCTCGCTGCCAATTACCCTTCCGGAGACGGCCTCCACGGATGACGTGCTCACGGCTGTTAAAACACTGAACGCCGATCCACGCGTCTACGGCATCCTGCTGCAGCACCCCGTTCCGAGACAGGTGGACGAAAGGTTGTGCTTCGACACAATCGAGCTGAGAAAGGACGTCGATGGCGTCACGAGTCTGGGCTACGGGCGGATGGCGCTTGGCGAGCCGGCGTTTAACTCGGCAACTCCGGGCGGAATCCTAACGATGCTCAGGCACTACGGAATCGCCCTCGAAGGTAAAGAGGCTGTGGTGGTCGGCCGCAGTGCGATTCTCGGCAAGCCGATGGCGGCGATGCTGCTGAACGCCAACGCAACGGTCACCGTCTGCCATTCGAGGACACACGATTTGGAATTGGTCGTCAAGCGCGCCGATATTGTGATTGGAGCGCTGGGCAAGCCCGAGTTCATCAAAGCCGCCTGGATCAAAGACGGAGCGGTAGTCGTCGATGCAGGTTACCATCCACCCGGCGTCGGCGATATCGAACTGCCGGGAGTGATCGGCCGATGCGCTGCATACACGCCGGTGCCGGGCGGAGTGGGTCCGATGACGATTGCCACCCTGATCACGCAGACCGTCCAGGCCGCGGAACATTTGGGCAAAACACCAGTATAGCGGGCAACGGCCAAGCGGCCGGATGTCACTGGCGCGGGAATTGCTCATCCAGCGCCAGATTCAGCTTGAGCACGTTCACCCTTGGTTCGCCGAGCAATCCAAGATCCGGCGCTTCCGTGAATTGCGCCACGAGCTTGCTTAGCTGGTCCGCCGATACGCCGCGTGCCTTTGCCACTCTTGCCGTCTGCGCGGCGGCGGAATCCGGACTGATGTCCGGGTCGAGGCCGCTGCCGGAAGCAGTGACCAGATCGGCCGGGATCGGGCCGGTGTAATCCGGATTGTCTTTGCGGAATTTGTCGATTGAGGCCTTGACACGATCGACGAGCTTTTGGCTCGTCGGCCCGTAGTTCGAGCCGCCCGACGCGGTCGGATCGTATCCGTCGTTCCCCGCGGCGGAAGGGCGAGGCTGGAAATACTCCGGCTTAGCGAAATTCTGCCCAATCAGTTCGGAGCCAACCACCTTGCCGCCGACCGTGACCAGGCTCCCGTTGGCCTGATGCGGGAACAGCATCTGGCTGATCCCGGTAATCGCCAGCGGGTACAAAATGCCAAGCACGACCGTCATGAAAATCTTGATGCGAATTCCTGGAAGAATCTGTTGCCACATAATCTGTAACTCCTATGCGAGATGAAGAATGACGAGCAACTGGTCGATGAGCCAGATGCCTGGGAAAGGCGCGATAATTCCACCGACGCCGTAGATCAGCAGATTTCGCCGCAGCAGACTCGCAGCGTCGAGCGGCCTGTACTTGACGCCCCGCAACGCCAGCGGCACCAGCGCGATGATGATCAGCGCGTTGAAAATGACCGCCGCCAATACCGCGCTCTGCGGGGTGTGCAGACCCATGATGTTGAGCTTCGCGAGCACGGGATAGGTCGGAATGAACATCGCCGGAATGATCGCGAAGTATTTCGCAACGTCGTTGGCGATGGAAAACGTCGTCAGCGCGCCGCGCGTGATCAGCAGCTGCTTGCCGATCGCCACTACTTCGATGAGCTTGGTCGGATTGCTGTCGAGATCGACCATGTTACCGGCTTCCTTGGCCGCCATGGTTCCTGTATTCATGGCAAGGCCGACATCGGCCTGCGCCAGGGCGGGCGCGTCGTTCGTGCCGTCGCCCGTCATGGCCACGAGCCGCCCCGCCGCCTGCTCTTTCTTGATGTAATCCAGCTTGTCCTTTGGCGTGGCCTGGGCGAGGAAGTCGTCGACGCCGGCTTCGGCGGCGATGGCTGCGGCGGTCAGCGGATTGTCGCCGGTAATCATAATGGTGCGAATACCCATGCGGCGGAGTTGCGCGATGCGCTCGCTCATCCCGCCCTTCACGATGTCCTTCAGATGGATCACACCCAGCAAACGGCCGCCATTCGCCACGGCCAGAGGTGTTCCACCGCTGCGCGAAATCCTGTCGCTCATGTCCTGAAAATCGGGGGGAACATAGCCGCCGCGCTCCTTCACGAAAGTGCAGATGGCCTCGGTCGCGCCCTTACGGAGTTGCTTGCCTTCGAAATCCACTCCGCTCATCCGCGTGTAGGCGGAAAACGGGATGAAGGTCGCCTCGTGTTCGGGAATGTGGCGGCCGCGCAGGCCGTACTTCTCCTTTGCCAGAACGACCACGGACCGGCCCTCCGGGGTCTCGTCGGCCAGGCTCGAAAGCTGCGCGGCGTCGGCCAGTTCCGCGGCTGTGATGCCGTTTACCGTCAGGAATTCCACCGCCTGCCGATTGCCGAGGGTGATCGTACCGGTCTTATCGAGCAACAGCGAATTCACGTCGCCCGCAGCTTCCACCGCCTTGCCGCTCATGGCGAGAACGTTATGCTGCATCACTCGATCCATGCCCGCTATCCCGATCGCCGAAAGCAATCCACCGATCGTCGTCGGGATCAGGCAGACCAGCAGAGAGATGAGGACGGCCACGCTCGGGACGGAACCGGAACCGGTCTGCGAAACCGCGAACACCGAATACGGTTGGAGCGTAATCACGGCCAGGAGGAAAATCAGCGTGAGTCCGGCGATCAGAATGTTGAGGGCGATCTCGTTCGGCGTTTTCTGCCGCTGCGCGCCTTCGACCAGGGCAATCATCCGGTCGAGAAAAGTCTCGCCGGGATTGGAAGTGATCCTGACTTTGATCTGATCGGACAGAACTCGCGTACCGCCAGTTACCGCGCTTCGGTCGCCGCCGGATTCACGGATTACCGGCGCGCTTTCGCCGGTAATCACCGATTCATCCACCGTGGCCACGCCGTCAATGACATCGCCATCGCCGGGAATCAGATCGCCCGCGTCGCAGATGACCACATCGCCCGCGCGAAGCATCGACGAACTGGTTTGTTCGATCGCGCCTGCGCTGGTGATCCGTTTGGCGAGCGCATCGGTCTTGGTCTTGCGGAGGCTATCGGCCTGAGCCTTTCCACGCGCCTCCGCCATCGCTTCGGCGAAGTTGGCGAACAGCACTGTAAACCAGAGCCAAAGCGAAATCTGGACGGAGAAACCGATGCCACCGGCGCCGGTAAAGACGTCGCGGACCAGAAGGATGGTCGTGAGCGCCGCGCCCACTTCCACCACAAACATGACCGGGTTCTTCGCCAGAGTGACCGGATTGAGCTTAACGAAAGATTGCCGGGTCGCGCGCCCGACTATCTCGGGATCGAAAAGCGGGCGGGCACGGCCAAGCTTCTTCGGGAGAAGCGAAGTGGAATCCTCCTGCGGTGAACTCTGGCGGATTTCGGGTTCTGCAACTTGTGTCGACATAGTATTAGCTCCAGATCGAGGTCGGCAGCGTGAAGATGGTCGAGAATAACTTGCCGCTGTTCATGAGATAGTGCTCCACGACGGGACCCAACGCGATTGCGGGGAAAAACGTGAGGGCGCCGACAATCAGCACGGTTCCGACCAGCAGGCCGACAAACAGCGGACCATGGGTGGGGAAGGTTCCAGCGGTGGACGGTATCTTCTTTTTGACAGCCAGGCTTCCCGCGGCGGCAAGCAGAGGAATCAGGAAAAGAAACCGGCCGATCAACTGCGCCAGGCCGAGCGTCAGGTTGTACCAGGGGGTATTGGCGTTGATTCCGGCGAAAGCGCTGCCATTGTTGCCTGTGCTGCTGACGTAAGCATAGAGGATCTCGCCGAATCCGTGCGGCCCGCTGTTATTCATATTCGCTATTGCGGGACCCGGGGGGTTCCAATAGCCCTTGACAGGGAACTGAATCACGGTGCTGATCGCGCTGAAAACCAGAATGCTCAATGCGGTCGCTATGATCGCCAGCATCGCCATTTTGACTTCTTTTTGCTCGATCTTCTTGCCGAGATACTCCGGCGTCCGGCCCACCATAAGACCGGCGATGAACACGGCGAGAATGCAGTAGAGCAGAATACCGTACAGCCCCGCTCCGACGCCGCCGAAGATTACTTCCCCGGTCATAATATTGAAGAGCGGGACAAGTCCGCCGATCGGCGTAAAGCTGTCGTGCATGGCGTTGACCGCGCCGCAGCTCGCATCCGTCGTGATGGTGGCAAACAAGGCCGAGTTCGCGATACCGAAACGGACTTCCTTGCCTTCCATGTTGCCACCGGCCTGCCCCGCCGTCGGCGCGCTCTGTATTCCGAGCTTCGACAAAATCGGATTCCCGCCCTGCTCGAAGTGGTATACCGCGATTACGCCCGCGAAGAACATCACGGAGAACGCGGCAAAAATCGCCCAGCCTTGCCGCGTGTCCTTCACCATTCGCCCGAATGTATAGGTCAGGCCGGCAGGAATCAGGAAGATCAGAAACATCTGCAACAGGTTGCTGAGAGGCGTCGGATTCTCGAAAGGATGCGCGGAGTTGGCGTTAAAGAAGCCGCCGCCATTCGTGCCGAGCATTTTGATCGCTTCCTGCGAAGCCACCGGTCCCTGAGCTATCACTTGTTTCGCGCCCTCCAGCGTTACGAGCGCCGTATAAGGCTTCAGGTTCTGAATCACGCCCATCGAACAAAACAAAAGCGCGGCAACGATCGAAATCGGCAGCAGGATATATACTGTGGCGCGCGTCACATCGACCCAGAAGTTGCCGATCGTCTTCTTTTCCTGGCGCACGAATCCGCGAATCAGAGCGATCGCTACCGCGATTCCCGCCGCCGCCGAAGCGAAGTTCTGTACGGTGAGCGCGGCCATCTGGACAAAGTAACTGATTGTCGATTCGCCGGAATAGGACTGCCAGTTGGTATTCGTAATGAAACTTGTGGAAGTATTGAAGGCGAGATCCGGACTCACGTTGCCCGCGTTAAACCCCTGAGGATTAAACGGGAGGAAGCCCTGGGCGCGCTGGATGAAGTACACCAGCAGGAAGCCGAAGATGCTGAAACTGAGCAGGGCACCTGTGTACTGAGTCCAACGCTGTTCCACCTGTTCCTGGACGCCGATCGACTTATAGGTCAGGACTTCAAGCCATCGCAGCACGGGATGGAGAAATGTCCGCTCCCCATCGAAGACCTTCGTCATGAATGCCCCGAGCGGCTTTGTGCACACCAGGATCAGGGCGAAAAACAACAGGATTTGCAGAATTCCACTACTTGTCATAATCTTCCTCCATGGCCGCCGCGCTCATGCGAACGTACGCTCAAAACTTCTCCGGCCGCAACAGCGCGTAAATCAGATAAACGAGGAGCCCCAGCGACGCGATGCCGGCAATAATGTAGTCCATCGTCTTCTCCTTTAGAGCTTGTCGCAGGCCCTTGTGAAGGCCCAGAACAGCAGCAATACCGCACAACCGATTACAACGTAAAAGAGATCGAGCATCCGAAGTTACTCCGTTTCCGCCAATATGACTTCATGGCCTTTGCGCCGCAGTCTGGCGGCCAAACGCCGGTCGGACGTCGGCCACCAATGGTTCTTACCGCCTATCACGATGAGAGAGTGCGGTTTCATTACCCTTTCGAGCGTCTCATCCCGGTCGCGGCACTGATAAAACCTGACCGAGGTGTCAACCGGACAACCGGCGGCCAGTACGCGAAAGCGCTTCTCGTTCCAGTCGTGCAAAACCGGAGGCTTGTTGAGCGGCAAACGGTAAGGGACCACTTCCGGCACCACCAGCGTGATTCGCGCGCCAAGGCGGCTCGCCAGCGTTCCGGCGGTTCGCAGCGCCGCCATGGTTCCTTCCACCGAAGTGAAGATCACGCAAACATTGAGCCGTGACTCAGCGTTTCCGGCTGCCCGTTGCTCCGGTGTACTTACCGACGGCTCCGCAGCCACCCCCGTCCATTCCTGTCGATTTATTCTCTCTGCAGCAGTGACTTGCATCTTTCTGCCCTTCCAGATTCAGGCTAAGAGTTCGGATCGGAAGAAGTCATATAGAAGCCGTAAGGAATTCATAAAACCAACCCTTGTGCGCCTGATAGCCCATTCTGCGTCAAAAACGGCGCATGAAAAATGGCTCACAACCGAGTTCAGCCGAAATTACGCTTCGGGCAGTGCAAATCGATAGCCAACCCAGGGTTCCGTCAGCAGGTAGACGGGTTTGTCGGGTTTGGCTTCGATCTTGCGCCGGATCTGTTTGATAAACACGCGAAGGTACTCGACCTGATCGCCGTAATCCGGTCCCCACACCGCCTGCAATAACTCGCGATGGGGAATCGCGCGGTTCGGATTCATAATCAGATACCGCAACAAGTCGAACTCCTTGGGGGTCAGGTGTAACTGTTCCCCGCGCACGAGGACCTTGCGCGCCTGAAAGTCGATTTCGACGCCGTCCAGAACCACTTGCCGCGGGCCGCCCTCCGGCGGCGCGGGAGCCCGGCGCAAAACGGCGCGAATACGGGCCAGCAGTTCCGGCGAACTGAACGGCTTGGTGATGAAATCGTCTGCGCCGGCGTCGAGCGCACTCACTTTGTCGCGCTCGCTGTTGCGAACCGTCAAAACGATGATCGAGATGTCGGAAAACGCGCGCACGGATTTGCAGGTTTCAAAGCCGCCCACGCCGGGCATGTTCATATCCAGCAGCATCAGATCGTACTGGCTCCTGCGCAGCTCCAGCTCCGCTTCCTCACCCGACCTCGCTTCGCCGACCTCATAGCCCTCGCCGGTAAGAGTCATCTTCATGACCCGCCGGATTTGCGGATCGTCGTCGACTATTAATATGCGGCCTAAGCTCATGCGCGACCCTCCTCCGCCGGCAGCGCTTCCGCAAGCGCCACGCAAAACGTCGAACCCTCGCCCGGCTTGCTTTCAGCCCATATCGTGCCGCCATGAGCGATGACGACGGCGCGTGCGATCGCCAGTCCGAGACCCGCCCCCGGTACTTGATTCCGCAATTCCTTCCCCCGGTAAAACTTCTGGAAAATGCGTGTCAGGTCGGCCGACGCTATCCCGCGACCCTGGTCCCGCACGCGAGTCACTACCTGGCCGTCCTCGGCGACGGCAGAGATGGCGATCGGCGATCCCGGCGGCGAGTACTTCACCGCATTATCGATCAATTGGCGAAACGTCAGCTCCATCATCTCTCTGTCAACCTTTACCGGCGGCAGATCTGGCGGAGCGTCGATCTCAACCTTGCGGTCGTCCACGGCGGACTTCATTTTTGTCAGCACGTTTTCAAGCAATTCGGTAACCGGCGTTTCCTCCAGTTGCAGCCGCACCTGCCCCGCTTCGATGCGCGCCATCTGAATCGCCTCGGAAACCAGCCCGCTGAGCCGGTCGGCCTCTTCATCCACCAGCGAGATGTATTCGCGCTGCTGTTCCGGCTTTGGCGGTTTATCGGACAGCAGAGCGGTGGTGGAAGCCTTGATGGTCGTCAGCGGTGTTTTGAACTCGTGGGCGATGGCGTCGAGCAGAGTGGACTTCAGCTCGTCGCTCTGCCTTGCGGCCTCGGCGCGGCTGGCGGATTCCTGGGCGCGCGCCCTTTCGAGGCCGATCGCCACGAGATTCGTCAGGCTCTGCATGGCGGAATCGGAGAGAACCACGCCGCCGATGCCCAGGCTGCCGACCGGTTGTGCGCCGAGCCGTACGGCGGTAATCCATGTGCGCGACCCGGGGTCGTGAAGTTGCGTCCCCTGCGACGCAGCCTGGCGCAGTTGTTCCTCGGTGCCGCCGAAGTCCTCCCGGCCGGCGCGAAATAATTCTCCCGTAGAGTGGTCGTAAAGCACCACGGCTGCCGCATCAAATGCCTGCGCTACCTGATTCACGACCTGCCGGGAAACGGACTGCGCGGAATCGATCAGAAGAATGGAACGGCTCAGCGAGTAGAGACGTTCAAGCTCCTGTTGCCTGTCCTGCGCCTCGATCGCCTGTTTGCGCACGCGGGTCGAAAGGCGACTGGCCGTAATTGAAGTGATCAGCAGTGCGAAGAGTGCAACCCAGTTTTGGGGATCGGCGATCGTAAACGTGCCGATGGGCGGGAGAAAGTAATAGTTAAAACAAAGAACGGCGATTACGGATCCGATGGTGGCTTCCGTCAGGCCCCACTTCGTTGCGCCGAAGAGGATCGCTACCAGATACCCGAAACCGGCGGTGGTTGCGTTCACCGGGAGCCTGGCCATCGTGAATGTCAGCGCGCCGACGATTGCGCCCATTGCCGCAACACGTAACGCGAGTTGTGCTATTTGCGCTGAGTCCGGCGCGCGCTTGTCGTTCATGGATTTCAGCTTAGCGCGGGGTGGGAAATTTCGTCTGTGGTTGGGGGAGGAAGCAGACGGCGGTTGTACGAAACCCCGGCGCTACCGCACCGCTTGCTCACGCGCGCGGCTCGGAAGGAATCAACGATCGGTTTCCGGGCCCCGACCCGTCAGGGAGCGGTAAACGAGTATCTCAAAGCTACCTGTAAGCGCCGTGTTCGCTCGGGCAGTCCCACGGCGCGGCATGGTTCGGATATGCTGAGATACTGCATCAGCCCGCCGGCCGCATGGCCGATGGGAACGAGGTCGGAATGAACAGACTTTCAACTGCGGGAACAGGGGTAATCATAGCTGCTCTGACGATCGCAGCGACGATCGGGTATCGGCCGTTTCCCCTCGCCGCGCAGGACCCCGCCGTTGCGCCGCAGGGCTATCATTTCGAGGGTCCCCGCACGCCCGCCGATTTTCCGCGCTGGATTGCCGACATGAAGCGCTGGCGCATGGAGTACCTGAAGCGGATCGGTTACAGCGGCTCCGAGTACGACAGGCCGGAGCTGAAGTGGACCCAAAGCAGCTTCATGCAGCCGCAGATGATGATCGAAGACCGGTATTTTTTCGATCCGGCCGCGGGCAAGTACACGGTGGATCGTTACCTCGACGATCTGGAGAAGCGTTACGGCGGCATCGACGCGGTGCTCGTGTGGCACACGTATCCGAACATCGGCATCGACGACCGCAGCCAGTTCGATCACTTCCGCGATATGCCGGGCGGGATGGCGGGCGTTCGGCAAATGGTGGCGGACTTTCAACGCCGCGGCGTGCGCGTGCTGTTTCCGATGATGCTCTGGGATCAGGGCACGCGCGATTTCGGCATGGCCGAGTCGAGAGCGCTGGCTGAGGAACTGGCCGAGGTCGGCGCGGATGGCATCAACGGCGACACGATGGCGGCGGTGCCGCGCGAGTATCGTCTGGCTTCCGATAAGACCGGGCATCCGCTGGCGTTCGAGCCGGAGTCGCTCACGGTAGACGAAGCGCTGGCCTGGAACAACATGAACTGGGGGCAGGCGACCGGTCCGGCGACGGGAGGTGGAATGCTGCCAGTCCCACAACTGGTTTCGAAATACAAATGGCTGGAGCCGCGCCATATGACCAACATCTCCGACCGCTGGCAACGGGACAAGAACGTCGATCTGCAGTACGCGTTCTTCAACGGCGTGGGCATGGAGACATGGGAAAACATCTGGGGGATCTGGAACCAGATGACGCCGCGCGATTCGGAGACAGTGCGGCGCATCGGGCGGATCGAGCGGCAGTTTGCCGCGAATCTGGTCACCGCGGATTGGGAGCCGCACACGCCTGTGCTGCAGACCGGCATTTATGCGAGCAAATGGCCGCTGGTGGACCCAGCTGGCGGTCGCACGGTCTGGACCATCGTGAATAAGAACGAGTTCGACGTGGCGGGGGAACAGATTGAGATTCCGGGTAAGGCCGGGCAGCGGTACTTTGATCTGTGGCACGGTGTGGAGTTGACGCCTGCGCCGGGCAGGGGCACTTCGATGGTCTTGAGTTTTCCCATGGAAGCAAGCGGCTATGGTGCGATTCTCGCGATCGACGCCTCGGCTGTCAACGCGGTTCTGAACACATTCCTTGCGGGCATGAAGACGCTGAGCGCAAAGCGGCTGGATAGTTTTTCGAAAGAACGGAACGTGTTGCCACAGACCGCGACCGCCATCGCGCCGACGAAGCCTGCGGCCAGTTCGCCAGCCGGAATGGTGCGCATCCCCGGGACAAGCTTCATGTTCGAAGTATCCGGCATCGAGATAGAAGGCGAGAACCAGATTGGCGTGGATGTGCAATATCCGTGGGAGAATGTGGCCCGGCGGGCGCACAGGTCAACTGTGCAAATCGGGCCGTTCTACATTGATCGCTATCCGGTGACGAATGCCGAGTTCCGGAAATTTCTGGATGCGTCGAAATACAGCCCCGCCGACAACCACAACTTTCTGAAGGACTGGAAGGATGGAAATTACCCGGCTGGCTGGGCGAACAAGCCGGTTACATGGATTTCGCTCGAAGACGCCCGGGCTTATGCGCATTGGGCGGGCAAACGTCTGCCCCACGAATGGGAATGGCAGTATGCGGCACAGGGATCGGATGGACGGGTGTATCCGTGGGGAAACCAGTGGGATCCGGCGGCAGTGCCGACGCCGGATAAAGGGCGCACACTTACCGGTCCCGACGACGTGACGGCTCATCCACGCGGGGCAAGTCCGTTCGGCGTGGAAGACCTGACCGGCAACGCGTGGCAGTGGACGGATGAGTATTCGGACGATCACACGCGGGCGGCTATTCTGCGCGGGGGCAGCTACTATCAACCGCAGGGTTCGCGATGGTACTTCCCGCAGTCCTATAGGCTGGGCGAGCACGGCAAGCTGCTGCTGATGGCGCCCGCAAAGGACCGTTCCGGCACCGTGGGCTTCCGGTGCGTGGTGGACGCGCAGTAAGTCCGGAGACTTCATGCATAAGCGCAGAATCTTCGTGCTTGGCAGCGCCAACATGGACCTTGTGTTTGCCCTCGACCGGTTGCCGCGCGAAGGCGAGACCCTGGCTGGCGGGGACTTGGCGTTATTCCCCGGCGGCAAAGGAGCGAACCAGGCTGTCGCCGCGGCAAGGCTCGGCGGCGATGTGAAGATGATTGCGGCGGTTGGCGCGGATCCTTTCGGGCAGACGCTGCTCGAAAGTCTTGGCCGTGCGGGGGTAGATACCAGCCGGATTAAAACGTCGGTACGGCCTACGGGATGCGCGTGCATTTATGTGTTACCGGGCGGCGAGAATTCCATTGTGATTTCGCCGGGGGCGAACGCAGATCTCGATTCTGGCACCGCTTTGGCGCAATTAGCCGACATTGCGGCGGGAGATTTTCTGCTGGCGCAACTGGAAACGCCTCTTGAAACGGTGGAGGCCGCATTCGCTCATGCGGCAAAAGTCGGAGCGGCGACGATGCTCGATCCTGCGCCGGCCCGCGCTCTGCCCCGGAAGTTGCTCGAATGCGTCGGTATCCTGACCCCCAATCAGACGGAGGCTGCGGTGCTGATCGGCGATCCGGCGTTGGGCATGGGGACCTTCGACGACGCGGAACGGGCTGCGCTGCGACTGCTTGCGCTGGGGGTGCAGGCGGTAACGATGAAGCTTGGGGCTGTTGGCAGTCTTTATTCCGGCGTGGAAGGAATGGTGCGGGCCGGTGCGTTCCAGGTGACTGCTGTGGATACGACGGCGGCGGGCGATGTCTTCAACGGGGCGCTCGCGGTGGCGCTTGCGGAAGGCGCATCCATAAGGGACGCCATGCGTTTTGCCAACGCGGCGGCCGCGGTTTCGGTGACTCGTCCCGGCGCGCAGAATTCAGCGCCCGATGCCGAGGATGTGAAGCGCATGTTCGCGGTCTGAATAAGAGGAAACCATGTTTATCGTCGACAGTACCGGACTCGCCATCTTTTTTTGCGTCCTGACCATGCTCGGATGGGGTTCGTGGGCCAACACGCAGAAGCTGGCCGGAAAAGATAAATGGCCATTCCCGTTGTATTACTGGGATTACGCGTTCGGCGTATTCGCGCTGGGCATTGTGATGATGGCGACCCTTGGGACGACCGGAAGTTCCGGCATGGGTTCATTCGCGAATCTTTCCCAGGCGGCCGCGGGTCCGGTGCGGCAGGCGTTTCTGAGCGGCGTGTTATTCAATGTCTCGAACATCCTGCTGGTGGTGGCGATCGACGCCGCGGGGATGTCGGTCGCGTTTCCGGTAGGCGTGGGGCTGGCGCTGGTGATCGGCACGGTTGCGAGTTACGCGCAATCGCCGAAGGGCAACGGCGGATTGCTCTTCACAGGAGTCGGTCTGGTGATTTGCGCCATGCTGCTTTCGGCGGTAGCTTACAGCAGACTGCCGCAGCCGGGCAACCGGAGCTGGATACGAGGCGTAATCTTCGCGGTGATCGCGGGGTGCATGATGGGCTTCTTCTATCCGGTGCTGTCGGAGTCGATGTCGCCGGGATTCGGCGCGGGAACAATTCTGCCCGGATATCTGACGCCATACACCGCTTTGCCGCTATTCGGCGCGGGGCTGCTCGGCAGCAATCTGCTGGTCAATACGATTTTTATGCGAACAGGCGGAGTGACTTATGCCGACTATCTGCGCGGTGGTTTCAGGCTGCACTCGTTGGGATTTCTTGGCGGCCTGATCTGGATGCTGGCGCTGAGTCTGAACGTCATCGCGTCGGGACAGGCGGGGCCGGCGGTTTCCTACGCGCTCGGGCAGGGCGCAACGCTGATTGCCGCCATTTGGGGCGTGTTCATTTGGAAGGAATTCCGCGATGCGCCGCGAGGCACCGGAAAATTTGTTGCCGCGATGTTCGTGGCTTATGCGGGCGGTCTGACGCTGATCGGGATGGCGACGCAGTAGCCAGACTGGCAGCGTTCGACCACTCGCCCACCAATTCTGCTATCCTGGCGGCGACCGCCTTCTTCGCTTCCGCGGTTTTAATCCCATTGAACCTCTCGAGAACGAAGTTCCCTCGATCCTCGTCCGTCGGGTCGTACAATCCAGCCAGGACGCGCTGACGATCTTCCTTTCCGGGTGGAAGTTTCCGGACTGCCGTTAGAAGAATCCGCCGTACCTTAAGCTCAAGTTGAGCGTGATTCTCAATCAGCCAGTCCATGCTCTCTTCGCTAAGCCTGCTGCCGTGTACTATCGTTGAGCGAATGTCGTAGAACTTGTTTATGAATTTTACGGTCGCGGACTTTTCGGCGGGGTTTCCAGGATCGAGCAGTTCGGCTGCACGATGGCGGATTCGGCGGGCGCTGTAGTCCCTCTCGGGAACGAGCGTAGCCTCGAGCGCCGTGGCGTAGTCCAAAACCCGATCCACATCATCCCGTTTAAATTGCTTTGCGCCGCCACAGAGGAAGAACCGCCGCGCCGCTGCGAACCATTCGGAACTCCATGACCGACTTTCCCGAATACGAGCCGCGAAGGCAGTCCATAAGAGGCAATCGTCTGGATCAGTCCCGAATTCCAAGTGAGAATAGCTGTTGAGATCGTTCATCGCCCGGTACGGCAGATGGACTCGGACATTGCCTCCCGGCGCCAGCGTCGCCCGCCTTACGAATGATATTTCGCCAGGCTTATACATTGGAAGAAGCAGGAGCGCATCTTCGATGTCATTCAGCGGAGGTTCCTGCGTGTAGGTTTTTTCCAAAAACCAATCGCCCGGGTTTACGTCTGCGGACGAAAATATTTCTCTAATCTCCGCGAATCGAAGTCCGACGCGGCAAATCCGGAATTCGCCGAAGTCGAGTCGCTCGACCGTTGAACAAGAAATTGCGGACCAGCGCGAACTCAGTGAACATTGGCTTAGAGAAGCATCAGACCGCGGATTCCGTCACGCCTCGCAGAAGTCGCAACTGCTTCGCGTCGGGGGAGAAGTTGTCCCTGCGCCAAAGGGATTACGGGCAAACCTGCTGTAACGCCGCTAACGCATCGTAGAGAGTCTCGTAGTGGCCAGCCCAACCAGTCTGAGTGTTGTCGGCACTGATTCGCATGATCCGCCAGTCGTTCCCATTGGGCGCTCTGAAGTTTGCGATCCTGGCCGCGCTTCCGTCGGGCATCCCCCGACCCGATACCCCGTGACCTGGCCGCTCTTGAAATCAGGCCCGCTGCGGAGCCACGAGTCAGCTTGCAAGTCCTCGTGCAACGTGAATGTATGCTGCATACGTCCTCCTACAATCGTTCCAGATTCAATTGTAACGACTCGCAGGAGGCCGCGCTGGGAGGTCTTTGATACCGGTCGATACCGACCATGCTGTCGTCAATGCGGGTTTGCCTTGCCAGACCCTGACTCCCGCGTTGCAGACGCCAGGAAACTGAGCGGGCCGACACTGATCGGGATGGCGACGCAGAAGTAGCCTTGTGCGGTAGATTCAGATCGGTTTGACTTCGACTGCCTTCGTCGATACCGATACGCGTGTCATCGGATTACGCAGAGCGCGGCCGAAACCGTCGAAGCGAACCTGCATCACGTCTCCATCCTGCAATTGCACGCCTGCGCCGAAGCTGAACGCGTCCGCGCCGAAGAAATGGATGTGCAGATCGCCGGGACTGCGGTGAAAATCGAACTTGAAATGATGGTGCTCGATGTTGGCAAGGCTGTGGCACATCGTCGCCTCGCCGGTCTTGATCGCGTGCGACCAAAGAGTCTTGCCATCGCGCTCCACCGCGACTTCGCCGGGGATCAGATTGAAATCGGCGTCGATTACCAGTTCCGGACCTATGGAGCAGGTGCGCAGTTTGGAAGCGGCCAGGTAGAGATAATTCTTACGCTCGAAAACGTGGTCGGAGAATTCGTTGCCAACGGTAAACCCAACGCGGCGCGGCGTTCCCTTCAAGTCGACGATGTAGACTCCCGCGACTTCCGGTTCTTCGCCGCCATCTTCGGCGAATTCGGGAACAACGAGCGGTTCGCCATGCGCGCGCAGCACAGCCCCCGAGCCCTTGTAAAACCATTCGGGTGAAATGCCCGCTTCACCTGGCGCGGGTTTGCCGCCTTCGACGCCGCTAAGATACATGCGCGTGCTGTCGGTGACCGCCTGCGTGCCTGCATGCATGGCATCGCGGTTCTTCGCGCTCGCCTGATGCGTGAGTCCGGTGCCGCTCACCAGGCATCGCGACGGCTCGCCCGGGAAATCGGCGGAGGGCAGCAGACGCCAGTCGGATTCGCCCCGGTATATCGGGTCGTAATCGAGCAGGTCGGCGGATTTATGACGTTCGATGGCGGAGGCGAGAGAAGTCCCTTCGCGCAGACACTCCGACGCCAGATCGTAAACGGTGGGCGGGCCTTCGAGGAGGCGAAGCTGCGGTTCTTCCACTACAGCGACGCGGCGTCCCAGCGGGCCGGAAAGTTGTACAAGTCTCATATTGCGGTTACCAGCTTAACGCGCCCCGGCGGGCAATTGCTGCGTCATGCAATGCAGCGTTCCGAGTCCCCAAACGAGTTCCACGCAGTTGATGCCGATGACCCGACGATCCGGAAAACATTCGGCCAGGGTGTTCAGCGCCACGCGGTCGTTTGGGTCGTTGAACGTCGGCACGAGCACGGTCTGGTTCGCGATATAGAAGTTCGCATAGCTCGCCGGCAGTCTCACGCCATCGAAACAGAGGGGCGCGGGCATGTGCAATTTCCGCGCGTGCACCGGCATGGTCCGCGCCCGATCCCAGTTTTCCAGCATCGGTTCATGGTTCGGGTCCGACGGATCGTCTTCCGAGACGATGACGATGGAATCCGCACCGGTAAAACGGGCAAGGTCGTCGATGTGCCCGTGCGTGTCGTCGCCCGCAATGCCGTTGTTGAACCAAAGAACGCGGTCGATGCCGAGATATTCGCTCAGGCGCGCTTCCAGTTGCCCGCGCGTCAGCGTAGGATTTCTTGCCTGAATCGGGCTGAGCAGGCATTCTTCGGTGGTAAGGAGCAAGCCTGCGCCGTTCACGTCGACACTGCCGCCTTCCAGCACAAAGTCGGGTTGCCAGCGGACGCCAGGAAGCGCGCGTCCGGCGGCATCGTCGAGCAGATGATTGCCGTACTTCGCCCAACCGTTGAATTTGAACTTCGCTCCGGCCACTTCGCCCGCCGCATTCTTCAGGAACAGCGGCGCGAAGTCGCGGGTCCAGACGCGGTCGGTGGGCGCCAGGCGGAAATCGATGGCGGCCATGTTCGCGCCAACCATTTCCAGTGCCTGCCGTGCGGTCTCGCGCAGATCCTCGTCGCGAACCAGAATCTTCACTCGTTCGACGGCGGAAAGCTTGCGCACGATCTCGGCGTAGACCCACTTGATCGGCTCAAACCGCCCCGGCCAGTCTTCCTCGTTGTGAGGCCAGGCGATCCAAGTCGCTTCGTGCGGCTCCCACTCGGCCGGCATGCGGAAGCCGAGGGATCGCGGACTGTCTGCTGTCGTCGCGCTCACACGAGAAACCGGTTCAGGATAGGGCCGTACGCGTCGATGCGCCGGTCGCGAAGAAATGGCCAGTTGCGGCGGACTTCTTCCATCGCCGCCGGATCGCAATCGACCACCAGAATCTCTTCCTTGTCGTGCGAGGCTTCGGCGAGGACGCGGCCAAACGGGTCGCTCACGAACGATGCGCCCCAGAATTCAAGGCCCCGGTCCGACGGCCCCTCAAAACCTACGCGATTGACTGCGGCGACAAAGATGCCGTTCGCGATAGCGTGGGATCGTTGCATGGTCCGCCACGCGTCGTGCTGCGCTTCGCCGTACTGCGCCTTTTCGGCGGGATGCCAGCCGATGGCCGTCGGGTAGAAGATCACATTGGCGCCGGTCAAGGCGGCCAGGCGCGCGGCTTCGGGATACCACTGATCCCAGCAGACCAGAGTCGCGATCCGTCCGAATTTCGTATCGAACGCGCGGAAGCCCAGATCGCCGGGGGTGAAGTAAAACTTTTCGAAGAAGAGCGGATCGTCCGGAATATGCATCTTGCGATAGAGACCGAGCAGCGCGCCATCGGCGTCGATCACTACCGCAGTGTTGTGATAGAGACCTGTGGCTCGCTTTTCAAACAGAGACGCGACGATCACCACGCCGAGTTCGGCGGCAAGGGGCTGAAGGCGATTCGTGGATGGGCCTGGAATGGTTTCGGCGAGGTCGAACAGGCGAGCGTCTTCTTCGCGGCAGAAGTACTGAGAGCGGAAAAGTTCCTCAAGGCACACGACCTGGGCACCGCGCGCGGCGGCTTCGCGGATTTTTTCGCAGGCGTGGTCGAGATTGGCCTGCGTGTCGAGAACACACGCATTCTGGATCAGTCCGATATGGAATTTCGGGGGATTCACTCACACTATTTTAGTCGTGCCGATGCCGCCGGTTGGATCGCGTACTCTGGGAGTTGAGTTCCTCACTTGTACTCTTCGATATCGACGGCACTTTGACGCGGGGCGCGGGGCCTCATCACCGGGCGGCGCTTGAAAACGCCGTGCTTCAGGTGACGGGAATCGCCGCCACTACGGACGGGATCCCGGTCCATGGCATGCTGGATCGCGTCATCCTGACATTGATGCTCCGCGCGGCCGGAATCTCCGATGCCGAGGCGCAACGCGTGCTCCCCGCCGCGATGGACGCGGCGCAGGATCTCTACCAGACGGGCGTTCCCGATCTGCGCGACAAATTGTGTCCTGGGCTGCCGGCCATCCTCGAAGAACTCACGCAGCGCGGGGTCGTGCTCGCGCTCGTCACGGGAAACCTCACGCGGATCGGCTGGCACAAGCTCTTGCGCGCGGGAATCGGCCACTACTTCCGTTTCGGCGCTTTCGGAGAAATGGCGCCAACCCGCGGCGACCTCGCCAAAATGGCCGTCGAGCGTGCCCGCCGCGAGGGCCTGATCGGTTCTGATGCGAGAATTACCCTGATCGGCGATGCCGCGTCGGACATACAGGCGGCGCGCGATGCGGGAGTGCAATCGATCGCGGTGCGGACGGGAATCGCGCCGATTGAAGAACTCGTCGCGGCCGGGCCGGATCTCCTGCTTGAAGATCTCACCCGCCTCGATCTGGCCATCGTCTAAACTGTAAGCTTGCCCCAAAAACCCGCCTCGCGCCCATCCAGCTGGCCCATGCTTTATCTTGCTGTGGCGCTTACGACCTCTGCCACACTGCTGCTGGAACTCGCGCTGACGCGCATTTTTTCCGTAGTCTTCTACTACCACTTCGCTTTCCTCGCAATATCGATCGCCCTTTTTGGTCTCGGCGTGGGCGGCGTTCTTTCTTACGTGGTCGCTCCGGGCGGTGGGATATACAAGAAACTCGGGGTGGTCAGTCTGATCAACGCTGTCCTTGCACTCGGCGCAATGCTCTTCGTGCTGACGCGCGGCGCCGATATCGGCACCCTTGAACTGGCCGTCATCTATTTCACGATCGCGCTGCCTTTCGTCGGGTCCGGCATTATTGTTTCGCTTGCGATTTCCGAAACGATCGAGAGGGTAGACAAAGTTTACTTCTTCGATCTGCTGGGCGCAGCCGCCGGATGCCTCGCGCTGGTCGCCCTTTTGAACGCCTATGGCGGACCGAATACGATCGTCGCGGTTTCCGTGCTCTTTTCCGCCGGAGCCGCCATCTGGTTCGGTCTGGCGGGCTACCGCATCGGGCGTATTGCCGGGGTTTTCGTCGGTCTCGCCTTCACTATGCTGCTGATTGCCAACTACGGGCATCCGTTTATCGAAGTGCGGTACGCAAAAGGCCTGAAGCTGCGCGACGAGCAGTTCACCAAATGGAACAGCATTTCCCGCATCGGACTGGCGGCCGATAAAGACGCCGGCGAGATGATTTTCATCGACGCCGACGCGTCTACGGCAATCGCCAATTTCGACTTCAATCACCTGACGCCGAGCCAGATACAGGACCTGGAGCATCAGGGACCAGGCATCCCATACAATCTGCGGCCCGGCGCGAAGACGTTGATCATCGGACCGGGCGGCGGCTGGGATGTCTCACGCGCGCTCGCGTCGGGCAGTCACGATGTCACCGCCGTGGAGATCAACCCGATTATCGCGACGACGATCATGCGGCAGAAATTTCCACAGCTAAGCCAGTACCTGTACCTGCGTCCGGACGTTCACATCAACGTCGAAGACGGCCGCAGCTTCGTTCGGCGCAGCACGGACAAGTTCCAGGTGATTCAGGCAACGCTGGTTGACACCTGGGCTTCGACCGCCGCGGGCGCGTTCGCGCTTTCGGAAAACAACCTTTACACGACGGACGCCTTTCACGACTACTTTACGCACCTCACTCCCGATGGGCTGCTGACGTTCACGCGGTGGGGATTCGATCCGCCGCGCGAGTCGCTGCGCCTGGTTTCGCTCGCCATGTCCGCGCTGGCGGATCTGGGGCAGACCGAACCGTGGCGTCATGTGCTGGTGGGCCGTTCCGGCGGCAAGTCCGAACTGCATGGCTGGGGTGCGCTCGATACGGTTATCTTTTCGCGGTCGGCGCTGAGCGATGCGGACGTGGCACGCGCGCGCCAGGCATTCGCGGACGCCCACATGGAGGAGATTTACCTGCCGGGCGATCCGCCGCGCAATGAATTCGGACAGTTGCTGCTGGCGAAGGATCCCGCAGCCTGGGAGCGGAATTACCGGTTCGATATCACGCCGGTGAGCGACAATCGGCCATTCTTCTTTTACACGGTGCAGCCGCGCGACGTGGCGGCGTTCATTCTGCAGACTGGTTCGAAGTCGGCCGATCTGAAAGTCAACGTGGCTGTGCCGAAGCTGTTCGACGCCATGTTCGTGAGTATCGTTGCCGTCGTCATTATTCTTGTGCTTCCGCCGCTGGTGCTGGGAACGAGGCTGCCGCGGGAGGGTTCGGTGCGGAGTTTTCTGCTTTACTTCCTTGCCATCGGAATGGGCTACATACTGATCGAAGTCGCCATGATCCAGAAGTTCGTTTTGTTCCTGGGGCATCCGACTTACGCGCTGACGGTAGTTATTTTCTCGATGTTGGTATCGAGCGGATTCGGCAGTTATGCAAGCCGCAAAATCATTGGAGATAACCCGGCGAATTTACTGAAGGCCCTGGGCGCGGTGGCGGTGCTGGTCGCCATTCTGGCGGCAATTGTGCAGCCAATCCTGAGCGCGGGCGTCGGGCTGCCGTTTTTTGTGAAGGTTGCCGCGACGGTTCTGATGCTGACGCCGGCGGGTTTCGCGATGGGGCTGCCGTTTCCGACCGGCCTGCGCATGCTGGAACGCGCTCACCCGCCATCGGTGCGCTGGGCGTGGTCGCTGAACGCGGCCGCGAGCGTGCTGGGTTCGGTGGGCGCGCTGGTGCTGGCGCTTTATCTGGGGATAGTGCACACGTTGCTGATCGGCGGCGGGCTGTATCTGTTCGCAGCTCTGGTAGCATGGCTGAGTCCGGTACCGCGGCGTTCCCGGTTTGTGAGTTGAGGCGCGGATCCTGTAGCCGGATGTGAATATGAACGGGTTTAGAACACTCGCCGCAGTCGTAGTTTCACCCCGAAAAGCGTTTGACGCGCTCAGGGTTTCGCCTACCTTTCTTTTTCCACTGGCTTTGTTGCTTGTCGTTAACCTCGGGATCCAGTTCGTTGTGTACAAGGTCATCGCGGACGACGCCAACTTTGACCGGATTGCGCGAGACAAGGTCGAGTGGGACGCCACCGCCGCCGGGATTCGGTTGACTCCCGCCGATGCCCAAAAGCAAATCGAAGCACTTCGACAGCAGAAGCAGTACTGGTATGCCGTGCCGTTTTTCGGCATTCCGGTTGTGATTGCCGCGCTGGCGATATTCTTCTATCTCCTGCTTCGGCTGATGCGCGCGGGCAACACATTTCGACGGGTGCTTTCGGTGGTCTGCTGGTCTTTCGTCATCTACCGGGGCATTGGGGGACTGGTGGTCGCCGCGTCCCTGTTGATGCGCGGCTCGGCGCACTTTTTTCCCGTACCGGCCGAAGCCTGGTCCCCCACAAGCCTGGCGCATCTGATTCCGCGAGGTGCAGTTCCGCCCAACACCTATACGGCGATTTCCAAACTCGACCCGTTCCTGGTCTGGTGGCTGATCGTGCTCGCGATCGGACTTTCCCGGACGTCGAACAGGCTGACCATGGCCCGGTCGGCAACGCTTGTGGCGGGGACCGAAGCAGTTTACCTTGCACTCAATGCCGCCGGCTTGATGCCGTAGTTGGTTAAGTTACTTTTCCGCCGGCGGTTATCAGCTTTCGATGCCCATCTGGGTCAGCCTGTAGCGCAGCGAATTCCTGGTCAGGCCGAGTATTCGCGCGGCCTGACTCTTGTTGTTATTCGCCTGCTTCAGCGCATTGCGAATGAGTTCCTGCTCATAAGCGTCGAGGCTCATGCCTTCGGGCAAGACCATCTCTCCGGCCTGGGCACGGGGACGCAGGTTCATGTCGAGCCGGATATCGTCGGCGTCCAGTTTGTCCCCCGTGGTCATCACGATACTGCGCTCGATCACGTTCTCGATTTCGCGTACGTTGCCGGGCCAGGAATACTGCATCAGCTTGTCGATAGCCGCATCGGTAATGCTGCGCACGTGTCCGCCGTTTTCGCGCGCCAGCTTCTGTACGAAATAGCGAACCAGATAGGGAATATCTTCCTTGCGTTCGCGCAGCGGCGGGATCTCTATGGGGACCACGTTCAGCCTGTAGTAAAGATCTTCGCGAAACGTGCCGTCTTCGAGCGCGGCGCGGAGATCGCGGTTGGTCGCCGCAATCACGCGTACGTCGATATGCAGGGTCTTGTTGCTGCCGAGGCGCTCCACCTCGCGTTCCTGCAATACGCGCAGCAGCTTCACCTGAATATTGCCCGGAACGTCGCCGATTTCATCCAGCATCACCGTGCCGGAATCGGCCTGCTCGAACTTGCCCGCTTTCGACATGTTGGCACCCGTGAACGCGCCTTTCTCGTAGCCGAAAAGCTCGCTCTCCATGAGGTTTTCAGGCAGCGCGGTGCAGTTGATCTTGACGAACGGTCTGTCTCGCCGCGGCGAATGATAATGAATCGCGCGCGCGATCAGGTCTTTGCCGACGCCGCTTTCGCCGGCCAGCAACACCGTTGCCCTCGAAGGAGCGACGCGCATCACCGACGAAAATATTTCCTGCATCGCCGGACTGCGGCCGACGATGTTATCCCAGTTGTATTTCTTGCCCAGCTCTTCCTTCAGCCGGACGTTTTCGTCGCGCAGATTGCGCACTTCGAGCGCCTTGTTGACGACGGTGGTCAGGTGATCGAGCGAGAAGGGTTTTGGCAGGAAATCGGCGGCGCCCGCTTTCATGGCTTCAACTGCGTTTTCAATCGTGCCGAACGCCGTCATTACGATCACTGGCACCACGGAATTCTGCCGCCGGACGATTTGCAGCATTTCAAGGCCGGTCATGCCGGGAAGCTTGTAGTCGGTGAGAATCAGATCGGCGCGGTCGATCAATGGCAGAGCCTCTTCCGCCTTCGCGGCCTTGTCGACTTCATAACCTGCGTCGAGCAACTGAAGCTCGACGATGCGCCGCAGCTTGTCTTCGTCTTCAACGACCAGAATGCGTTTTTTCATGAGGGCTGTATTCTTTCCTGTGCCGGGCCGACGGGCATCGCGCCGGTTTACGCGCCGTCGGCGGCCAGATACACAATCGGCAAACTGATGCGGAATGTGCTGCCAGCCCCCGGTTCGCTTTCGACAGTCATTTTACCGCCGTGTCCGTCGACGATCTTCGCGACAATGGCCAGGCCGAGTCCGACGCCGTCCTGCTTCGTCGTGACAAAGGGGTTGAAGATGGTCTCGAGTTTATCCGGAGGGATGCCACAGCCCTCGTCGGCGACCGTCACCTCAACCGTCTGGTCCGCCGGTCCGTGTTCCGTCAGACGGGTCGCAACGGTCACCGGTTTCCCCGGAGCGGAAGCCTGCGCGGCGTTGGTCAGCAGGTTGAGAAAAACCTGTTCCATGAGGGCCGGATCGAACGCGAAACGCGGAACGTCGCGCGAATATTCGCGGACGATCGGCACGCCGGCACGCGCGGCGGCGCGGTCGACGACATCGGCTATATCCGCCATTTCCCGGCGCGGTTCGAGCGGGCGCGCAAAATCGAGAAAACGCGTAACCAGAAGATTGGTGCGGTCGACCTCCGAACTGATGATTTCTCCCAGTTCGCGCGCGACCGGATCGCGCCCGGCGGAACCGCGCGCCAGCAGATCCGCCGAGCCCTTGATGCTGGCGAGAGGGTTACGCAGTTCGTGGGCGAGGCCGGCCGTCAGCTGTCCCAGTGCCGCGAGGCGTTCGGCGCGTCGAACGGCTGCTTCCGCGGCGAGCAGGCTTTCGTTGGCTGCGGCCAGTTTCTCGGCAGTGGCTTTATTGCGGGCCGATTCTGAACGGACGGCGGCGCCAAGGGCGTTCACCAGCACGGCAGTCGCGGCCATTAACAGGCAACGGATCGCCAGTACGTGCTCTGCTTCTTCCGGAAGTTCGACGTGTTTCCAGTCGACAAAAAGCAGAAACGAAAGATATGCGGCCACCGCCGCTACCGAGGCGGTCACGGTGGCCACGACGCCGAGGTATGCTGCTGTCGACACAACGGGCAACAGCAATATCGGGTAGTATGGGCTATCCAGATTGTTAGGGCTGTTGGTCTGGTGGATGAGTTCGACGCTTAGAGCCAATTGCAGAAACACCGACGTCAGGCGTCCCGCGGGCATTCTGAGCAGCCGTACCCGCCCTTCGATCAGTTGCAGCGCGGCCAGTCCGAGGACAAGAGCTTTCTGCGGAAGATCGTGCGCAAGGAATATCAGCGCGCCGAAGAGGACGGCCAGCAACAGGTCCGAAATACGGACGGGGAACCTTTCGTCGGAAACCGGCGTATCCTGAGAAGGGGATTTAAGGAGAGGAACCATGCGTCTCGAAACCATTGTCGTCCTCCCGGTCTTTTTCGCGCTGGCTGCGCTCCCGATAGCCGCGGCGGAGCCCGTGCTTCGCCAGAATTTCGCCGACGGCAACGCCGGGGGCTGGATGGCACTCGGCAACGGCGCTTCGCTGGAAACTGTGGACGGCAGTCTGCACCTTGTGTACAAAGCGCGCGCGGGCTCGTTGAGTCTGGCTTATCTGCCCGTCGCGGCTCTGCCGTTTGGCGATTTTCGGTCTCTGCGATTCGAAGTGCGCACCGACATTCCGATGCCCGTGGCGATTGTCCTCTCCGAGAGGAAACCGGGCGGCGGCAATTACACGGCGGTGGTATGGTCGGCCGGCGATCGGTGGCAGAACGTGGTTCTGGGCGCGGCGGATTTTGCGGTGAGCGACGGTGCCAACGATCCGGTCGATGCCGACCACAAGCTCGACGCCGAACAGATCGAGAGCGTGGCGTTTCTGGATATGGGACAGTTCTTTTCGACAGCGGCGTCCGCGGGCAACGTTCCGTTTCACGTTGAGCCGCACGACGGGCCGCACTCGATCTCCGTGCGGGCATTCGAGGTTTCACGGGATCCACTGCCAGCCGTACCGAGCGATGTTGTCGACGATTTCAGCCGGGCGGTGCCCGCATGGTTCTCGCCTGGCGGAGCGGCATTCGAACAAAAGGACGGCGCTCTTTCGATCCGCTACGCGCAACTGCCCGAAGAATTCGTTGCGTTTCTGCACCAGACGCCCGCTCGCGATTACAAAGGGGCCACGCATCTGGCGATGGACGTCGCATCCGACCGGCCCGCGCAACTGGTCATTTCGATTGCCGAACGCCGATCCGGCAGCCAGCCCGCTGCGCGCTATCATTGTGAGTTTTTCCTTCCCGGAGGCGGGCGCATCGACCATCGGGAAGTGTCGCTTGCGGCCTTCGAGCTTGATGAAAATGCCGCTCCCGACCCCGATGGCAAACTCGATCCGAACAATATTCAGTCGATTCTGATACTCGACGTCACCGGAGAATCCGGCGACAATACGCTCACGTTACGGGATCTGCGATTAATCCGGCGCTAATCGCCGAACTATCTGCGCGCGAACGGCGTTCAGCATCTGCACAACGGTTTGCCGCGTCTCGGGGTCTGTTAATTCCGGGTTCAGCTCAGCCAGAGGCTCCAGCACAAAGCGGCGCTCGCGATAGCGCGGATGGGGAACTTCGAGTTCCGGCGTCTTGACGTTGGAGTTCGCATAGAGCAGGATGTCGATGTCGATCGTGCGGGGTCCGTTGAGCACAAGGCGTTTGCGTCCGAGTTGCCGCTCGATCCGATGGATGCGCTGCAGCAGTTGCAATGGGAAAAGTTCGGTTTCAAATTCGGCCACCTGATTGAGGAACCAGCGTTGTTCGCGAAGGCCCATGGGTTCCGTCTCGTACAGGCTGCTGGCGCGGCGAAGGCGAAGGTCGCGGGACTGTAGTTTGTCCAAAGCCTGCCGGAGGTTGGCCGCGCGGTCGCCGATGTTCGAGCCGAGTCCGAGGTAAACGGTCTTCATGAAGGGCTTACGCCTGCCCTGGACAAAAGGCCCGGGCCGCCAGGGTTGGAATGCGTCTTGCGGATGCCTGCTCGCGTCAAAACAGCTCCGGTTGTTTCTCCACGCCGCCGAATCGGCGCGGCACTTTGAAGTAGTCGTACGCTCGCTCCGTCGCAATCCTGCCGCGCGGCGAACGGTGCAGGAACCCCAGCTGAATCAGATACGGCTCGTAAATCTCTTCAATCGTCTCGGACTCCTCGCCGATCGATGCCGCGATCGTATTCACGCCGACCGGGCCGCCGCTGAATTTCTCCAGCACCGTTCGCATGATCTTCTGGTCGATCTCGTCGAGCCCGAAGCGATCCACTTCCACCATGTCGAGCGCGGTCATTGCCACTTCCTTCGTGACATGTCCCTTCGCCCGCACCTCCGCGTAATCGCGGACGCGCCGCAGCAGACGATTGGCAATGCGGGGCGTGCCGCGCGAGCGCCGGGCGATCTCTTCGGCGCCCTCGGGATCGATCGGCGTTTCCAGCAATCGAGCCGAACGCTTCACGATGAGTGTGAGATCGGCCACGTCATAGTGGTTCAGCCGTAGCACCAGGCCGAAGCGGCTGCGCATGGGAGCGCTGACCAGGCCTTGCCGCGTGGTGGCGCCGATCGCCGTGAATTTCTGCAGCGGCATCGAATGCGTGCGCGCGCCGGGGCCGGTGCCGATCAGGATGTCGAGATGAAAATCTTCGAGCGCGGAGTAGAGCATCTCCTCCACATCCGGCAGCAGCCGGTGAATCTCATCGATGAAGAACACTTGCCGGGGCTGTATGGTGCTCAGCAGGCCCGAGAGGTCGAGCTTCTTCTGCATTACGGGTCCGGAGGTCTGCGTGAAGGGAACCTCGAGCTCCTGCGCGATGATGGACCCGAGCGTCGTCTTGCCCAGACCGGGCGGCCCGTAGAGCAGGACGTGATCCATCGCCTCGCCGCGTTTGCGCGCGGCTTCGATGGCGATCTGGAGGTTTTCCTTGAGGCGCGTCTGGCCGGTGAAATCGGCGAGGCGGCGCGGGCGCAGGCCCGCTTCAAACTGCAACTCGTCTTCGGACGACGACGCCGATACCAGACGCTCGTTCGACATCAACGCACCAGTTCCAGCGATCGGCGGAATAGCGGCTCAAATTCGGTGGGCGTTCCCGCCGCCCGAGCCTTACGCACCGCGGCTTCGGCGGCGGGGCGCGCGCAACCGAGATTCAGCAGAGCCGACATGACGTCTTCCTCAATCTGCGAGAGCGACGGCGCGGCAGGCNNTCACCGCGACGGATGCCGTTGATGAGTTCGTCGATCGCCATTCCGCTCAGGACCTTGATCGCCAGGCCCGGCCCGATATTGCTGACGCCGATGAGCCGTTCAAACAGCGTTTTTTCGTCCTGCGAGAGGAAGCCGTAGAGGGCCAGCATGTCTTCGCGGACATGCGTGTGGATGCGAAGAGCGGTCTGCGCGCCAACGGCCGGGAGCTTCGAAAAGGTGGAAACGGGGATGGTGACTTCGTAGCCGACTGCCCCCGCGGGGCTTCCCGCCGCACCGCCCACTTCAATGAGGGCCTGATTCGGGTGTTTCTCGATCAGTGTCCCGCGGAGCAGCGCAATCATTTTCGGATAAAGGGGATAGCGTAAATATTGTACATGGCACGNNCGGCGATTCTTCGTGAATCAAGGATGTTGCAAAGGATCGGCGATGGCAAGAGCCGGCCGATGAGGCGGATGCTCAGCGGTGCGCTTAGCGGTATCCTCAGAGGAGGAACGCAAATCATGGCAGCATCTACTCCCGATTGGTCACAGTGTTCGGCCGTGGAGAGCATCCCCGGCAAGCGCAGCGGCGCATGGGTGTTCAAGGATTCCCGAACGCCGATTTCGATGGTTTTTGAGAACCTTCAGGATATGAGCGTAGATGAGTTGATTGAGGAATTCGGCGTTACCCGCGAACAGGTGCAAGCAGTCTTGCAATTCGCGGCGCAAACGGCGGAAGCGCCCGCGCGCGGCCACTGATGCTGGTTTTGTTCGACAACGGAACGCCGCGAACGCTTGCCCGCTTTCTGATCGATCACCATATGATCACCGAGGCCCGGGCCCGTGGCCGGGAAAAACTGGAAAACGGAGACTTGCTGCGAGAGGCCGAGGCCGCAGGGTTCGAGGTTCTCGTGACAACCGACAAGAATCTCGGCTACCAGCAGAACCTCAAGGGCCGCAAGATTGCGATTGTGGTCCTGGGTCAGGGCCGATGGAGCCTGATCCGGCCCCACGTTCCGCGGGTTGTCGCAGCCGTTAACGCGGCCACCCCCGCCACCTTTGTCGAGGTTGAAATCCCTCTTCGGTAGCGCTTTCCCGATCGTCACACCACACATCGCCGGGAGCGAGAGGGCTGACCGTCGCGGCTGGCTAACGCACTTGTGTGTGGCTCCGGTCTCCGCCAACGCTTGCGGCCAGACGCCATAGCGTAAACATTGTACATGGCACGACGGCGATTCTTCGTGGATCAGGTTCGCAACGGCTCGGCGGAAATCGTGGGCGAAAGCGCCCAGCACCTTACGCGGGTCCTTCGCGTCGAAGCGGGGCAGACGTTTGAAATTACCGATAACAGCCGGGTGTGGCTGGCGACGGTGGAGAGCGCCCGGAAGGATCTGGTTCGTTTCAACGTCACCCAGGAACTCGATCCGGGGCCTCCCGCGCCCGAGGTTACGCTCTATATGGCGTTGATCAAATTCGACCATTTTGAGTGGGCTGTGGAAAAAGCAACGGAACTGGGCGTCACCCGCATCGTCCCGGTCGCAGCGGCGCGCAGCGAACGCGGACTCTTCGAAGGTGGCCAGAAACGCGCCGAACGCTGGCGGCGCATCGCGCACGAGGCGAGCGAGCAATCGAGGCGTCTGCGGTTTCCCGAAATCGACGCGCCCGCCAAGATAAGCCGGGCGCTCGCGGACGCCTCCACGCACCGCTACTGGTGCGACGAGCGGCCTGGCGCGCCGCCCCTGATCGCCGCATTCCGGATGAGGACGGGCGATTCGACGGCGGTCCTCATCGGTCCGGAAGGCGGCTGGACGGACACTGAACGCGATCAGTTTCAGGCAACCGGTTGGCTCGGCGTCTCTCTGGGTCCACTGGTATTGCGCGCCGAAACAGCGGTTTGCGCNNCAAGCCTCGCCGCTACAATCGGACTTGGCGTGATAAAGACGACGCATGGCGGTCCGGTCGAAGACATTGCGGCCGTACTGGTGGTCATTCAGTTCCTGTTTGCCTGGACGCAACTCAAACGCCGGCGCGCCCGGTGGCCCCGGCCGGCCTTTCTCGCGGCGGTGACCTCGCTCGCGCTTTTATATGGCTCTACTCTGGCTTCGCTCTGGTTCACGTGGTCCGGCGCCATGTACAAGAGCGATTTCCCGCCACTCGTGGTGCGCACCGCCATTGTTGCGGCCGGTCTCTTCTGGATTTTCCTTTCCACGCTGACCCTGGCGATTGTCATATGCGCCCGAATGGTGCTGGCGCGAATCCCGGGCATGCATTCGGCGGCACGGCGGCAATGGCTGGCAGCGGCCGGTGTCGCCGCGGTAGCCGCGCCCGCCGGGATCGCCGTATTCGGGGTCGTCGTCGAAGGAAACCGCTACCGAATTCGCGAACTGGATTTTCCCGTCGCCGGGCTTCATCCGGATCTCGAAGGCTTCCGGATTTCCCAGGTGACCGACCTCCACGTCAGCCCGTTCCTCAGCGCGCGCGAGGCCGGCCGCGTGATCGACATGGCCAACGAGTTGCGGGCCGATCTGGCGTTGTTCACCGGCGATCTAATCTCCGAAATGGGCGACCCGCTCGACGACGCCATCCGCGAACTGACCCGCCTTGAAGCGCCCATGGGCGTTCTCTGCTGCATGGGCAACCACGAAGCCTACGTGGGCTGCCGCGACTATCTGGCGCGGGAGGCAAGCCGGGCCGGCCTGCTCTTTCTTCGCCACGCCGCCACGCAGATTCGCCGCGGGCAGGGTATTCTGAACATCGCGGGCGTCGATTATCAGCGCAAGGAGGATCCCGGCGGCTATCTTCCCGGCGCCGAACGGCTGGTCGTTCCAGGAGTTTCAAACATCTTGCTTTCTCACAATCCGGACACCTTTCCGACCGCGATCCGGCGCGGCTTTCAGGGCGTGATCGCCGGCCACACGCACGGCGGCCAGGTCAACGTGGAAATTCTTCACCAGAACATCAATCCCGCCCGATTCCGCACTCCGTTCACGTCCGGCCTTTACCGGCTCGATAACGCCAGTTGCTTCGTCAGCAATGGCATCGGAACGATCGGCATGCCCATCCGCCTGGGCGCGCCGCCCGAAATCGCGCTGCTGCGCCTGCGGCGGGCCTGACGTTGCGATATCTCATCCTGAGCGACATTCATGGCAATCGCGAAGCGCTGGACGCGGTCTTAACGGACGCAAAGGGCCGGTACGACTGCGCGCTCAGCTGCGGCGACCTTTGCGACTATGGGCCGGACTCCAATTACGTGATCGACTGGGCGCGCCAGCACCTCGCGGTCGTGATTCGGGGCAACCACGACCGCGTGTGCGCCGGACTGGACAGCATAGAACTGTTCAGCGATCTCGCGCATGAATCGGCGGAGTGGACCATGGAACATCTGACGCCGGACAATCGTACCTATCTGCGTGAACTACCCACAGGACCCCGGCTGGTGGATGACGCGCTTGTGCTGGTGCATGGTTCGCCGCGCGACGAGGATGAGTACGTGATGAACATTCAGGACGTCTCGGGGATTTTCAATTTCATCGACGCCGTAAACACGGACGGTTATCTGAACGGGTTGCCCGTGTTCTTCGGCCACACCCATTATCAGGGTGCCTTTTTTCGCGCAGAGGGCCGGACGCACGGCATTTCGCCGCCGTTGACGCCGACGCAGGAGACCCGGGTCACGCTCGCGAAGGGCTCGGCGTATCTGATCAACCCCGGCTCGGTCGGGCAGCCCCGCGATGGCGACCCACGGGCGGCATATGCGATTTTCGACAGCGAGAAGCGGGAGGTGGCGCTTCGGCGCGCGCGGTACGATTTCCGGGCGACCGAGCGCAAAATCAACGCAGCCGGTTTGCCGCTCAAGCTGGGCATTCGGCTGAGCTTCGGCCGTTGAGGGAAATTGTGGTTTAATAATCGAAACGAGACGACTATGTATTGCACAAGCTGCGGCGCACAGAACACGGATGGATCACGATATTGCACGGCCTGCGGCGCATCCACGGCGGGAGGCGCAGCGCCGCCTCCGAATCTCCTGGCGTATCCGGGCACGTCGGCTCCGCCGAGACGGCTGCGCCGCGTGATGTCGGAGAAGAAGATCGCCGGCGTCTGCGCGGGATTCGCCGAGTATTTCGACATGGACGTGACGCTGGTGCGCCTGATCTGGGTCGCGTTGTTTCTGCTGCCGCCCTCGCCCGGGTTGATTATTTATGTGGTGGCGTGGATCATTCTGCCGAAGGGGTGAGCGTGGCTGGAATTGGGGCGCGTGGGAGGCCTGGCTGAGAAGTTCTGGCCAGAGCCCTACTGTCCCGAACCGAAGGATTCCGACGACCCCGGCGTGGCAAGGAGCGAAACCGCGGCCTTCCGCCGTCGGCGAGGTTCCCGAACGGAAACAGCGAAAGGACTCGGCTTTGAATATTGAACGGCTGTCGCCACTTCCGTGTCAGGCGAGGCGACTATCAAAGGAGCCGTGAGAACCAGTTTGGTGTACGAAGCATGAAAGCCCGAAACGCAGAGGACGGCGAGTGTCGCAAGAGCCGAAGTCGCCAGGACCGACCGTTTCCATATTTCAACTGTTTGCATACCTCCCTGTGTCCGCACGCGTTCCGCCAGGGCTCGCGACGCCGTTGCAATGAGAACCGGGTAATTGAGCGACGGTCCGCGGTCAAACGACCTCTAACGGTCATGAGAAACCGCGCTGGCTGTCAGGTTGAACCGTGCGGAGCCGCGCGGGCGCACCCTGTCGGGCGCACCTCAGATGCGGTGGTTTGCTTCCCTTCATCTCCAGCAGGGGCGACGACTACGCCCGCGACTGCCACTCAAACGCCGGACCGGCGGTTGTGCCATCCGCGTCAATCGGTATACGCATCAGTTCGATCGCGCGTTGCTTCATCTCCAGCATGAGGCCGACCGACTGCATCAGTTCCCCGGCATGGCCTTTCACACAGCTGTCCAGCAGGCTCAGCAGCCGCGTATAGGCCGCATCGAAATCCGCCGATTTTCGCTGCACTTCGGGTAAACCGCGAAGGCTCTCCGTGGAGGGGTCGGGCCGCATCGGGTAAACGGCGTTCCAGTCGACATGCAATGGCGGGCCGCCTGGCTTGTCCGGCTTGTCGCCCTCCCGGTAGAAGCGACCGGCGAGGATTTCCTGGAAGCGATAGTAATGCCCCGGTATGTGGTTGCCTGTATAGGGGTCTTTCTGGCCGTCGGACCAGCGATCCCGCGCGCCTTCGCCCTGGTGCATGATCTCGTGAATAGCCTTCTGCGCGCCGACGTGATCGAAGACCTGGTAGAGCTTGCCCGCGCCGCTGTAGTAATGCTCGCCGCCGACCTGAAGCGACCAGTCGCCAGTGAAGATGTTACGATGTTTTGCGAGCAGCGAAAAGCTTTCCGCTATTTCTTCGTAGAACTGGCCGATGGTGTCGTATTCGCGCCCGAGTTCGCGGAAGATTTCTTTCACGTGCGCATCCAGCTTGGCGGCCCGCGCCGGGGCCGCTTTGAGGCCCTTGCTGTTTTCCGGGAGCTCGATCTCCATGAAGATCGCGATACCTTCGGGGGAGAAACGTTCGAGGCGAACCTCGAATGTGCGTTTGCAGTAGGGCAGGCGTCCGGGGTATCGGAGCAGCGATGGCGCGGGGCGAATGTGCGGCGTACCGCCGATGGCATTGAGCAGATTCGCAGCCTGGATCAGGTGCAACATCTCCTCCATTGCGACACTGCGAATCACCTGACTTGCCGCCTGGTTCCGGCCGTCGGGTATCGAATACAGGGCGCAGAGGTAGGGCGGGATCGTCGCAAGCTCAACTTCGATCGCGCACTGCAATGCCAGGCGGAGTTTGCCGATGGTGTCGATGGCCGTGGTCTTGTTTACTGTAGATCCTGTCACTGGAGATCCCTCAGAATGTTGCTGGAAGCCCAGAAGGCGAGGGCCGCCATGGTGAGGGACGGGTTGGAGGTGGCCACGGTGGGCATGTTGCCGCAGCCGACAAGATAGAGGTTCTCGTGGTCCCACGTTTTCTGATTGCGATCGACAACCGAGTCGTGACGCGACCAGCCCATGCGATGCGTGCCGACCAGATGGCCGGCGCCGCACACGTTGTAAGAGGCGTTGTTGTAATTGACCAGCCCCGGAAAAACGATCGGGTTGGGCACCGTCAGGTTGACGGCGTTCATGCGGGTCATCACCAGGTCGGCGAACATCCCTGCCACTTCCAGACCTTTCAGGAGATAGTCGTCGAAGTGGTAGTTGATGACGGGCCGGTAGACGCCGATCTGATCTTTGTACTGCGGATCGATAGTGACGCGATTCAGCGCGCTGGGCAATTGCTCCAGCATGAAGCCGGTGCGGAACTGGCTCTGGACGTTCTTCCAGACAGCGCGCCGCAGCGCCTTGCCGAACAGACCCTGGTTGTTGGCCATGTCCTGGACCACGCTGTAAGGTGAATTGCCGGCGAAGTCCCAGCCCCAGTTGACGATTTCCATACGGAAGGCTGCGCGGCTGGCGCGGAAATCGCCGTCGCGAAGGGATTCGACGCCCGAGGTGAAAGCGGGCGCGCGCCATGGGCCGGCGGGAAACGGAAGATTGCCCCAGGTAAGGAAGTAGGGGTGGTCCATCAGGTTCCGGCCGAGTTCTTCGCTGCCCGAACACGCTCCTGCGGCGAGAAGAAGCTTGGCGTTCTCGATGGCATCCCCGGCCAGAACGTAAATCGTGCCGCGCGCGACCCCTTCGGTGTACTCGGGGACATCGGGCTTTTCGTAGCGCTTGTATTTGACGCCCTGAATGCGGCCGCTGGCGGAATCGATTTCGAGATCGTAGACCACGGATTGCGACTGCATGTGGACGAAGTCCTGATCGGCCGTGTAAAGCGTCTTCAGCGCGTTGTATTTGGCCTGCACGGGGCAGATCGGGATACAGCTCGCGTTGCCTTCGCAGCGTTCGCCGGTAAAGGGATTGCCGACGGCGCCGAGGGGGCGATAGGGGTGCAGCTTGCCGTCTTTTCCCATGCGGCGGTACTTCGCGTTGGGATTGGAATTGCGGGCCACCGGCGTGCTCACGATGCGCACCGGATACTCTTTACCCTCGCACGTGAACGTCATGCCCTTCAGACCTTCGATGAACCGCTGGTCCAGATAAGTCTGTGGGATTTTGTGCATCGGATAAGCGTAGCCGTCGTCGAAGATGATGCCAAGGTAAGCCTGCTCTTCGGCTTCGGCGGAAACACCAAGCTCGAATTCGGCTTCGTTGTACCAGGGCATGAGGTCGTCGTACGACATGGGCCAGTCGACGCCGCGGCCATACTTCGAAGAGAGCCGGAAATCGTTCGGCAACATGCGGAAACAGACGCCCAGCCAATGGAGCGACGTGCCGCCCATGCGGCGAACGTAATCGCTGCCGAAAGGTTGCGGACCCATCTGAACGAGGTAGCCGTTGGTGTCGGGCTTCTCGGGCGAGCAGGCGGTGATATCAAGACCGTCCGCCTGGTTCGCATTCGGAACGCGCGGATAGGGCGAGTCGGGCACCTTGAAAATCTGCCCATAGAAGTTGAACAGAAACTTCTGGTAGGCTTCGTTGGTGGGCGGCGTGTAAATGCCCGCCTCCAGCACCAGAACGCGCTTCTTCTGCGCCGCCAACTGCTTTGCAAGGATAGCGCCTGCGAATCCCGCGCCGACAATGACGACGTCGTAATGCTGCTGCGCGTTCATATGGCGGGCTCCACGGGAGGCTGGGTCCAGACGGCATAGCCGAAAGGCTTCGCGCCGGGCGGATGCGCCCCTGCGGCTGGCCAGACGAGGCCTTCGGTGTAGCATTCGGGCTTAAAGATGACGAATGGAGGGCCGCCGGGCGGCGGTTGGTGGCCGTATTCCGTGTACCACCAGTTGGGAAGCGGATACCATTGGCCGAGATACCACAGGACCAACAGGTTTCTGGCTACCGGACCGAGACGCTGATCGTTCAGGATAAGCGAACGCGTGAGGGCGATGCGCTGGTCGGGGTCGCCATGGCAGCCTTGTTCGACCTGCTGCCAGGCAGCGCATAAGGCGTCCGTGTTTTCTCCGCCCGTCAGTTCGGTGAGCTTATCGGAGTAGAAACGAGCAAGGCCCGTAGCTTCGAGATCGACGCGTTCGAAACCGGTTAGCTCGACCGATAGCGAGAGGAATAAATGGTAGTGGTCCGCGCTTGCCGGCATGGGGTTCGTTATCCGACTTCCTTTTTCGCAGCGGCTTTTTTGGTGGCGGACGCTTTTTTGCCGGGGTGAGGCTTCAGATAGAACGCGCGGCTCTCGGCGGCGCACGGGGGCGTCTGGTAAGTCTGAATCGCCACGGCGGGCGCGGGCGCTGCGCCGAGCAGCTTCTGCATGATCTTGCGCATGGGGTGGTTGCTGCGGCCGTAGTTCAGATGAATATTGGCCTGCTGGTCTTTCGTCGGGATATAGGTTTGGTAGCCCGAAAAGACGTCCCACCGGTTGCCGATGAGAGAACCGGTATGCATCTTTTCGCCGACGATCTTGCCGCCTGGTAGCATGCCATACAGAATGAACGACCCGGGGTCGCCGATAGAAGGCTGGATACCGGCGAGATCGCCGTTGAGGGAATAAATAATCATGTCGGGCGGCGGTGGCGGCGCGTCGGGTTCCGTGGGAATCACGTAACTCGGGTCGCAGACCGTGTAAGTCCACGTTGTTTTCTGCGAAGGGTTGTTTGGCGAGGGGACATTAGCCAGGAAAGGCGCGTAGAACTTAGGTTCGCCGAAGAACGCAATGCCGGCCGAGACTGCGACTTTGTTGTCGGCGGGCACGCAGACGTGGAAGCCGCCGATGCGCTTCTGCTGCTCGTAGCCGTAAAGATACTCTTCGAGGGTTAGTTCAGGCACCATCTCTTCGTCGACTTCGGGGTAACAGACGACATTCAGCTCGACTTCGTTCGTGGTGGAAAGCGCCATGCCGAGATCGGCCGTATAACTCTGGAATTCGATCGAGACGTAGCCCATATCGTGGCGGAGCGCGCCGTTTTCGACGAAGACCGCGGGCTTAAGTCCGGTGCCTCTTAGGAACTGCGCCAGCGTGGCGTGCGGCACCTGATGGAAGGTCTTGAACGAATAGAGAGAGGCGTACCAGAAGGGCGAACCATATCCTTTGGGCAGCGGGGGCATCACGACGTCTGTGCGGCTGGGCATGCAAGCTCCTCCTTGTGGAGCGTTCCCTGCGCTGGGCGGGGAAGCTTTTCGATTATATGGGCATTGCGGGGAAGCAAGCAAGCGGAATTTCCTGAACGGGATCGGGAGGAATTGGCCACAGACGCACACAGATGAAAGACGCCGATGCACAATCGGACGCCACCGTCGATCCAAACGCGCCAAGCGGCCTGATTTCAGCTCCGGAGCCAGCAGTGAATCTTCGGTTTTTCCTGCGCGATTGACGCGCGGCGTCTCTGCATATCGAAGGGCAATGTCGAGCGGCTGTTCGTCAGGCACAGCAGCCGGATCGAGCAACTGGACGCCGCGTTCCGGGCGATTGCGAAAGAGATTACGATCGGGGTTAGAGACGCCGAGCCTGGCAAAACCTCCGGAATCAGGGATGTTCCTGCCTGCGGCCTGATCGTCATTAGGAGACGAGCCCGATTTTGCCTTTGGTTACCGGTGGGAGCGCCTTCATTTCCTTTACCTCGCGGGAAAGCTCGTCAATGTCCTCCGCCCGTGTCCGGGTTCCAGTTTCTCCATACGCGAGGCGATGTCCTTGTGCTGCTCGACGATCTGGCGCAAGCGTACAAAGGCGTTCATCGCCATGCTTATCCGGATGGCGCCGCTTCGTAACGGCGTCGGACTGCCGGGGAACCGGATTTGTCACAGCGCAAACGACGATGCGGCGGCGCGTCACTCGCCTCAATGAGTTCGCCGAGGCGCTGGTGGCAGGTTCACCGCATCCGAGTCGGGAAACTCCACTTTTTCGTACAGGTCCGCCAGCGTCAGATGGGCGTCAACCGATTCCAGCCGCAGCGAGTCTTCGAGGCTGTCCGCCGACGTCAGAATCCACCGGCCATCCGCCATGCGGGTATACAAATCCGTATGAATCCGATCCGAAGTGATCAGCAAATATTCCCGAAGCGATTGGATCGCCTTATATTGTTCGAACTTACGACCGCGGTCGTATGCTTCGGTGGAAGGCGAAGGAACTTCGATCAGGAGGGCGGGATTCAGCAAGGTATCGGTCCTGTTGTCGGCGAACTGCCTGTCGCCGCAAACGGCAACCACATCGGGATACGTATAGTTCGCTGAATTCACGCGCACGCGCATGTCACTGGGATACACCCGGCATGAACGGAGGCGAAACTGCTGCCTCAGTTCGCCAACCGCGTTTGACACGAGCATGTTATGGGCTTCCGGCGCCCCGGCCATGGCGAACATCTCGCCCTCATAATATTCACTCCTGAATTCCGCGGCACGCTCGATTTCGAGGTATTGCGCGGGCGTAATAAAGGGTTTTGGCAGTGCGGACAGGGTCGGGCCTCAAGACCACGTTAACAGACAACGGAGCACCCGTGGCCCGTGGAAATCGGGCCGGGCGCTTAACGGTTTGGGGAGGCTTGCCGGACAACCCGGCGCGGCGGTACCACTCGCTCACGCATCGCGGCTCGGAAGGATTGTGGAATCGGCAACCAGTTTCCCAACCGCCCTGTTTCGCCGCGGGAACCACGGTGGTCGCCAATTTGTCTGCGTCGTGTTGTCGGGATTCGCAGCGCGCCGGAACATCTTTCGACGAGGAAGAATGGTACTTTCAGACAGGATCGTCCATCCAAATGAAAGGGAGAATCATCTTCGCCGCGTGCGCAATCCCGCCCCGGTTGGCTGGGGTTTACGCCGAAACGGGCTTCCCGCTTTGGGCATCTTTATGACCCCGAACAGCCCTCGCGCCGCCAACCCCGGTATCCGCCGCCAGGACTCGGCACAATCACGCTTCCCGGAGCCGGTTCTTCCCGACCTTTTTCACAGCCTTCGCTCCTCGATCCACTTCCGCATCACTGGCGGCGGCCTCCTCTATATCTTCGCCGTGCTGCTCGTCGGCTTCGCCGCCTTCCGTACAGGCAACAATCTCCTGTTCCTCGTCTTCTCCACGCTGCTCGCTATCCTGCTCGTCTCCGGCTTTCTCAGCCGCCTGATGCTGTCCGGTCTCGAACTGGAACTTCTGCTCCCGGAGCACGTCTGGGCCCGCACCGCCGCGCCCGCGCGCATCCGCCTGCGCAATCTCAAGCGCTTCACTCCGTCGTTCTCTCTCGAATTGTCCGGCCAGCCCGGCGCAGCCAACTCGCCGCCCATCCTGACTGCGCCCGTATATTTTCCCATCATTCCCGGCCGGACCACGGTCGAAGCGTCCATCGAAGTCACTTTCCCCCGACGCGGCAGGCACAGGGAAAACGTCTTTTTGATTGCGACCCGCTTCCCCTTCGGATTTTTGCGAAAAACCACCACTCTTGCGCTACAGCGCGAAACCATCGTCTACCCCGCGCTTGAACCGTTCCCCGGAGCCGCCAACCTGCTTGCCGAGACCGCGTCCGGCGAAATGGAGATGCCGGTCCGGGGTCCGGGGAAAGACTTCTACCGCATCCGTCCGTACGAGCCGGGCGACAGCGCAAGGCACATCGACTGGAAGATCTCGGCGCACACAGGCGTCCACCATATCCGCGAATTCTCCCGCGACGAACAGGCCGTCGTGGAGGTGTTGCTCGACCGTCGCACCAATGCGGGCGAGAGCCGCCTGTTTGAATCCGCCGTGGAACGCTGCGCATTCCTGATATCGCATCTCGGGGCGGGCGATACCAAGGTTTTCATGCGCGCACAGGGATTTACATACGCAGCCGCCGAAGAGGACGAATTCTACGTTATCCTGAGGTATCTGGCGTTGGTTGACCCTTTAATAGCAGTAACTTCCGCCGTTGAAAGCGAGTCTGATTTTAGTGCGTCCGGCGTCCGCGTGGTTTTTACATCGCGGCCTGAGGAGTTTCGGGAATCAGGCTGGTCCGGGGCATGCGTGGCAGGGGCGGATGAATGAGGCGGGCGGGACACCAGAGGTGGGCGAACCGCCCAGACGGAGACAAGAACCATGAACACTCCAGTTGTTAAGCGCGCCGGGAACAGGGTTTCGGTATTCCTGGCGCTGGTCTGCGCCGGTTTGTCAATGGCGGGGGCAGATTCCGCGCGCGCCCAGGTGACGGCGGCGATCTCCGGCAGGGTCGAAGACGCGACCGGCGCGGGTGTCGGCGGCGCAGCCATCACGGTGAAGAGCGACGAGACTGGCCTGACGCGCACCACAATTACAAGTGAGACGGGTAACTATCGCATCGATTCGCTGCCCCTGGGCGCAATGGAAGTTCATGCGGAGAAGACCGGATTCAAAGCCGCAACGCGCACGGGCATCGACCTCGTGGTCGGCCAGGACGCCGCCGTCAATCTGCGCCTCGAAGTCGGCGTGAAAACCGAAGAGATCAATGTCGTCGAAGGCGTCCCGACTGTCAACATCAGCACTTCACCCGTCTCAGGCCTGGTAAACGAGCAACAGGTGAAGGATCTGCCCCTGAACGGCCGCAGCCTCGATGCTCTGATCACCACAAACCCCGGCGCGCTCAATTACAGCGCGCTGAAGAGTCCCCAGACCACCACGAGCGACGGCAACACGTTTTCCGTGGCGGGCCGCCGTCCCGGCGACAACCAGTTCCTGCTGAACGGCGTCGAATACTCCGGCTCCAGCCAGTTGGCCGTAACGCCGGGCGGCGTCAGCGGTGAATTGCTTGGCATCGATGGCATTCGCGAAGTCAACGTGCTGACCGATACCTATGGTGCGCAGTACGGCAAACGCGCCGGCGCGCAGATCGCCATCGCGACTCAGTCCGGCGGCAACGTTTTGCACGGCAGCCTGTTTGAATTCCTGCGCAACAGCGATCTCGACGCGCGGAATTTCTTCGATCAGGGATTCGTCCCGCCGTTCCGCCGCAATCAGTTCGGCGGCGCGCTGGGCGGTCCGGTTCGCAGGAACAAGCTCTTCCTTTTCGGCAATTACGAGGGCTTCCGGCAGTCGCTGGCTTTGACCAGCGTCAGCGTCGTCCCGGATAATGAGGCCCGCGCGGGCGAGTTGCCCAACGCCACCACGGGAATCTACGCGCCCGTGGCGAAACTGAACACCGGGATGCTGCCTTTCATGGCGCTATGGCCCCTGGTGAATGGACCGGAACTCACCCAGGCCGGATTGCCTACGGGCACCGCGTATTCTTATAACAATCCAAAACAGTCCGTTTACGAGAATTTTGGTACCGCTCGCGCCGACTACGCGCTATCGAGCCGCGACAATGCCTCGCTTTTTTACACCGTTGATGTTGGCAACAGCCTGCTCCCGCAAACCGACCCTCTTTTCACAGCGGCGGAAACGCTCGCAAGCCAGGTGGCAAGCACGCAGGAAACTCATATCTTCTCGCCTACTCTGCTGAATACGATGACATTCGGATTCAGCCGAGCCTCGTTCAACTTCGACCCCGGCTCGACGACCCAATTCCCCGCCAGCCTGTCTTTCGTGCGGGGACTTTCACCGGGAGGTATTACCGTTTCCGGCGCGGTGACCACCACCGGCTCCGGTGTCATCACCGCGGCTGGCGCGAACAACGCCTCGGCGTCCTGGAATCGCCGGAACCTGTTCACCTATGCCGATGACGTGCAATCCACTCATGGCATCCATCACTTCAGCGCCGGCGTCTGGTTTCAGCGCCTGCGGGACAACGAAGACTCCGCGTCCCGCCAGTTGGGCGTGGCGACATTTGCCAGTCTCACGACCCTGCTTCAGGGCACCGTAACCACCTTTCAGGTGATCCCGAACGCGAACGAACTAGGCTGGAGAAGTTGGTACGGCGCATGGTATGCCCAGGATGCGATCCACCTTTTCCCGCGCCTGACCCTGCAACTTGGCATCCGCCATGAATTCACGTCCGGCTGGAATGAAGAATCTGGCAGAGCCGCGAATTACATCACCAATGGCAGCGGCGTACTGCTCACAAATCCGATCGTCGGCAGTTCGATTCTGACGCAGAACAATATGAAGAAATTGTTCTCGCCACGCGCCTCGCTGGCGTGGGATCTGTTCGGCAACGGTAAGACGGCCCTGCGCGCCGGCTACGGCATCTATTACTCGATGATCGACGCGCTCAATTTCCTGATGAATTCACTGCCGCCGGCTAACAGCAGCCTGTCGTTCGCCAATCAGGCGCTGCTGCCGCTTCTTCCGATCGTGCAGACGGCTCCGCCCGCGTGCGGACCAGGGTCGTCGCCGGCCTGCACTTTCGCGCCGCAGGGTCTGGAGCCCGATGCGAAGGCCATGGCGGTGAACGAGTGGAACCTGACGATCGAGCAGCAGATCGCGAAGGATACTTCGCTTCGCGTCGCCTATGTCGGGTCGTACGCGGTTCACGGGCTGCTGAGCATCGATCCGAATACCATCGCACCACAGATCTGCGCCGCCACCACCTGCGTTTCGGGTGGAACGCCCGGCACGACGAAGGGTTCGGTCCCCGAGGGCTTGCAGTACATTCCCGTCACTACGAGGCCGAATCCGAACCTGGGCGCGGGCTTCTTCTGGTACACGGAAGGCAACAGCCGCTACAACGCTTTGCAGACGGATATAGTGCGGCGCATCAATCACGGACTTGAAATCCGCGCCAACTATACATGGTCGAAGAATCTCGATATGAATTCCGGCCTTACCGGAGCGCAGTCGAACAACCAGGCGCAAATGGTGATGGACCCGTACGATCTCGGCCGCGACCGGGGGCCTTCCGCGCTGAACGTCGCGCAGCAGTTCGGCGTCTCTCTGCGCTATCAGCTGCCGTTCGGACATGGACAGGCGATGCTCGGCAACATGAATGGAATGGAAGAGAAACTGTTCGGCGGCTGGCAAGTGAACGGCATCGTGACACTGCTTAGCGGCTTCCCGATCACGCCGCTCGATGGCTCGAACCGTTCGGGCGATGGCGACACGAGAAATCCGGACCGTGTTTCGCTGAACACCGCATTCTCCGGCCCGGTCATTGAAGGCAACCCGAACCAATGGTTCAATCCAAATGCTTTCATCCTGCCGATCGCGGGAACGTACGGCACGCTTGGCCGCGGCGCATATAGCGGGCCGGGCCTCGCCGACGCGGACATTTCGCTATTCAAGAATGTTTCGCTCAGTGATCGCATGCATCTTCAGTTCCGGGCGGAATCGTTCAACATGCTGAACCACGCCAACTTCGGGACGCCGAACGCGACCGTTTTTTCCGGCACGTCGATCAGCCCCACGGCGGGCTTAATCACGGCAACGGCGACCACCTCACGCCAGATTCAGTTCGGCATGAAGCTGATATTCTGAACAGGTGCCTATGCGGATTAATCCCCACCTTTCATTCAACGGCCAATGCCGCGAGGCCTTTAAATTTTACGAGAAGCACCTCGGCGGCAAGATCACGCTGATGATGACCTGGGGCGAATCGCCGATCGGGACGCGGGCTTCGCCCGACCAGAGCGATAAGATCCTGCATGCCTCGCTTACCGTCGGGCAAGACGTGCTGGCCGGCGCCGATGCGCCTCCGGGGCACTTCAGGCAGCCGCAGGGTTTCGCTGTAACGCTCGATATCGCGGAGGCCGCTGAAGCGGATCGGGTTTTCGCGGCGCTCGCGGAAGGTGGTACGGTTCAGATGCCGATGCAGGAAACGTTCTGGGCACTGCGCTTCGGCATGCTCATCGACCGGTTCGGCACGCCCTGGATGATCAACTGCGGAAGACCCGCGTGAAGCCGTCGACTGGCAAAAGGTGCTAAAAATCGCTGTGAAAACGGCGTTCGGCGTCCTTCCAGGGCTCCGAGTCGTTTCCTCGCACAACTATCTCCGCGCTCCTGATGCCACTTCTGAAGACGCCGACAGTAGAGACTCCCCGGCTCACCACCTTGCCTCCGACAATACGGCTCACATACAGACACGGCGTTTGTGAACCAGCCTTCGTGACGGAGAATACCGCACCGGTTGCCTCAAGCTCGGTACCGTTCTTGCAACGGAACCGGTCACCAGGATGCGGCGTTACCTTTGGGTCGCGCATGGAGCGAACCATCTCTCGGCGGCCGGTCAAGCAAAAAGAGGAAAAGTCGCGAAGTCTCCGTTGAGCAGCTGCTTCGTGTCGCGCAGACCGAGCCAGCCGGAGATCATGGTCGCGTAGACGCGGCGGAAATCGGTCGTGTAAACGAGATTGTCGCCCGCATCGAGTTTGGTGAGGCTCGGAATCTGGCCGTAATGGCCGCCCTTCACCTGCTTGCCGGCCACAAACATCAGGTTGGCCGTGCCGTGGTCCGTGCCGAGGTTAACGTTCTCGGGAACGCGCCGTCCGAACTCGGAGAAGATCATCACGACGACATCGTCCGCGCGCCCGATCCGTTCCATATCCTTCATGAAGGCCGCGACCGAATCGGAAGCGTAAGTCAGCAGCCGCTTGTGCAGATCGGCCTGGAATACGTGCGTGTCGAAGGCGTTGTTCCGGTAAGACGTGTAGTAGAGGCGCGTAGGCATTTTCGCTTCGATCAGCGCCGCGACCTTCGGCAGATCGAGCGGTACGATGCCGTAATCGACCGGCGAATGGTACTTCGCCCACGCCTCGCGCACCAACGCGGAAGCGTCCCGCGCGCTGCGGGCGTTATCGAGCAGATATTGCCGCGCCGGGTTATCGACTTTCGCGGTTGACGGAAGTGTGTTGAGCACTTCATTCTCTTCGTAGAACCGCTCCTGCGAAAACCGGTTCGGATTATCGAAGACCACCGGAACATGCACGCGGCTGCGCACGGCGAGCGACTGCCGTGCGCCGACGTTCACGAGGAAGTTCGGCGCGTTGTTCGGGTCCATCGTGTCGGCCAGACGCCCGAACCAGCCGTACTCCTCGCCGCTGTTCGGAGCGGCCGTGTGCCAGTAAGCCATCGAAGTGAAGTGCGAGAACGACGGGTTGTCGTAGCCGCAACCATGCACGATGGCGAGGTTGCCGCTCTTATAAAGCCGCTCGAAGCCGGCCATGCCGCCGCTGAAGCCGAAGTGGTCGTCGATCTTGCGCACGTCTTTCACCGGGATGCCGAGCTTCGGCCGAAGCTTGTAGTACGCGTCGTCGCCGTAGGGAACCAGGGTGTTCAGCCCGTCGTTGCCACCGGAAAGTTCCAGCACGACGAGGATCTTGCCTTCCGACTTACCCTGAGTCGCGAGGGCGGCTGCGGCCTGCGCGAACAATGGGCTTGGGATCGCGGCGGCGCTAACGCCGACACCGTACATCGCCGCCCGCAGCAAGTCGCGGCGGCTGGTTTTGGGGAATGAAAAACGGCTTCTACTCATGTCTCGACCTCTTCAACTTAACTGAAACTCCGGCTGGCTCATGATCAGGTGCAGCAGCAGACGCAGCGGTTGCTCCATGAAGGTTTTGGCCACCACTATGTCCGCTGTGCCCAGTTCTTTGGTGAGGAACGCGGTCAATCTTTTCCGCGTGGCATCGTCGGGCGGAACGCGCATGAACCGGTGAATCATGTAATCGACCGCCTGATCAGCCGTCTTCACATCCGCGTTCACGATCATGCGGGTCAGATTGGTTTGCGCCGCGTCGCGCGGGATCGGCTTCACTCGCTCGATTGCCATCTGCGAACCGCGGAAGCTGCCGTAGCGCGTATTGAATTCCTCGTCGCGATCGGCATTCATATTCGATTCCGCCATGCCGCCCATCTTTGTGTCGTCCATGGTCGCTTCGGTGATGTCCATTCCCTGCGCGATTCGGTCCGCAACTCGGCGGACCTCGCCGCTGCCGGTGTACCGATCCGGCGGCAGGAAGCTGATGGTCGGGAACAGAACGTCCCGAGCGAAGTTCGCGCGTTCGAGAAGCAGGCCCGGAGTGACCCAGGTCCTGCCGCCGCCCCATCCGGCGACCGTGGGCGGTTCAAATAATTCCTGGCCGAGCGCGCCGGTCTCCGAGTTGAAGTCCGGGACGCCGGGAACGCCGTTGAGTCCCAGTTTCCGATAGATCCCCACGGCGAGTTCCACCGGGCTCTTGATGTGGGTGCCGACCGATGCCGGGCTGTAAAAATCGCGCGAGAGGAAGATCTTTTCGAGCAGCGGCGCGATCTCGTAATGCGATTGGCGGAACGAATCTCCGAGTTGCCTGCGCAGTTCCGGAGATATCTCATCGCGAACGAAGAAGCGATATATCTTCGCCGCGACGAATTCCGCGGTGACCGGTTGTTGCATGATCCGCTCGATCACGTCCACGCCATCGAGCGATCCGGTCTTGCCGAGGAAGGTCTTCACGCCATCGTCGTGCTGGCCTTTGTTGACGACGAAATTCACGTCCACGTAGTTCCAGCCGGTGAAGGCCCGCGCCGCTTCCCGGATATCTTTCTCGGTATAGTTACCCGGACCCATGGTGAAGAGTTCCATGATTTCGCGGGCGAAGTTCTCGTTCGACGCACCTTTCACGTTCACGCCGGCGTCGAGGAACGAGAGCATGGCGGGATCCTGCGCGACGGCCAGCGTTAGATCGCGGAAGTTGCCGAGGCCCTGTTTCTGGAACAGTTGCAGCTGGCCGAGGAGCTTGCGGTAATCGCGAACCTTGGCTTCGTTGGACGCGAAATGGCCGTGCCAGAAAAGCGCCATCTTCTCCTGAAGCGGCCTTGGAGTGGCGACCATGCGGTTCGCCCACCAGTAAGATACACGCTGGGTTTCGAGGACGCTGGCTCGCAGCCAGTAAAAGAACTCGTCGACGATGGGCTGCATGGGGCGGTTGCCGCCGGGCTTCACTTTGATGCCGAGCGCTTCGCCTTTTTCCTTTGCGATGTCGGTGACCGCGGGTCGGCTGGGCGGGAACGGCTCGAGGCCCGGATCGTGGATGCCGGAGTGTTCAAACGGCGGCAGATCGACGGCGGGCGCGCCCTCGAAGCGGACCAGTCGCGCGACGGCCTGGGCGGGCGTCAGCTTCGCCAGAGCCTGAATCTCCTCGGGGGTGCCGCCGAACCCGGCGCGTTCGAACAGATGAGCTGCGAAATCGTAATTCCAGTCCGAGGCACCGATCGGAGTGAGATCGTTCTGCCATGAGGACGGCCCCGCGGTTTGCGCCTGTGCGGGGTTCTGCAACGCGGTCAACAGTGCCGCGACTATCGCGATGGGAGCGCCGGGGCCCCTCAGTCTTCGAAGCATATTCCTGTTTCCTTGTATATAACTATGCCTTTAGCAATATGTTCCCACGAATGGGGATCGCGCGGAGTGCCATGTCCTCGCTTTGGGGGGCTCCGTAATCAGGCCGGCATCGAAAGCGGCGGACCAGTTGAGGGCACAGATGGCCGACTGGTGGGTTCCCGTGTCTGGCAGAGAGCCACCTGCGGTCAACTGTCGGCCGCGCCAGCCGACGACCTCCCGCCACGTCCCGCGCGTGCCAAAAGGGAATCCGAAGCGACAGTTTTCGACCAAAAACTCTCAAGTTTCCCCCGGACGGACCTAGAACCGGAGGTCCTTCCTACCGATAAGCACTCCAGCGACAGATGTAAACGCTGATGATCGGCGCTGTCGTCAACAATCCAAAACGAAAAGGAAGGTCCACTATGGACACCTCGCTATTACGAATCCGGCGAACAAAATTAGGAAATTACGCCTCGCACCTCTTTCCCGTACTGGTTGCGTTGACAGCAGGGCCGGGAATGCTGAAAGCCGTCAATCCCGTTCTGAGCTTCTATGCAGCGTCCAGTGGCGGGAGCGCTCTTACGTCGCCGTTTGCAGTACCGTGCGTTACGAACACCGGCGCTCCGACCACAATATATGTCGGGTCGAGCCTCGCTACGTCGGAGACATTCACCCTCGTTTCGAGCCAGCCCGCCATGCTCGCAGTCACTCCGAGCGCAGTCCAGACCATTGCTTCCACGACGACACGAATCGCGTTTACGCTGTCGCCCACGGCCGGTTGCGACGGATATGCGGCAGCCAGCGGAATTACGTTGACAATTACCCCTAACGGCGCTTCGGCGTTCACTACCTCGCCGGCGGGGCCGATGGCGATCACGAACACGACGAGCGGAACGACCGGCCTGGTTCCTTCTGCGGCGACGTTTAACTTCACTTGCGTCAAGATCGGCAGCACCTATTATCCGAGCGGGGCGCAGACATTGTCCGTCACGTCGACATTCGCCTCGGTTGGTACGCCGTTTACCGTGAGCGCATTTAGCGGTAACTGGCTGAACGCATTAACGGCAAGCGCGGGAACGGCACCCGCATCGGGCGCTCCGGCCACGATCTCGATTTCAGTGATCGGCGCGCAGAACGCTAACGCGTGCTCAGGCGTTACCACGTCAGGAACTACCTCGGCGACCGGGACTTTCACTCTCGCAAGCACCGGGACGGCGGTGGCCCCAGTGACGATCACGGTCGTGGTCACGGCCGTTGCCGCCGCGGCATCGCCCCTGGTGCTCAGCCCGAACTCAGTGACCATATATTGTTCGAAGGTTGGCGGCGTCTACACGCCAAGCTATCCGCAGACGGTCACGATTACCTCCCCGGCGATTGGCGGCACGACCTTCTCGGTGGACCCGACCTCGTTGCCGAGCGGCAACTTCCCCGCCGCGTGGCTGAACGTAACCCCGCAAACCGCTCAGACCGCCAGCGCGACTCCTGCCACGGTCTCCGTTGGCGCGGCGGCCGGATGCGACGGCCTGGTCGGAGCCGGCACGGCAACCGCGTCGGTCAGTCTGCTTAACCCGCCGAACAGTCCGAAGACGATGAACGTCACGCTGGCGTTGCTCGCCGGGACTCCCCTGACGGCTGCGCCGGTCGCACCGTCTCTGACCTACGTTAAAGGATCGGGCGTGGCGGGTTTTGTGGACGTCAACCTCACTTCCAATATTCCGGCGACGCTGGCACACCCGTTCTTCAGCGTCAACACGGCGACGCTTCCGGCATGGCTCAAGCTGGACTCAGCCAGCGGCACGGCGCCGCAGGCGGTTCGTTTCAGCTCAACCGGAGTGGCGGACAACATGGCGCCCGGCACCTATACCCAGACGGTTGTCATCGGCGTGGCGGGTTACGGCGATCTGGATCTGCAAGTCAGCATGCTGCTGACGAATGCGGCGCCGCAACTGGCGATTCAGCCGCCGCCCGCGGCGGATGCCTGCACACCGGCATCGCCGACGACATTCTGTATCCCGTGGACGATCGGCCAGCCTTTCCCGACGCCGACGATTACAGCGCTTTCCACCGACTCCCCCATTTCCTACAAGGCGACAACCGGCGGTCTGCTGAACCCGCAGATTCCCACGGCGGAACAAAACGGCCTGGCTTACAGCTTCGGAACCCCGATAACCATCAGCTTCAGCCCGCAGGCATTCGCTTCGGCGCAGCCGGGCAATATTCTGACGGGAACTATGACCCTGACATGGGGCAACCCCGTTTCAACGACGGTCGTATCGTTCAACGTGGAAGTGCAGTCGCCGGGCGCGACGATAACGTCGTTCTCCCCAGCCGCCTTGCCGGTTGCGCCGCTGAGCGGCAGCTACACCATTACCGTGACCGGTACCGGCTTCAGTCCGTCGACGAAATTCGGCGTGGTGCCTCCGGGAGGCGGCGCGATGAATTTCGATACCAACATCCAGTACAGCAGCGGATACATCAACCAGTCCAACTACGTGCTGACGATCACGGTGCAGGCTTCAGACCCGTATATTCCGTTCAGCGGAACGAATCCATTCGGCTGGTCCGGAGCGGCCGAGAATGGCGTATTCACCATCGGTGTCTGCAACCCTGTGGCGGGAGCCCCCTGCACGACAGCGACGGGATCGAAGACGATTTCGATCGGCACGAACCCGATCATTTCGGCGGTCACCAGTTCCTCGGCGCTGATCGAAAGCAACTCCGTTTCGGTTGCGCCATACGATATGGTCAGCCTCTTCGGCCAGAATTTCTGCATCGGCTGCTCTTCGACGCAGGTGGTCAGCGGCGCGCCGGACCCCGTCCTGATGACCTATCCGACCTCGCTCACTCTCAACGGCACGGCACTCAGCGTGACGTTCCAGCCGCATACGGGATCGGCATTTGTCGCAGCGAACGCGCCGCTTCTGTTCGCCACCACCTCTCAGATCAACCTATTGGTTCCGAGCGTAATCTCGGGGGCTATCGGGAGCGGAACTGTCGACATCGTCGTCCACTATGGCGCCGCGTCGAGCGCAGCGTTTAATGTCACCGCAGTGGCGCAGGACCCCGGAATCTTCACCGTCGGGGCCGATGGCCAGGGCAGCGGGGCGGCGCTGGATCTGAACTACAACCTGATCTCCGCTTCCAATCCAGCGGGGCTGCGGACGCTGGAGACCGTAAACGCGGTCCCCAACACCGACGTCTCGGACACGATCTCGATCTATATGACCGGTCTGGGAATTCCCGACAGCACTGGGGACAATACCATACCCGCCGTCGACAACTCTGGCAATGGCCTCGTGTACGCCGCCGACTGCGTCACGCCGGCTTCGTACCTGGGCACGGTCACTACCAGCCCGTCGTTCGCCTTTGCAACGGGTAACGCACCAGCCACTCTCGACGGCGCGGTGATTCTTCCGTCCGCTCTCAATACCGGGCGTCTGCAGCCATGCGTTAAGCCCTCCAACATCACCAGCGTAGACATCGGCGGCGTGGCCGGAACGGTAACCTACGCCGGATGGGTAGCGGATACTGTCGCCGGTCTTTATCAGATCAACGTACAGCTGCCGAAGCTTCAGGCCACCGTCTTTACGACCGAAGCCGGCCTGACAAATCAGAGCATTGTCCAGCCAACCCAGGTTCCGGTCACGGTCACCATGACCAACGGCCAGAGCCAGTCGGGTGTGAGCCTTTGGGTAACGCCAAGTCTCTACGTCACGGGACCGTCGAGCGGCACGATTAACAGCGTTCCCAACTCGCCGAACACCGTCGCGGCCACCGTTGGCGTGCCAATGGCCAGCCCTTCGCACAATACCATTTCGGCGCAGGGAGGAACGGGCAACGTCACATACGCCGTCACTTCCGGTCTGCTTCCGCAGGGCCTCACGCTCGATCCGGGTCCGATCGCAACGGATGCCAACGCCGGCCTGATCAGCGGCACTCCGGCCGCGGGTACGGAGGGCAACTATACCGTCACGGTGACTGCGACCGACTCGGCCGCCATTCCGGTGACGGGCACGGTCACATTCGTAGTTCAGGTTGGTAACGGCCTGTTCGTGACGGAGAGCGCACCGGCCGTGACAACGTTCGACAACGCGAACCCAACCGCGGTCCATGCGGTCAGCACCGTTACGGCCACCGGCGGACTGTCCCCGTACTTCTATCCCACCGTTGCGGTAACGAGCGGCAATGCCTCGGCCCTGACAGATTTGAATGTCAACATCGGCAACGGCAACGTTACGACTAAGGGCGATACCCCGGCGGGGACTTATCAGATCGCCGTTTCCGCGCAGGACAGCGCCACTCCGACGCCGGTTACCGGTACCGCGAACTTCCCGATCGTCGTGCATCTGCAAGTCGTGGAAACGGACTCGGGGGCGGTCTCTATCGGTGCAGCCACAACTGCCGCCTACAACACGATCGCCACGCACGGAAACAGCGGTGCGGTCACCTATACGATGAGCGCGGCAACCGCCCTGTTCGTTGCACAAAACTCATCATGGCTGAGTTTCGCGAACGGCATTTTCACGGTTACTTCGGCCAATGCCTCGACCGGAACGTACCCCGTCACGGTTAACGCGCTTGACGGAACAACGCCTGCCAATGCCAGCGCAGCCGGCACAGGCACGGTTACGTTCAATATCATAGTCGGCGCATAGCCCTGAAGCATCAGGATGTACAACAATCGGCGACGGGAGTAAAACACTCCCGCCGCCGATTGCCTTTTATCCCCCGATCCTCTTCAGCACCAATTCCATCGGTATAGAATAAGAGGAGTCCCGATCCGACAGACTGAAGTCCATCCGGATCGTCCGAAGAGCATGTTTATGCCGACAATGCCCGCGCTTCTGGTCGTTTCCGAATTCGCCCGGATCTCCGGCGGCATGTTCGACGACACATTCGCCGGCATCCATCAGCTGGCGTGGTTCGACTGGGTCGTCATGATACCGTACTTCGGTATTCTGGGAATCCTCTCGATTTACGGGTTGCACCGCTTCGACACGATCCATACGTATTTCAAGCACCGCAAGAAGGCCACGACTGATCCGCAGCGGAAATTCGCCCAACTGCCGCCGGTTACGATTCAGCTGCCGCTCTATAACGAGCGCTACGTGCTGGAACGGCTGATCGACGAAGTGGTGAAAATCGAATATCCGCGCGCGCTGCTGCAGATTCAGGTGCTGGACGATTCGACCGACGATACGCACCCGTTCGCCGAGGCCCTCTGCGAACGCTACCGCAATATCGGGCATCCGATCGAATATCTGCACCGCACCAATCGCGAAGGCTTCAAAGCGGGCGCGCTCCAGGATGGACTGAAGAGCGCCACTGGCGAATTCGTCGCCGTGTTCGACGCCGATTTCATCCCGCCCGCCGATTTCCTGCTGCGGACGATTCACCACTTCGCCGATCCTAAAGTCGGCGTGGTGCAGACGCGGTGGAGCTATTTGAACAAGGGCTTCAATTTCCTCACGGAAGTGGAAGCGATTCTGCTCGACGGGCATTTCATTCTGGAACACGGGGCGCGGTCGCGCGCGGGCTATTTCTTCAATTTCAACGGCACGGCGGGTATTCTGCGGCGGGCGATGATCGACGACGCGGGCGGCTGGCAGCACGACACGCTGACGGAAGATTCCGATCTCAGCTACCGGGCGCAGCTAAAAGGGTGGAAGTTCGTTTATCTGCCGGATCTGGATTGCCCTTCTGAACTGCCCGTGGAAATTCATGGATTCCAGGTGCAGCAGTTCCGCTGGGCCAAGGGATTGACGCAATGCGCGAAGAAGCTTCTGCCCGGGATTGCCCGCTCGAATATTCCGTTCCGGGTGAAGGCGGAGGCGTTCATGCATCTGACGCCGAATCTTTCCTACCCGCTGATGATCGTTATTTCGGCGCTGATGCTGCCGGTCATGATAGTGCGGTTTTACATGGGCGTCTGGGAGATGATGCTGCTGGATTTTCCGCTGATCGTGGCGTCGTTCTGGTCGATTTCGGCTTTCTACGTGATCGCGCAGCGTGAGCTGCATCCAAGGGACTGGAAGCGAACGTTCCTGTTTCTGCCGATGCTGATGGCGGTTGGCGTGGGCCTGACGCTGATTAACACGCGCGCGGTGCTGGAGGCGCTGTTCGGCGTGCAGAGCGGGTTCGTGCGGACGCCGAAGTATGCGATCGAGGGCAACGGGCAGAAGCGGATGGCGGTGAAGAAGTACAAGAGCCGGAGCGGATGGCTGCCGTATTTCGAACTGGCCTGCGGCACGTACTTCCTCTACATGTGCGTGTTTGCGATTCAAACGTATAATTTCCCGTCGCTGCCGTTCCTGGCGCTGTTTGTCGGAGGGTATTATTGGGCGGGCTTCGGCACGCTGTACCAGGAATATCGGGATCGCAGGCGGTACAATCTGCAGCACAGGTTTGCGCTCGAAGCAACAGCCGGCTAAAATGTGCCGCGGTTCCGGCGCGCAAATTGGCCGGTATCTCCCGCGCGGCGACCTGAGGGTCGGCTGGGACGGCGCCAGACAGACAAAAGACCTTTGGCTCACACAAACGCAGAATCCATACTCACGCCTGGCATGATCCGCGAAGCGGCGGAACGCATCCGACCGCTTGTCCGGCGCACTCCGGTCATGACGTCGCGCAGCGTCGACGAACGCGCCGGCGTCAGCGTCTTCCTGAAGTGCGAGAACTTCCAGAGAGGCGGCGCATTCAAGATACGGGGAGCGGCGAATCTGATCCTTTCGCTGACTCCCGAAGAACTGCGGCGTGGCATCGTGGCATTTTCGTCCGGCAACCACGCCCAGGCGGTTGCCATCGCCGCGAAGCACGTGGGAGCGCAGGCCACTATCGTGATGCCCGGGGACGCGCCGAAGTCGAAGATGGATCCGACCCGCGCGCTGGGCGCACGCATCGTGACTTACGACCGTATGCGGGAGGACCGGGAAAAGATCGCCGCCGGAGTCATGGCGGAAACCGGCGGGGTTCTCGCCCCGCCTTACGACCACCAGATGATCATGGCCGGGCAGGGCACGGCGGCGCTGGAACTGCTGGAAGACGNNGTCCGGGCATTCGGGTCTTCGGGGTGGAACCCGAGGCAGGTAACGACGTTTGGCAATCGTTCCGGAAAGGCGAGCGCGTCGCGATAGCCTCGCCGGATACGATCGCCGACGGGCTGCGTACGCTCGCACCGGGCAGGCTGACGTTTCCGGTTCTGCTGGAGCGCGTGGAGGATGTATTGCTGGTCAGCGAGGAAGAGCTTCGGGCGACCGTTCGTTTCATTATGGAACGCGTGAAAATCGTGGTGGAGCCGAGCGGAGTTGCCGGTGTGGCGGCCGCGCTGTTCGGCAGGCTTCCGGCGGGGATTCGCCGGGTGGGCGTGGTCATTTCGGGCGGGAATATCGATCCGGAGTTTCTGAANNCGCATATTCGTGTCGGGCTTTGTGGCCGGTCAGCCTCACTCGGCTATGCCAGGCCCGGCGGCAGCCGGGAAGGGCCGCCCCACTCGGCGGGCAGTTCAAGGCGCAGGCCAAAGGCCTACTTCACAAAGCTGTCGAAGCGGACGCACACGAGGTCCGGTGTAACATGCTTGTTAAACTGGAATTGCCTCACTTCACCCTCCCCAGCATGTTCGCAGCCCCGACCATTTCCGAGGAAATCCTCGACCTGAAGCGCCAACGCCGCGCCATCCTGCTGGCGCATCACTATCAGGATCCGGAAATCCAGGAGATCGCCGACGTTGTGGGCGACAGCCTGGAACTGGCGCGGAAGGCGCGCGAGTATGAAGGGGACGTAATCGCATTCTGCGGCGTCTGGTTCATGGCGGAAACCGCGAAGGTGCTGAACCCCAACCGAATCGTGGTCGCGCCCGATCGCGATGCCGGATGCAGCCTGGTGGATAGCTGCAAGGCGGAGGATGTCCGGGAATACCGGCGGCGCAATCCGGAACATATGGTGGTTAGCTACATCAACACCTCGGTTGAAGTCAAAGCCGAGAGCGACATTCTGTGCACGTCGCGCAACGCCGTCAGGGTGGTGAATTCGATCCCCCGCGAACGGACGGTGCTGTTTCTGCCGGACCGTAATCTGGGCGCATGGGTGCAGCGCGAAACCGGCCGGGAGAACATGAAGATCTGGCAGGGCTCCTGCATTGTGCACAACACGTTCCCTTCGCGGCGGTTGCTGGAGGCGAAGACGGCCTATCCCGACGCGCTGGTAGTCGCGCATCCCGAATGCCCGGAAGCCGTGCTGCGGCATGCGGATTTCGTCGGGTCGACGTCCGCGATTATCGAGTATTGCGCGACGAGTCCGGCGCCTGAGTTCATCGTGATGACGGAAAGCGGCGTGAACTATTCGCTCGAGCGCGCCGCGCCCGGCAGCCGGTTCCACTATGTGGCCAACGAAAACTGCAACTGCAGCGAATGCCCTTTCATGCGCCTCAACACGCTGGAAAAGCTGAGGGACGCGTTGGCCGACCTCTCTCCCCGGGTCGAACTCTCCGCCGACCTGATGCGCCGCGCGCTCGTGCCGCTGGAGCGTATGCTGGCTGTAGGGTGAACTTTAACTCTATTAATCCGCTACCGTTGACCGACAGCTTCGGCCGGATTCACGACAATCTCCGCATCAGCGTCACCGACCGCTGNNATCGAGCGCTTCGTGCGCGTGGCTGTGAAGCTGGGCATCGCCAAATTACGCCTTACGGGCGGGGAGCCGCTGCTCCGCCGGGGTTTGCCGGACCTGATTGAAAGGCTGGCGGCGATACCCGGCATTCGCGACATGGCTCTCACCACGAACGCCGTGCTGCTCGAAAAACAGGCGGCCGATCTCTACCGCGCCGGCCTGCGCCGTCTGAACATTCATCTGGATACGCTGGACCGGGCCCGGTTCGAGCGAATCACGCGCCGCGACGACCTGGCGCGGGTGCTCGCGGGAATCGACGCGGCGGTGGCGGCCGGTTTCGAGCACACCAAACTGAATATTGTGGCGGTAAAGGGATTGGTGGAACCGGACATCGTACCGATGGCGCTTTACTGCCGGGAGCGAGGTTTCGAGCCGCGGTACATCGAATTCATGCCGCTCGA
>PLEX01000092.1 GCA_003136575.1 Bryobacterales bacterium | reverse complement strand
TTTGTCTCCTTCGTTTTGGGGCCGGTGCTTTTTTTCGCGTTTTGGCGGTTGGCCGCAAGCTGGAGGATGGAAATGGCCTGCGATTTGGTCATTTCTTTCGGCGCTTTGATGGAATTGTCGGTCATTTGATTTTGCTCCTTCGTGTGATTTCGTTCAGGACAGTTTGTGTTTCCGTTTGTAATCGGCGGGCGGCTCGTCGAGCCAGAAAGCCCTTACGATTGTGGGCTGGTTGCCATCGAGCTCTTTGCGAACCTCCAGGAGACGGATGAGGTCGGCGACGGACCATTTCGTTTCGCCGGAGTGGGTGAGTTGTTCGCGGATCGCATTGACGGCGACATCCACGGCACCGGAGAGTTGCTCGTTGGCCAGCTCGCGCGGGGTTAGTTCTATGTCGTCTGAATCGAGGGGATCTGTGTCAGCGTCGTTCATGCCCCGAATTTAACAGCGGGCGAGGAGGGAAAACGTGGTCAGATTTTGTAAAGCGATGAAAATAAGGTGAATAGAGTTTTCACTTTCTTGTCATCCGTGATCCGGCCAATCAGCAAAAAGCATCGGGGTGGATCGGCCTTACAGCTGTCAGCGGGCTGCGACCGTGGTCATTGGGCGGGTCGGGATTACGACGATCACCGGGTGGCTGACGGACCGCAGCCAGTCGAGGCCGCGGGTGGGCTCGAAGGCCGTCGCCATCTTCGGCGGGAGTGGTAGGCGGGGGCGCTCAGCGCGACAGCCTGGCCAGTCTGCTTCACGGAACTTCCCGGTGACTGCCGCTTTGGTGCGCCAACTCCCGGTCTGCATTTGAGCACATGTCCGCGGTTCCGACGAGGTTCCCGTGGCCTGCCCGTTAGCCTAAGCCTGTAGTTTGAATTCGGCTGCGCTTCCGGAACCACTTTCCGGTCGCAGTCCCCCGGGGAGGAGGGCCCGTTGCGCCTGAACCGGAGCAGTTTCCGAGTGGCGCGTGATACGACCAGAACGGTTTAACCTGAGACTATGACTGATTTCGCAATCAGCGTTTTCAGATTGAGCAACGACCGCGGCTACTGCGCTCCGCACCTTAGCATCGGATATAAGGAGTCCGACTCAAACGCCGAGTGGAGTATACATTGTGGGGGGACGCGGGCGTACTTTATTCGTTACGCGACGCCGCTACAGCACGACCCTGATGATCAAGCGGCCGACAGCCATTTCATGGTTGACCGGCTGCTCGGCGCATTCATGCTCGGTGGTGCGGGCCTGTTAAAAGCCCAAGCCGTAGGTAGGCTGTTCTTCAGCGCTGATGACGGTCAAGCAAAGTGGACGTCCGAGACAGATTCTCCTGATCCGATGTTTGCCCCTCATCCAGACGCAGCAACTGTGGAGGCCGTGAGGGACTGGTACGCCGCTATCTGTACACACACCGTATTGCGTCGCGCCGTGCAGGACGCGTATCTGGCACTCTGCAATCCTCATGAGGCGCTATTCTTCGCGTATCGCGGGATGGAATGGCTGGTAGTGGGCCTCAAGATCTCTTGGGAAGACCTTGCCGCAGATATGGGTGTGGACATGAAAGCGCTCAAAGAATTTAAGAAGGATGCCAACGTGGAGGGCGGCGGCAGGCATCCAACTCAAACGGGAACCAAGTACCGCGCGGATCTCCGGAACTATTCGAATTGGGTGACGTGCCTCTTTGACGCCATTAACGCGGCGAGAAAACGGCTTGAACCAACATTCATTCCGAAAACTCCGAAGGAATTGGCCGCCGCATTTGCACGGGCCGTGCCCACAACACCGTACGACTGATGCTAACCAGGTCTTCGATTCAAGACGAACAATCAGTTTGTGCGCCCATTGCCTGCAATGATTTCTTTTGGCCCGTCTGCCCAAACGGAGAATATGCCCGTCGAGAAGGGTGGCCGTAGGCTTGTAAAAGATGTCGACCGAAGCCGCCAACCCGTACAAAGTCAATCCTACAGGCTCGCGTGGAATCTAATTCCGGATAGCGAGTCACCCACCCAGAGCGCGGCCCGGCGCTGCCCAGATCGGGGACTTGGACGGTTGCGTATATAGTTGAATTGAAAACCTTAAACTGAACGAAACGTACCGCGATACGGCGACCTGGGTCGCTCTAATGACGAACCTCTTGACCACGCCCGGCCAGCTCGAACCCCGCTTGTGGGAATGTGCCAACATCCTCCGCGCAGACGAGAACCTGCGAGAAGTCCTCGCCCGCGGAGGATTTCTGGTAACGGAGGATCCTGTGGAGAATACCCGGAATGATTAATGACAGAATAATCGATCAGGCGTTTTCTGACCTGCGCTCTACCTGCGGCGGTGTCCGCGAGGACTACTTCGGTCTACTGTACCTTGAGCAGGAACACAACCTGCCACGTGAGAAGGCCCTCAATCACGTCGCGTTTGGCGGGCATGATTACGGAGTGGACGGTTTCTACTTCGACCGGGAGCGGCGGAACCTCTACCTGTTCCAGTTCAAATATTCCGACGCATACAGCCAATTTAAGTCCTCGCTCCAACGCCTGATCACGGACGGCGTAGAACGCATCTTCACTGCTCCCAACAAGGACGACAAGAAGAATCAGATCCTTTTGCAGCTGCGAGCCTGTTTGATTGACAACCGTGCGCTGATCGATCAGGTTTGCTTTCGCTTCGTATTTGCCGGCGACCCCGCGGAGGCTGACAACAGCAAGGTCCTGCAGCAACTCCGGGACGAGCTTGAAAACCGCAAGTATCTCGTCGACGAGTTCTTTGGGGACCGAAAGGTCGGCTTCGTCGTCGAATTCCGCTCTTCGAGCGGAAGGGTTGGTCCTGTAAGGGAGCCAAAGCAGACCACGTCCTTCGACATTCCCCTGGAGGAGCGCATCCTTGTTGAAGGCCCTCGCGGCCAGAAGATGTTCGTCGGATTCGTCCGCCTCGCTGATTTGGCACGGATTCACGACGTGCTTGGAACACGTTTCTTCCACAGCAACATCCGTTACGGCCTCGGTGAAGCCGAATCGGTGAATCGTGCGATCTCAGCAACGCTGAAGCAGATCATTCTCGACGGCACAGAATCGCCAGCCATTTTTGCATTCAATCACAACGGCATCACCCTCCATGCGGAACGGGTCGACATCTCCGACGGAAACTGCCGCCTGCGCGCGCCAAGCCTCCTTAATGGCGCTCAAACGGTCACGACCTTGTCCGGCTTCCTGAAAAAAAACGCAGCGAACCCGAAATTGGCGGAGGGCAAGGAGGCCTACGAATCGATCCGCGTCCTGTGCAAAGTTATCACTGGCGCGGACCAACCGTTCGTCACCCGCGTCACAGTCAACAACAATCGCCAGAATCCCGTCGAACCCTGGAATCTTCGCGCCAACGACATAATCCAGCTTGAGTTGCAGGACAAATTCCGCAACGACATCCAGATTTACTACGAAAGGCAAGAGAACGCCTTTGATCAGCTGAGCGCAGAAGACCTCAGCGACTACGGCATCGTTGAAGACTCAAAAGCTATTCAAATGCTTAAGCTAACGCAGGCCTTCCTTCTCACGGACGGCAGTGTCAGTCGGCTATCGGAGATGCGGCGAGTGTTTGAGGACGACAAGGCCTACGGTCAGGTCTTCAGGCCCGCGCGGATACAGGCTGATTCCCGGTACATCCTGCTCTGCTATAAGGTGCAGTTCCGCCTGAAGAAGATGGCGAATGAAATCGAACAGAAGGGCCAGAACAAGTACGCCTTTGTTCACCGCTCGCGCCATTTGCTCTGGGCCTTGACCTGTCAGGCGCTCCTGAACAGTAAGGACTTGGAAACGCTGGCGGATCAGTATGGGACTTCTATGACGATACCCGCCGACCTAACGGCGCTTCTGATAAACCTTGCTACGACCCGTGTTCGTCTCCTCCTCGGTGCGCTGATGGACCACCCGGACTACCGCGTCAAGGTCGCCGAGGGGAAACTCGACTTCCTCCGCAGCGACCGCGCCTTCGATATCTGCATGGGTATCGCGTACGACAAGTGGGGTTGGCTCCACAAGAAGCTGCAATGAGCGGACCCATTTCACAACAGCAGCTCGAACCTTCCCTGGAGGCGCGACTGTTCCAAGCTCTGGCATTGTCCGGGTAGCGCGTGATACGGACGAAGCAGCGGAATCAGAGCCCCGAAGTCGACTTACGGGAGTAATTTCCGGGGCGGCGTTTCGTATTCTGCGCCGCGGCTCTCTCTCTAGAGATTGATGATTCGTGTATGGGCGACGCCAAGGACTACAACCGGGACCTTGAACGGTTGGTGCCCCCCTCGAAGAAAGGCAGGATCGGATCGCGCGCCATGCGGTGGAGGAGTGGATTCGCCCTGCTAACGCCGCCGGCATCGGGAAGATGACATTTTTAACGCGCCTCACTACGTCTGACGAAGAGCGCCAAAAGGCGCTCTCTGAGATTCTCGCCAAGGAGTCCGAGCAGCGGCGCTGATCGTCGACCCAAGACTATGAGGTACGAAGCGGAACGGCAATTCGCCACCCTCACCGAAGCGTTCGCGTTTACTCTCGATCGCTACGCTATCCGACCAGGCCCGGAACGGCACTGGCTGCAGCGCGAGTCCGGCCTCGTGATTCCCCGGGAGATGCCGCCTTATCTGTTCCGCGGGGAATGCGGCGATTTTCCCACCACTACCAGCACGGCAGGGAGGGCCGCAAGCTATCTGCACAGTGGAGGCAAGAGTCTCACGCGCGACGATCAGAACATCCTGCGGAGACTGGTCCCGATCATCGCCAATCGGTTTGTTGCGGCGGACTATGAACTTGACGAACATGCAGCCTGGGGGCTCCTCCAGCACTACGGGATGCCGACGCCCATGATCGACTTCACCGGCGACCTATCCGTAGCATTCTCGTTCGCCGTCGGCGAAGTGGCAGACATCGGGCGTGTCGCGGCCCTGCCTTTGAATGTCGCGAAAGGCAGTGGGCTGTTGGTCGACTTGCACGACCACAAGTGGGCGCACCGAGCCCAGCAGCAGGCCGCCTTCGCCCTAGTCGCTCCCACCTACCTCCTTGACCTTAAATCACCCGCAGCACGGGCGCCAATGCAGCTGGAGTGGTTTGAATTTCCTGTGACCGATGCTGATCGAGCTTACTTTGCCAGCAAGCAGCGGAAGCTTCTCAACATTTCAGACGATCCCAGCGCCGGATTCCTCCGCTTCCACTTGACCGAATATGTAGAGGCCAATGGCAAATTCTCGCCGGACCTTACGGAATGGCTTCTGGAACGGGTGCCCATGGCACCGCGTTGCTTCCTTGTTGACCGGTTCGAAGGCACTGAAGCCGTCGTTTATTATCGGGGCTACGACGCTCTGTCTCGCTTTGATCCGAGTGTGGAGAAGGAATCTTCGCGCCGCTATTGGTCCGCCGGATGCACCGACGGTAGTTTTGACCGCATGACGACGTGGACGTGGCCGCCTGCCGGATCGATCGCCGCCGACCCCCGCACTTACCATCCTGACCTGTATACAAATCAAGCCGGGCTTGTGGCCGCTGACTCGACAACCTGACCAATATCGCGCGACGCTCTGTTTGCCGCTGTCGTTCCAGAGTACAAGCAAGACGCCCCTTACCGAAGGGCACCCATGGACGTCGGGTCTGGCGAGGATCATCTAAGTGCGTTCGACGGTATTGCCCCCGGGGCGGATCGTCGGCCACTCGTACGATGCTTGCCGCTGGACGGCCCACTGGGGCGTCTCCGGGTACACGTGCGGGGCCAGACCAGATCGCGCGTCGCCGGGGACGTCATCGGGCTGAGATCTGGCTTAGCGTCTGCAGGAACTCAGGCGTGGGCGAAGGAGCGGTTTCCGCAGAGGCTGGGCGACGGGGCAAATGCCGCAGATCGATGTGAAGAGGCGTGAGCGGAAGCTTATGTCCAGCCTTTCGCAGCGGCAATTGTCCAATACCGCAACCGGCGACTAATGGGCCAACAGCCAGGTCTTGGTCCAGCAGCGGCCAGTGGGTGCCGCTCCCACCGGCGCGAAGGGGATTTCCGGCCAGCCGACTAACGAGTGCCCTCCATAACCGTGCGCAGGATACCGTTGATCCGGGTCGAGTGGCCTTTGCCATACTTCATGAGCCGGTCGCAGACTTCTTTGTCGATGCGGGCGGCCACGAGCACCTTCGGAGCGCGTTTGAACTGAGCCAGTTGTTCGTCGGTCAGGGCCGGGAGTTGGGAATAATCGATCCCGGATTCGTGCCCGGCGGCCTGCCTCTTCGCGATCCGGGAAAGAACGGATTTCCGCGGCTTACTCACCGGGCTGCCGAAGACAGATTCGGCGCTCACGCTTGTTTGCTTCGCGGGCCGGGACGATGCGGAATGTTTTCTTCTTCGTTATCAGGATCCTCCACGCGGTACACATGGACAACCAGCAGCACAGCGCCCGCAACAAAACCTATAAGCGACCGAACCGCGCGGAAAGCAACTTCTGCAGCATCCGCCGATACTGAATCCAGTTGGGCCGGCCCGCCGTATCGGGCAATCCATCGATGTCCCACGGCTTCTCGCCGAACCGCTGCGGCGCATTGACAATCCGGGTCTTCCGGATGGAGTACGCAAAACAGATGAGGCTCGTCATCGTGTTGTTCCCGATGGAGATCCGGCGACCCTTCAGACTGAACCCCTGGTTGTGGCCGTTCGGATCCGCGGGCCTGATGACAGCTACCTCGAACGCCGGATCCGCGCCACGCGCCATCGGCATTAACGGTTGAGCAGCGTTGTCTTGTGCGCAGGCCGCGAACGCTCCGGGGAGCAGTACCGCACATAGGCGCACTGCTCGCCGCAGGGCAATCACGCGTATCTCCCGAGGAGACCACACGAATGGCAGACAGCATATTGTCTATACGATGCAGGAGCGGAAGGGCTGGGTCGTCCACGCACTGGTGGTCTTTGTCCCCTCCCGCGCCACCCTTCTATGTAGTCGCCGGTTCGATGGCAATCGCTGCCCTCCGCTCCCGCAGTCCACCGATGGAAAACTTCGGCCTGGAGCGAGCAAAAGGCAACCGGACTGGAGTATACTGGCGAAAAGCCGGAAGCCAGTAAAAGGATCCGGCCCGGAGGAATAACCGTTGCTCAGATCAATTGCCGTAGTCGCCGGCACTTACCTGCTTTCCGTCGTTCTGGTCGTGGCCACCGATCCCTTGCTGTCACTTCTCTTTCCGGGCGACTACGTGAAAGGCCGCGTTCCCTCCAACGCCGCACTCCTCACCAGCACTGTGTTGTTCGTGCTTGTGTCTATCCTGTGCGCCTGGCTCTGCGCCCGGCTGTCGTTGCACCACGTCTCGAGGCACGTGCTTTGGTTTCTGATCGTGGGCGAGTTAATGGGCATCGGCGCGACAATTCCCAACTGGAGCACGGGCTGGCCGCACTGGTACTGGCTCTCCTGGCTGCTCACATGGCCAGTGAGTTGCTGGATAGGGCTCCGGCTTGCCCCGCGCCGGGTCTGAATCCACATTGGCCCATCGGGACCGGGTCGTCCGGTACCACCTGGTACCTGTTCGAAACGCCAGATCTATGCAATTCTCCCCAATCCGGTTTAGTCTGAAGATATGAGACGTGGGCGAGAAGATTCTCCAGTGGCCGCGCTCCGCGCGTGGATTTCCAGGTGGTGGGAACACCGATCGGAGCGTCGCCGCGCGATGCGCCAATTCCGACTCGAACAAAGATCCCTGCGCCGAATCCGGTAGGCGAACGGAAACGTACGGAGGGTTCGCGGCGAGCCGGTCATTATCGAAAGGCGCATGCACCCGCCATACGACAATAACCAANNGCCCGCGCCTTCCGCAACGCCGGATGGCGGGTTCTCGCGCTCGATAAACAGTTCGGCCCGGAAAGCGACGGCGAACGGGTCGATTTCGATCTCCTCAACATCGATGCACTTCCCGGTCTCGTGGACAGCCTCGGCGAGATCCACACCCTTATTAACAACGCCGCCGTGCTTTACTGCGATCCGTTTGACGCCATTCCCGATGCGCATCGACGCGAAATCCTGGCCGTCAACCTCGAAGCCCCCGCAGCACTCATCGCGGCGATTGCGCCACAGATGAAAGAGCGACGCTCGGGGCGCATTGTCAACGTCAGTTCAGTCTCGGCCTTCACGGGCCATCCCGACCTCTGGTACGGCATCACCAAAGCCGGCATCCTGAATCTGACGAAATCATGGGCGAGGGCGCTTGGCCCCAGCGGCGTGGTTGTGAATGCCGTCGCGCCAGGTCCGACGCGCACGAAGATGTACGAACAGCTCCCGCAGTCCCGCAAAGACGACGTGATGCGCGCAGTCTATTCCGGCCGCGCCTGCGAGCCGAAAGAAGTCGCCGAATCCATTCTCTGGCTCGGCTCGGCTTCCCCGGTATACGTCAACGGCATCACGCTCGACGTGAACGACGGCTCGTATCCCCGTTAAGGGCCGCAAGGCGAGAGTTTGCCGCGGACGAGCTTCCCCCACGCGGCCCGGATCGCCAGGCATTGCCGCAGAATTGCGGATGTTCAGTGAGCCTCAACGCCGCACCTCCCAATTTCGCCCTGTCAGCCATCTGATTTGCAGGGTCGCGCCACGCACAAGATACGGCGGCTGCGAGGCAATTGGCGCGCCGCTACCAACTGCGCCCGGTCACGCGTTGCCGCCTTCCTTGTATTCGATCGCGTCCGGCGCGCCGCCGACGATCGCATCGGATTGAACTGCGTCCAGTTCCGAAACGGACCTGGTCCCGCTGTTTTTCGTTTTCATATATTCTCCTTTCAATTCGTTAAGGTTTCTCGCTACTGCTTTTTGACCGGGTCCATAACGAAACTTGGCATAAGATGCGCGTTCTCCTGAGACATGCCGCCCGTGATCGTGTCCAGTTCCGCCGAGTTCAGTTCTTCGTCGTCGCACGTCGCCGAGCGTACGTAGACCGTTTCGTTGTGGTTGGCCGTGAGCGACGGGTGAATTTGCGTCGCCGCGACATCAGTCTTCAAGCAGGCGTTCAGCGCGCCGCCGACGATCGCATCCAGTTCGCCTGCATTCAGTTCCGCAGCTTCGTTTTGCGTCTGTTGAGCTTCGTTCAGATTCTTCGTGTCCATTTGTGTTTTCCTCTTTTCTTAGCGGGAAACTTCGCTTCCCACTCATACGGGCGCAAAGACGAGGAAAACTCAATCACGGACCCCAAAATCATTTTTTGAAGATTTTGCGGCCGGTTGCTGCCGGACCGGCCAGAGCGGGAGATTCTACTCGCTTACGCGCGGACTCGCCTGGGCGGTAGCCGCGCCTTCGATCATCACCGCCGAGACGGCGTGCAGCAGTTGTTCCCACGCCAACCGGGTCTCGCGATCGAATTCCAGACCGAGGGCATGGCCATACGCCCACATCAACGCGCTCACCAGTGCGTCGTAATGAGCGGGCACCACCTTGTATTCGCCATGACGGCGGCCCAGTTCGGCCAAGTCAGGCCGCAGCGCGCCGAATCGATCCAGCGCTTCTACAAGAGCTGTCAGCATGTCCATCAGCTTGCGCGCCTGCTCGCGGATTTCGATGTGGAACAGGCCGCGCACCTCTGGCGCAATCTCAAAGAGCCGGCCGTAGAAGAGCACCACCACGGAGTCCGAGTACTCGCGAACCGATTCAAAGCTTTCCCGTACAAGCGTCTTCTGTCGCGGCGTAAGGTTCATCGACGTACCCCTTTATCCTGAGCGCCGATGGTGGCCATCGCCCGCCCGGCGGCCTCCATCGCGGCCGCATACAGAGGAAGAAATCCCTTCTGCCCTTCGAGTTTTTTCCACTGATCGAGCGACCGCCGGTACCACGCGAGCGCCGTCTCCCGGTCTTCGGCCGCGCGTTGCCCGCCTTCCCCGTCGGCGAGCATCGCGTATACCGCTCCCGCGGTCTGCCATGCCTGCGCGACGCCGGGCCGGATCGCGATCGACGCGGGCGGCGCGGTGTCGTCGAACTTCTTCGCCCACGCGAGCGAGTGGTCGAGCGTCGCCAGCGCATCCGCCCGACGGCCGTTCCGGGCTTGTTCCCGTGCGAGCGCGCCGACCGCCGCTTCCATTCGCCGAAACGTCAGAGCGTCGTCCGGTGCGCCTTTCAGGATCCTTTCGCCGGTCGTGATCGCGGACTGGTAGTCGCCCAATTCGGTTTCCGCCCAGACCTTATGAGTGGCGATCATGCGGCTCTGCGGTACACGCGTTTCGGCGCGGGTCAGCAGGTCCAGCGAGCGCTCGAGCGTTTCGCGCCGGAGTGTGCCGGCCGGGGGCGTGGCCAGGCCGAGCCGCAACAGCGCAATTCCATAGTCGCCGAGAGCCCGCGCGTCCGCCGGATCGGCGTCGCTCAGGAATTTCGCTTGTTCCGCCATCTTCTCGTAGGCCGCGAAAGCTCCCGGCAAATCGCCCAGATTGTCGTACTCGGGATTGCCCAGAGTATCGCCGATGTGCCCGTATGCGAACATCAGTTCTCGTCTCGACCGCGTGTCGTTGGGAAGGCGCGCCCGCAACGCCTCCAGAATCTCCGCCTCGCTCCGATAGCTTGCCAGCGCATCCGCCGGATGGCCGAGAGATGCCTGCAGCGAACCCATTCGCGCATCCAGATCCGCCAGGCTCAATTGCACGTCGCGGTCTTCCGGCCTGGCGTCCGCCACTCGCCGCAACAGGCGCGCGCCGCTTTCGGCTTCGAGTTGGCCCTGTTCCAGTTCACCCTTCTGCTGCCGGACGCGGACCAGATCGAGATGCAGCAGGCCGGCGTAACGAACGAGATCGAGATTTTTCGGATCATCGATATTCTTTGGAACCCTGGCCATCAGCGATTCGGCGATCCGGAGACCCGATTCGGCGGCGTCCGCGGCCTCCTTGTAATGCCCACTGACTCGCTCCAGATCGCTTGTTTCGTAAAGGACGGCTACCCGGCTATATGAGGCCTGTGCGTCTCCGGGATCGTGCTCCAAAACCTCGTCCAGCAGCTTGCCCGCGCTGGAAAAACTGGCCAGCGCGGCAGGAAGATCGCCGAGGTTGGAAGATTCCTGCCCGCCCTGCACCACGCCGATGCGAAGCCATGCGTCGGCCAGCTCCCGCTTCAGCGCCCAGTCGCCGGTGGAACCGCGGGACAGGTTCGTCAGGTACTCGACTCCGGTGCGGGCAATTTGTTGCCGCAGCCGCAGCGAACCGGGCAGCGGACGAGCGGCTTCCTCCACGCCGAACAGGAACGTGGTGGCAAGTTTCCGGACGTCCTCGAAGCGTTCGTGAGCGATTCGCTCTTCGCGAATTGCCACCGTTGCGCCGGCGAGCAACGCCACCGCTACTGCCGCTCCCAGCGCGACTGCGACGCGATTCCTGCGGATGAAACGGCCGATCCGGTACGTCACCGAATCCGGCCTCGCGAGTACCGGACGGTGGTCCAGATAGCGACGCAAATCGTCTGCAAGCTGTTCCACGGAGGCGTAACGGCGCTCGGGTTCCTTCTGCATGGCGCGCAGCACGATATTGTCGAGATCGCCCCTAAGCCGCCGCGCAAGCGTCCGGTTTTCGCCCACTGCTGCGCTTGGCACGCGCACGGGATCGAGGCAGATGGCGCGCTCCAAAGCCAGAGGTGTGCACTGGTCGATGCGATGCGGTCTCACGCCGGTCAGAAGTTCGTACAACACCGCGCCGAGCGAATAAACGTCCGACGCGATCGTCACCGGTTCTCCGAGAATCTGTTCGGGACTCGCGTAATCGGGCGTCATCATGGCCCCGCCCTGTGTGTTCGGAAGCTCCGGCCGGTCGGTAAGCAGCAATTTCGAGATCCCGAAATCGAGCAGCTTCGGAATACCGGTTGCGTCGATCAGAATATTGCCGGGCTTCATATCGCGATGGACGATGAAATTACGGTGCGCATAAGCCAAGGCGGAGCAAACGGGCAGCAACAGTCCGACCCGCTGCTCCGTGCTGAGCCCGTGCTTCTCCGCGTATTTCGTGATCCAGAGCCCGTCGATGAACTCCATCACGAGATAAGGGATGCCGTCTTCGGTGGTACCCCCGTCGAACATTTTTGTGATGTTCGGATGGTCCAGCCGGGCCAGGATTTGGCGTTCGCGGCGAAAACGCCGGAGGATGAAATCCGTATCGAGGCCTTGGCGAACCAGCTTTATCGCCGCCTGCGACTCGTACTGCTGATCAGCCCTCTCGACCAGGTAGACCGAGCCCATGCCTCCGTGGCCAATCTCGCGAAGCAGACGCCATTGCCCGATCATCCTGCCTTCAATTCGCGGCCTTTCACCCGTTTGAGTGTCGGCCAGGTTCCGGACCGCCCGCTGCACATTGCCGGCTACGAAGCCCTCGCGGGCGGCGGCGTCGCTCTCCAGCAGCGCCGCTACTTCCGAGCGCAGACTCGCGTCGCCCCCGCAGGCGTTGTCCAGCCACGCGTCACGCGTTTCCGGATCCTGTTCCAGCGCCTGATGGAAGATTTCCTCGATTTTGGCCCATGGTTGTGCCTGCGGCGCCATTAATCCCGGGACGCTCCTTTTTCCCGCGCCATTTCGCGGTGCAGCCATGCCTCGGCCATGCGCTGCTCCCGCGTCACGGTGGCCGTCGAGATCCCCAGCGCCTGCGCCGTTTCCTCAAGATTGAAGCCACCAAAAAACCGAAGTTCGATCACCTTCGCCTTGCGTTCGTCGAATTCCGTGAGCGCATTCAGCGCGTCGTCCAGGTCTTCGATGTCCCGTCCCTTCGCCGGGGCGAAGCTCACCGTATCTTCAATCGATGTTTTCTCCACGCCTCCGCCGCGTTTGCCGCTTCGGCGGCGGCGCGCGTGGTCCACCAGAACCTGACGCATCAGGTGCGCGGCCACGCCAAAGAAATGCGCGCGGCTTTCCCAATCGGGCAGGTTTTGCGCGACGAGTCTCACATAGGCTTCGTGCACCAGAGCGGTGGGCTGTATGGTTGCGGCGGCGCGTTCGTCGCGAAGCTGTCGGTCCGCGAGCGCGCGGAGTTCGCGATAGACGATGGGAATCAAAAGGTCGAGCGCTTCCTTGTTACCGCTCTTCCAGTCGATCAGCAGTCGCGTCACCGGTAGCTCCGGGCTCTGCTCAGGTATAGCCGACATAGGTCCATACTATGTCAGGCCTGCGGCGCTTTTTGAAGCGGGCCGCCAGTTGGCGCGGTCAAATCGGTAAACGGCCGACACCGGTTACTCCGCGACCAGCTTCATCATCTTCAGCGTCGCGCTTCCGGCCAGGCCGTAGGGATTGCCGAGGCTCTCCACGGTCTCCATGTGGACACAATCCCTCGCCACGATCAGTTCCACGGGTTTTCCCGCAGACTTCACCGCCGCCGCGAAGTCGCGGCTTTGGCGTTGAAATTCGGGCGTCTCGCGCGTCCCGTACGCGACGACAAGCGGGACCGAAAGCCGATCGATATGACGTTGCGGACTCAGTGCGTCTTCCGTGGCGTCGTCGATCTTCACGTACGAACTGCGACTGGAAAGGCGCACGGGTTTCAGATCGTACATGCCGCTCAAGAGGACGGCGCCTTTGATGCAGTCGCCGGGCAGACCGAGGTCCTTCCAGCTTGTGGTTATTGCCACACCCGCCAGATGCGCCCCGGAGGAGTGGCCGCCAAGGTAAATGCGCCGCGGGTCTCCGCCAAACGATGCGGCGTTTCGATAAACCCAGGCTATCGCGTGGCGCACCTGTGATGCGAGAACGTTCAGGTCGCCACCCACGTCCTGCACCCAATCGAAGTCCGGAGCCACTAAGTGCGCGCCGGCGCGAACGAATGTCTCGGCGGGAAAGCCGTAATCGTGAGCCGTTGCGACGCGCCATCTGCCACCGTGGATGAATATGAAGATCGGCGCGTTCGTGCGGCTGGCCGGGTAAATATCCAGCTTTTCGATTTCCTTCGATCCATACGCCGCGCGCCGCGGGTTTCCGAGCCGGGCGCGAACCATGTCGCTATCGGCTTTCAGCTTCGCCGACAGCTGATCGATATCCGGCTCGTAAACCGTCTGGTCGTAGGCGGCGTCGAGTTCCACCTGATCGTAGTCGAGAAAAACCTTCGGCCCTTTCGGATGCGGCGGAGGGCCGAGAGTTTGCTGCGCGGACGCGACCGCGCCACATGCCGTGAGCAAAGCCGCGCGGCGTGTTGGGCGCGTCGGATGCAAAAGGCTCAATCCTTTTGGGCGACGATTCGCATTCCGTAGAACGAACGGTAAATGAAGACCAGCGCGACGACCAGGAAGACAGCCGCAAGCACATGCCTGAGCGTATCCGCCTGCTGTTCTGCCAGCTCAACGGCGAGCAGTCCGAACAGCGTGGTGAACTTGATAATCGGATTCAGAGCCACCGAGGAAGTGTCCTTGAATGGATCGCCGACCGTATCGCCAACCACAGTTGCGGCATGCAGTTCCGTGCCTTTCTGCTTCAGCTCGGTCTCCACGATCTTCTTCGCGTTATCCCATGCGCCACCCGCATTGGCCATGAAAATCGCCTGATACAGGCCGAACAGGGCGATCGAAATCAGATAGCCGATGAACAGGAACGATTCGGCAAATGCGAAGGCCAGCGTGGCGAAGAAGACGGCCAGAAAGATGTTGAACATGCCCTTCTGCGCGTACTGCGTGCAGATTTCGACCACGGCTTTGCTATCGGCAACGGACGCCTTGGTTGCGCCTTCCAGCTTCATGTTCTTCTTGATGAATTCCACCGCGCGGTATGCGCCGGTTGTCACCGCCTGCATGGAAGCGCCGGTGAACCAGTAGATCATCGCGCCGCCCGCCATCATGCCCAGCAGGAACGGCGGGTAGAGGATGGACAGGTCCTCCAGATTGACCGAAAGCTTCTTTGTCAGCGTCACGATGATGGAGAAAATCATCGTCGTGGCACCCACCACGGCGGTGCCGATCAACACCGGCTTGGCTGTCGCTTTAAAGGTGTTGCCCGCGCCGTCGTTTTCTTCCAGATTTTCCTTAGCGCGCACGAAATCCGGCGTGAAGCCGTAGTTCAGGTGCAGATCCTGTTTGATGCCCGGGACGTCTTCAATGAGCGAAAGTTCGTAAACGGATTGCGCGTTGTCCGTGACGGGTCCGTACGAATCGACGGCGATCGTTACCGGACCCATGCCGAGGAAGCCGAAAGCCACCAGGCCGAAGGCGAAGACGGCGGGCGCCAGCATGAGCGATCCCAGGCCAGTTGTGCTGATTCCATAGGCGGCCGCCATCAGCAGCATCATCGTCATGCCGAGCCAGAAGGCGCTGAAGTTGCCGGCGACCAGGCCGGAAAGAATATTGAGCGACGCGCCGCCTTCGCGGGAAGATGTGACTACTTCGCGAACATGGCGAGATTCGGTCGAAGTGAAAACCTTCACCAGTTCCGGGATGACCGCGCCGGCCAGCGTGCCACAGGTGATCACGCTCGATAGCTTCCACCAGAGCGTGGGGTCGCCGCCAAGATCGGGAATCATGAACCACGAAACGATGTAAGTCAGCGCGATAGAAAGAACCGAGGTGAGCCAGACGAGGAATGTCAGCGGATGCTCGTAGTTGAACTTTTCCGCCGTCGAGTACCTGGCTTTGGCGATCGCTTCGTTAATGAAGTACGAGGCGGCCGACGACACGACCATCATGATGCGCATCACGAAGATCCAGACCAGCAACTGTACCTGCACCAAAGGCTCGCGGACGGCCAGCAGGATGAAGGTGATCAGCGCGACGCCGGTGACGCCGTAGGTCTCGAAGCCATCCGCCGACGGGCCGACCGAATCGCCGGCGTTGTCGCCGGTGCAATCGGCGATCACGCCGGGATTGCGCGCGTCGTCCTCCTTGACGTTGAATACGATCTTCATCAGGTCGGCGCCGATATCGGCGATCTTGGTGAAGATGCCGCCGGCCACGCGCAGCGCGGCCGCGCCGAGCGATTCGCCGATGGCGAAACCGATGAAACACGGCCCGGCGTAGTCGCTGGGGATGAAGAGCAGAATGCAGAGCATGATCAGGAGCTCAACCGAGATGAGGACCATCCCGATGCTCATTCCCGCTCGCAGAGGGATCTGGTAACAGGGGTAAGGAAGCCCCCGAAGGCTGGCGAATGCCGTGCGGGAATTCGCGAACGTGTTGACGCGGATTCCGTACCAGGCGACGCCGTAGCTGCCTGCGATGCCGATCAGGCTGAACAACAGAACGATCAGCACCTTGACCGCGGTGAATTGCCGGAAGTAGCCGAAGTAGACGAGGATGATCGTGCCGATAAAGATTTCCAGGATGAGCAGGAACTTGCCTTGGGTGAAAAGGTATGTCTTGCAGGTTTCCCAAATCAGTTCCGAAACGTCCTTCATGGACTTGTGCACGGGGAGATCGCGCAGCCGGCGGTAGGTTATCAGGCCGAACAGGAGGCCCAGCGCGCAGATGATGAGGCCGCCCATCAGGAGCGCGCGGCCGTCGACGCCGAAGAATGTGCCGATGCTGAGATCCGGCAGGATGAGGTTGGCTTCGCCGCCGGACGCGGTGTCGGAGTTGTCCTGTGCGCGGGCCAACAAAGGCATGAGCAGGAAGACTGAAAAGGACAATAGAAAGGTGGTATAAAAACGTGCACTGGAAAACCAGCGCAGCGACCGGCGAACCGCCGCGAACCGGGCGGCGCTGTTTGGGCTTGAACTCATGGTTTCAATAATATCCTCAGGGTTATGGCGGTGCTGGTGAGAGACACCGGGTGATCCTGAACCAGACTACACAAACAAGTTCCTTCTGCGCAATGAGATAGATGAGGAGTAGTCCGTTGCGGACGGTTAGCCGGGCTGTCCCAGCCCATCGTACCGTCAAAACCATGTGTTGGTCCCTCCCGCGCGCCGTTAGGCGTAGCCGCGTGTCTGCGGACGGGCCAGCCCGTGGATGACGCGGGTGGCATTCCCAGGAACGCAATTACCCGTAATAGGATGGCGTTCATGGTGACTTTGCCGACATGGGGCGGACGCAGCCAATTCCAGTCCGACGGTTCGGTCACGCAGGGGACATCAATAATCTGGAAAGACAGATCGCAGCCCGCTGGTTGGAGTAAGCCGTCGCTCGTGAAGGCAGAGGTATATCGGAGGTTGCTTGCGAATTTCTCGGGCCAGGAAGTGACCCTCGGACACTGCCCTGATCCGCCTCCCGGGAGCGTCGAGGAATGGCTGAAGGAGCAGTTCGACCAATGGGGCCTGACATCGTACATTGGCCCGATTCTGGTGAGGGAAGGGTACGCAGAGCGGGGAGACCAAAGCGGACGAATACGTTTTGTTTCAAATCAGCCCAAACCAGCGACGCAGTACAGCATCCCGTCGGCGTCAGAGCCGAATCCGCGTGTGCCGTAAGTAATCACGCCCAAGCTGTCAGACCCGGCGGGCGGGATTGGTATCGCGTCTGGGCAGAGGCTTCGTAGCTATTTTGAAACGCCCGACCGGCAACGCCGCGCTCTGGATGCCGTTGGAGGGGGTCGCTGGCTGGACCCAAACGGAAATCTCAATCTCTACGAAGCATCGCGAAGCGCCTTCGATCCTTCGTCGAACGCTGTCAGCGCACTAAGAATTTCGAGTATATTTATAACGAGCTCAAGCGGCCCGGAAAATCGGGGTGGAATGTTTTCCGTCCCAGCAGCCCTGCGGACTGCTGGCAGCCGCAGCAGATTTTCGAGACGATCAAACGTGAGTTCTCAGAATTCTCGTGGCGTGGCCCTGTCATGCTACCGGATTTTCTCAATAGCGGTACCGGACCCTTCCTCGAATCCAGCCTCACGAAGATGCAGGGAATCAAGCCGAAGCGCGGCTATCCCACGATGGCGGTCTCAAAATTCCTCCATTTCTACAATCCCAGTCTGTTTCCAATCTATGACAGCGAGGCGATCTGGGAGGGAGTATTCATGGGGCGCTTTCGGAATGACTTCCGGGAGTTCTGCCGGACTGCCGATATCCCCTACGAAGCTGTGATCCAGCAAGGCACCGCAACCTTCCTGCGCGCCTACATGGACTGGGCAAGTTCTCTTCTGTCGTTTGCGCACGGAAGTTTTATGCAGGTGTTCGTTGAGTGGCTGGAAGGGCAGCCTGGCGTCGGGTTGCGTCAACGAACGTTTGACGCAGCGACGCTGTACGCCACCGCGTTCGAGTTCACTGCTATCGGCGCGACCGCGGCACCCTGAAGTCGAGCACAGGCGCGCGGTAAACCGGCAAGAGTTCGGTACGCCGAGCGACCCACGTTCAGAATGTCCAGACACCGGCCGGTTCCGCGCGCTCGATCTGCTCGGCGCCGGGCCAAAGCCGCGGAGCGACATCCTCAATGCAGCGACGGAGCGTTCTGTATCATCGTGGAAATTAACACGGGGAACGATACACCCACCCAGATAGCTTTGAATGGATTCTCCGGCTTCCAAGCCACGGTGAAAATGCCCGCAAAAACTATAAAAACGCAGGACATCACGATGTAGTACCAACGAAACTCGGGCTGCGGCTGCCCGGCAACGGCGAGTTTATAAAGCCGAAGAACCTCAGGAAGCGCGGAACCAAACATACCCCAGCAGAACGACACGAAAGGAGTCGGTGGCGGCGGAACCTGCGGTGGTTGCGGCGCCATCGGATCGGAACGGCGAATCTTACCGGGAAAGCGCCGAAGAATAGTCGAAAATCGACCTCAGTACCGGGTTCGCCTGATAGAACAAAACCTTGGCCGCCGTTATCGCAAAAAGCAGAATGGCAGTCACTTCCATGACCAGGGTGCGGGATGCCGCCAGCCGTTCAAATACGTTTCGGCGCTGCTTCATATATTCCCTGCCGAGTATTGTAGCCCAACCGCCTACCCGTGTCCGAGCTTCATCATCCAGCCGATTCCGAACAACGCCAGCATGAAGCAGCCAAAACAATAAAACCCGTAATGCACGCGCTCGTTTTGCGTCTTCTTCGACGTGATTCCCATCACCACCGACACAAACAGCGAAAACAGGAACGCCGCTTCAAAGTGCGAGAGATTGATCTTCGGCATACGTTCCCTAGTCTTTCTTCTTCGCCGCGATTTCGTACGCGTCAACCATCGCCAGAATGTTCAGCAAACCCGCCGTGACCAGGAACTTGCTCCCGTAATCGTGAACCGCGCCCGGCATATCCGGCTGCGAGTAGCCGAACATCGTCGCCAGCAGATACATGCCGCCCGCGGCAAGATTGCAGACAAAACCGCCGTAATTGATCACCGACGTCAGAAGATCCGCGCCCTTCTCAGGCGTGAACATCATCCCGCTCATGGACAGGCCAAACAGGAACATCAGCAGCACGGCGGCGAACAGCAGCGCCCCGCGGCCGGTTTTCTTCAGCATGAAATGGCCCGCGCCGGGAACGATCCACCCGGCCAGCACGGGCAGCAGCCACACGTTCAGGGGCGGCATAGATTCGGCCGGAGCGGCGGCCTGTGTTTGAGATTCCATTATTCGGGGTTCACCTTGACTTTATCACGCGGCTTTTCGACGCAACCGGCGGGAGACGCGTTTACCGTTCCCCCCACTTGAGTTTCTGACGCAGCACGTCGAAGAATGTCTTGTCGGGCGTCTGCACCAGCAGAACTTCCGACTTCGACGCTGTGCATTCCACTACATCGCCCGGCTCGAGCGCGCCGCCCACCTGGCCATCCACCGTGAGGAACGAATCCTCGTCCTTCATATGGCTCACCACGCGCACCGTGAGGTCCGCCGGGATGATGAGCGGCCGGTTGGTGAGCGTGTGCGGGCAAATCGGCGTGATGCAGACCGCCGCGACGGTAGGGAAAATGATGGGACCGCCGGCGGCGAGCGAATAAGCCGTGGAACCGGTGGGCGTGGAAACGATCAGGCCATCGGCTTTGTATTCGCAGACGAACGAGTCGCCCGCCCAAACGTCCAGATCGACAATACGCGCGATAGACGACTTCGCGATCACAACGTCGTTCAACGCCTGATATTCGTCCACTATCGCATCTCCACGCCGCACGAGCACGCGCAGCAAACCGCGCCGCATGAGCCGATGGACGCCGGTTAGCGCCCGCTCGAGTTCGGGGAACAGATCGGGCACCGGGATCGCCGTCAGAAAGCCCAATCCGCCCAGATTCACCGCGAGCAGCGGTATGGCTCGGCCCTCAAGCGCGCGGGCGGCGGAGAGCAGCGTTCCATCGCCGCCGAGCACGATCGCGAGATCGCAGCCATCAGGCACCATCGGACGCGGCAAACCTTCTTGCGATCCCGCGTAACCGGCGGCGACCTCGTCCATACGCGCTTTGACGCCGCGCGCGTCGAGCCAGGCGAGCAGTTCCGGCACCAGCCGGATGGCGGCCGGCGCGTTCGGTTTTGCGAATATGCCGACGGTCTTAACGGCGGGCATAAAGCAGAAACTCCTTATTGCCTTCCGCGCCTGTTATGGGGCTTTCCATGATTTCGACGGTTTCAAAGCCGAAATCCGATTCTTCCACACACGTTCTCACCCGCGCGCAGGCCGCCTCGTGCAATGCCGATTCGCGCACGATGCCGCCCTTGCCCACCTGTTCCCTGCCCACCTCGAATTGCGGCTTCACCAGCACCACCACTCGCCCCGTCTCCGGCTTCAGCACGCGCACAATCGCGGGAACGATCAGAGTGGCCGAGATGAAGCTGACATCGCAGACGCCGAGGTCGACCGGCTCTCCCAGATCGGCCGGTTCGAGATGGCGCGCGTTGAATCCCTCATGCAGCACAACCCGCGGGTCGTTCCTGAGGCTCCAGTCGATCTGCCCCATACCGGTGTCGACCGAATGCACTCGCGCCGCGCCGTGCTGCAACAGGCAATCGGTAAATCCACCGGTGGAAGTGCCGATATCGGCACAGACGGCTCCTGTCACATCTATTCCGAAGTGTTTCAACCCGCACTCCAGTTTGATGCCACCGCGGCTGACATAGCGGAGTTTCGCGCGAACCTCCACGCGAGAGGCGGGTAGCACAAATTGGCCGGCCTTATCGGCGCGTTGTCCGTCGATCTGAACTTCGCCGGCCATGATGCGCGCCCCGGCCTTCTCGCGGGTTTCCGCGAAACCGTTTTCAACCATCCAGCGATCGAGGCGGATCTTCTCCATATCAGGGACTACGGGACCGGCGGCAACGGGCCTGTTTTAAGACTTCCGCTCTACGATCAGGTCGGCGATCTCATGCAAACGCCGCGCCCGTTCGCCGAACGGCGAAAGCGCTTCGTGCGAGAGGCGGCACTGTTCCAGCGCCATCTCGCGCGATTTTTCGAGTCCGTAGACGGCGGGAAACGTGATCTTCCCCTGCGCGGCATCCTTACCCGCCGTCTTGCCCAGCGCTTCGGAGGACTCCTCCACGTCGAGAATATCGTCCACAATCTGAAAAGCCAGCCCGACGTGTTCCCCGTATCGCGAAAGCGCGTCGATCTGCGCGGCGTCGCCGCCGGCCGCGATCCCCCCCATCCGCACGCTGGCGCGCAGCAGCGCTCCGGTCTTGGCGCGATGGATGCTGTCGAGCAGTTCGGGCGTGGGCGGTTGCCGCTCGCCTTCGATGTCGGTCACCTGGCCGCCGATCATGCCATCCACGGTGCCTGAGGCGAATGAGAGTTCGCAAATCAGCGCCACTACGCGGGCGGGGTCGGCATTTTCGATTCGCGCGAGCGTCTGGATCGCCAGAGTGAACAGTGCGTCGCCGGCGAGAATGGCCATCGCCTCGCCGAATACTTTGTGGCAGGTGGGCTTGCCGCGGCGGAAATCGTCGTTATCGAGCGCGGGCAGATCGTCGTGGATCAGCGAGTAAGTGTGGATCATCTCCAGCGAGCAGGCCGCGTGGATTGCGGCCGGCGCATCGTCGGAGACGGCCGCCGCAGCAGCGATGCACAGGATTGGCCGGATGCGCTTGCCGCCGGCAAACAGGCTATGGCGCATCGCGCGGTGGATCGTGGCGGGGTGTTCCGATTCGTTGGGAGTGAAGCGATCGAGGGCGGCGTCGACCAGACGCTGCTGCTCCGAAAAGAATTCCTTGAGGGTCATGACCGGAATGCGTTATTTGTCGGGACCGAATGGCACGGGTTGATACATTCCTTCCTTGCGTATCAACTGTTCGACGCGGGTTTCGGCTTCTTCGAGCTGCTTGCGGCAGGTTTCGCTCAGCTTCATGCCGCGGGAGAACAGGTCAAGCGAGCGATCAAGCGGCAGATCGCCCGATTCCAGTTCCTTCACTACCTTTTCCAGTTCGTCGAGAGAGCTTTCGAAATTGCCCGCGTTTTGCTCAGGAGCAGCCATCGGTTCATTCTAACGCGGAGACGGGAATCGAGGACGCCTCATTTGCGCGGACCGCAACCAAACGCTTCCGCCTCACTTACTCAAAAAAGGAACTTACCGCAACACCGAAGCCCGGCAGAAGTTCGCTGGCGGCTGTTTGAGTCCGATCGAGTGTGACGCTGCCCTCGCGCCGGTGAATCTCCACGGTTCCCGACTTGGGGAATATCTGCCAAACCTCCGCGGTGCCGTTTCGGAGGTACGCCTGGACTTTGCCGTGGCTTTCGCTTGCCCGTTCGGTCGGCGAGATGACTTCGATCGCCAGATCCGGCGAACCGGGGATGGGGATACGATTCCGGTCGAGCTTGCCAGCCTTGTCCGCCAGAAGCACGCACACGTCGGGGCGCAGACGCAGCAAGTCCGACAAAGCGAATTCCACGTCGGCAAAGGCAGCTCCCTTGTGCCCGCTCAGATAACGGCGCAGAGCTGCAAGGACATTAAACACAACGTCCTGATGAAGCGGGGTCGGAACCGACACTTCTATCAGTTCTCCTTCCAGCAATTCAAGGCGACGGCCCTCTTCATAAGGGAGAGCGTCAAACTGCCGACCCGACATCGTTACCGCTGTCGCCATCACAAAACTCCTGTCTCAATTGTCTCACCGCGGCCGATGGAATTCCAGTGTCTTTGGCTGGTGCGGCCGACGCGGCTCAGGAACCGGATTGCGCAGTCGACCGCGTCAAAATCCGCTCGGCTTGATCGCAAAACTCTCCTGCCACTTCTGGCCGGGGGCCACGTACTGTAGTTCCTTGTACAGCCCCTTTTGCGCGAGGTTCATTGAGTCGGTGATGCCGGCCATCGGCTCGAAACAAATGAAATCGTTATTCGGTCCGCCGGGCGAGTAGACTACGACAGCCTTATACTTCGGTCCGAACGTCACGTCGATCCGCTGCGACTTGCCCTTTACCCACATCGTCGACTTGCCGGATGCGTCGCGGATCAGGTCGCTGAAGACGTCGTCGAGACTCAGGCCCTTGAGCGCGCTGCCCTGCGGCTTCGGCAGAAATTCTTCGATCGGACGAGTCGCTCCTGTCGGAATTTTATCGGGTGCCAGAACCCAGTAAGTCTTCGCCGCAATCCCGAAAGTCCATTCGTCGCGGGGCGAATCGGTCAACTGGAAGTAGGGATGGAAGCCGATCGAGAGCGGCATCGGCTCGTTGCTCATGTTCTCCACTTTCACCGACGCTTCGAGCGCGCCATCCTTCAGGCGATAGGTGATTTCCACCGTGTGCGCGAACGGAAATTCCGCCATCCAGTTGGGCTGCTTGTAGAATTCGAGGCGGCTCGTGACCCACGCCGATGTCGTGTCGGCCTTCGCTTCCACGATCTGCCACTGATTCGCCGTAACGAGGAAACCGTGCAGGGGATGACTGCCGGGGCGGCCCTGCACAACGCCGAGATCCATGTTCAGGTTGTACTTTTTGCCGTTGGCGTAAAAGGCCGTGTCGTCCAGACGGTTTGCCCATGGCCAGAGGAACGGGATGCCGGCAAAGTTCGGGTGCGCGCGGAAATCGTCGTCGGATTTGTAAGGATACTGAAGAATGTCCTTGCCCTTGACCGTCATGCGGAACGCGTTGTTGCCCAACGCCGGCATGATGGAGACCACCGTATCGGCCCTGCGATCCGTGAGGCGGACGATGCCGTTATCGTTCTGAACCGAATACTGGGCGAAAGCCGATGCGAGAGATGCGAGTAACAGGAGTGTGAGTTTCATTTGGGCCTTCAGTCCGGCAGCGCGAACGCGTACAACACCTGCGCCGTGGAAACCGCAACATACTGCTTGCCGTTGATTGAGTAACTCATCGGCGAACCCGCGACATCGCCGCCCGCGCCGAAATGCCAGAGCGCTTTGCCGGTGCGTGCATCGAGCGCGATGAAGTTTCCATCGTGCGACGATGCGAAGACCACGCCGCCGCCGGTCGCCAGCACACCGGCGGTAAGCGACGCCTCAGTCACTTCGAACTTCCAAACCACCTTCATCGTTTCGGGATCGAATGCCGCGATTCCCTGCGATTCCGGCGCGTCAGCCGCGGGCGGTCCGACATTCTCGCTGCCTCCGCTATCGCCCTGAAATTGCTTGCCTGGCTCGAACGGCGCGGGTCCGATGGCGAACTTCTGGCCACCGTCGTGATACGCGAAGTAAAGCCAACCAGTCAGCGGACTGTACGACGGTGCCTGGAAATTCGTGCCGCCTATCAGCGACGGGTAGACCCAGACTCCCGTCGGGTTCGCGTCGGCTGCGGGAATCGTCATCGGCCGGCCGTTGGCGTCCCAGCCCTTTACCCAGTTGGTTCGCATGAAAGGGGCGGCCGCGAGGAACTTGCCGTTGGTCCGGTCGAGCACGTAAAAATTGCCGTTGCGGTTGGCCTGGATCAAAAGTTTGCGATTCTGGCCGTGCCACACGCGGTCCACCAGCACGAAATCCTCGGTGGCGTCCCAGTCGCGCGTGTCGTGCGGCGTGAACTGGTAATGCCATTTGATTTTGCCGGTATTGGCGTCGAGCGCAAGAACGGAACAGGTGTACAGGTTGTCTCCCATGCGGACGTCGCCGTTAATGTCCGGGCCGGGATTGCCCACCGCCCAGTAGAGCGTGTTCAGTTCCGCGTCGTAACTGCCGGTCAGCCACATGCCGCCCGCGCCATGCTTCCAGCTATCGCCCGCCCATGTTTCATTTCCGGGTTCGCCGGGACCGGGGATTGCATTGATGTGCCAGAGCTTCCTGCCTGTGGCCGGATCGAACGCTTCAAGGAACCCAATGATGCCGTATTCGCCGCCCGAAATGCCGGTGACGATTTTGTCTTTCAGCGCGAGCGGCGCGGACGTGAGGCTGTAGCCCAGCATGGTGTCCGCCACCTGGACTTCCCAAAGCGGCGCGCCTGTATGCGCATCGAGCGCGATGAGCGCCGCATCGAGCGTGCCGAAGAAGACGCGGCCATCGAGCACCGCGACGCCCCGGTTAAAGCGATTCGCTTCGTACGGATTGACCTTCTTCTGCGTGCGCTGATACTTCCAGATCAGGCGGCCGGTGGCGGCATCGAGCGCGTAAACCTGACCCACCGGACCACTCGTGTACATCACGCCATCCACAACCAGAGGCGTAGCTTCCAGCGTGCCGTCGCCGGGCATCTGGACCGCCCATTTTGCCTGCAGACTCTTTACGTTCGTTGTGTTGATCCGCGAGAGCGAAGAATAATGATGTCCGGCGTAATCGCCCCAGTAAGTCAGCCAGTTCTGCGGCTCGGACGCCGAGTTGCGAATGCGTTCGGCGGTAAGTACACTGGCCGGCGGAGCAGGGGCGCTCAACGTCTTCAGATACGCCACCACATCGTTGATTTCCGCGCCGGTGAGTTTCCGGCCGAAATCCCACGGCATGATCGACTTCTGATCAACCGTAATAGTCACGTCCGATTTCGCAAAGCTCCGCAACTGGCCGGAGGCTTCGCGCAACTGCAGGGAGAACGTATCGTTGTTGAGGCCAAGCCCGCGGTATTCGTGTCCGTCCTTCGTCTTCACGGTGACGATCGGCCGCTGGCCCGGACTCACGATCGCCGAACGCGTTTCCTGCGCCGGCTTCAATCCGACGCCCTCCAGATTGCTCTGATGGCACGTCCGGCATCCGCCCTTGCCATCGAAGACCGCGCGGCCGGCATTGGCGTCGCCCGGCGTCGTATCCGATGCATTCGGCGTACCGGAGAGACTGCGAATGTATGCCATCACCTGCCAGATTTGATCCGCCGTGAACTGCGCGAACGGAGGCATCTGCGTGCCCTGAATGCCGCCGCGCACGGTGCGGAATATTTCGTTATCGGAATTGCCGTGGTGAAGCGCTCCCGTCAGCGCGGGACCGCGATCGCCCCGGGCTTCCGAACCGTGGCATGCCTGGCAGACCGAAGCGTAAATCTGCCGCCCGGCGTCGATGGCGGCCGGGTTGCCTTCCAGCGGGTTCTTCACGGCATCCGGCGCCTGCGCCGACAAGCCGACCGCCGAAAGGCACACGCCTGCCGCGAGGTACAACGAGATCGTGAATTTCATCTTCTAGTTTTTCCGCGCCGCGTAGGTCTTGCTGAAGTTGTTGCGCGTATTCGTCACCGTGAAGCTTCCGTCCGGCATGGCGGCTACTTTAATCAGGAACGCCGGACCCGTGTGCCCGCCGGCCAGACCACGTCCGCCGCCGGGGCCGCGTCCACCGGAACCGCTCGCGGCGAAACCCCCACCGCCGCGACCGCCGCCGCTTCCGCCTCTGCCGCCGCCACGTCCGCCGCCGGGACCCTGTGCGGGCGCGGGGTTCGCGAGCGAGTTGCCCAGCGCGACCGGATCCTCAATGTTGGCGATGAACGCACCGGGCGCGTTATTTTCAAGTCCGCCAGTGTATGACCAGTGCAGCTGCCAGATATCTTCGAGGCCAGGCGACGTGTGCAGCACCTGATAAACCGGCAGCGCGCCGCCCTTTCGGGTGCCGTTGTGCATCACGGCGACTCTCGGCTGAAGCGCATGCACCAGCACGGCCGATCCGGATTGATCTGTCCCATGGTGCGAGGTGAGATACAGATCGACGGTGCCGATCGGATTATTCGGGCACATCAGATCGCCTTCGAGATTGTAGACAAAATCGCCCATATTGATAGTGCGGAACTTGCCGTACTCGAAGACCAGAGCGAGCGATTGTGCGTTATCGAGATCGGTATTTTCCGCCTGCTTCTTGTAATTCGCGCACTCCGGATTCGGCTTGCCCGCGCCGGGAGCCTTCATGGGCTTCTTCAGCACCTGTCCCGCCGCCGTCACGACTTCAACGTTCAGCCCTTTGATGGGGATGATGTCGCCCGGCTTGGCAACCGTATGCGCGCCCGGTCCGGCCTTGGCCACCATATCGGCATACATCGCCGCGAAGCCCGGCACCTGTTCGCGGACGTCTTTGTTTTCGCCGTGGTCGATAAAGTGCTTCATCGGAAACCGCTTCGACAGCGCTTCAAAGCCGCCGACATGATCGACGTGATAGTGAGTCAGCACCATGTAGTCGATCTGCTTGACGCCGGCGTCGTTGAGGACGGCGGTGATCCGGTCCACATCGCGGTCGCCGGGATTGCCCGTATCGAGCAGCATCGACTCACCTGACGGCGAAACGTAGAGCGCCGAGAGGCCTCCTTCCGTGTCGATGAAATAAATGTTGAACGGCCTGGCCGTTGTCTGTGCCTGCGCCGTCTGCATGGAGGGCAGGCATAACGTGAATGCCGCAAGGGCTGCGACGTGGATCTTCATGGGGGAAAGTCTCCTCTGGTTCCGCGAATGAACATTCTATCCGATTCAACGCTGGCTCGGGGTACCATGCCTTACATGGGTCCACTCTTGCAGGCCACGGCGGTCCGCGCGGCGCGTTTTCTCGACGATATTCAGGAGAGGCGCGTGCGGCCGTCGGCCGAGGCGATTCGCGGGCTGGATCGTTTTCTTGAGCCGCTTCCCGAAGGCCCGACGGCTGCGGAGGACGTTATCGGTTTGCTGGACGAGTTCGGTTCGCCGGGCACGGTCGGCATGGCCGGACCGCGCTTCTTCGGATTCGTGATCGGTGGGGCACTTCCGGCCGCGTTGGCGGCGAACTGGATGACCTCGGCATGGGACCAGAACGCCGGGCTGTTCGCCGCGACTCCGGTCGGCACGGTGCTCGAGGAGGTTTCGCTCGCCTGGCTGCTCGAAGCGCTGGCTTTGCCGGCAGGGAGTGGCGCGGCCTTCGTGACGGGAGGAACGATGGCAAACTTCACCGGGCTTGCGGCGGCGCGGCACAGCGTTCTGCGGCAAGTGGGCTGGGACGTCGAGCGCGAAGGACTGTTCGGCGCGCCGCCGGTGGAAGTGGTGGTCGGCGGCGAAGCGCATCCTTCGGTGACGAAGTCGTTGGGGATGCTCGGGATGGGCCGCGAGCGCGTGACGACCGTGCCGGTGGACGATCAGGGGCGGATGATCGCGGAAGGGTTTCCGGAGCTGCGTGGGCCTGCAATTGTCTGCATTCAGGCGGGTAATGTCAATACGGGTTCGTTCGACCCGGCGAGCGAAATCATCGCCCGGGCGCACGCGGCGGGCGCGTGGGTGCATGTGGATGGCGCGTTCGGATTGTGGGCGGCGGTGAGTCCGGCGCGCTCCCATCTGGTGAAAGGTTTTAACGAAGCCGATTCCTGGGCGACCGATGCGCATAAGTGGCTGAACGTGCCCTATGACAGCGGACTGGCGTTTGTGCGGGATCCGGAGATTTTGCACGCAGCCATGAGCATGACGGCCGCGTATCTGCCGACGGGAGAGCACCGCGAGCCTTCGCTTTATACGCCGGAGCTTTCGCGACGCGCGCGCGGGATCGAGATCTGGGCGGCGTTGAAATCGCTTGGCCGCAGCGGGCTGGCGGAGATGATCGAGCGCGATTGCCGATGCGCGTCACGATTCGCCGAGGGGCTCAGGAATGCGGGATATGAGGTATTGAACGACGTTGTGCTGAATCAGGTGCTGGTGGCTTTCGATAATGGCGGATCGCCCGAGAAGACGCTGCGCGTGATCGAGGCGGTGCAGGCGGAGGGTACGTGCTGGTGCGGTCCGACGAAATGGCAGGGTCGCACCGCGATGCGCATCAGCGTTTGTTCGTGGCGGACGACCGAGGAGGATGTGGACCGGAGCCTGGCGGCGATATTGCGGGTGGCGGGGGATGGGTGATGACGGTCGGTTGTGGGCGGTTCGCAGTCGGGTTTGTGAGTGTGTGGGAAGGCCCCAAGTTGCCTGCGTGTGGGCGTTTTGCGCGTCGCACTTTGTCAAAGGTCGGGGCGGCCTTTTTTGCGATTTTGACCATAATCTCCATTTATCGGAAGCTGGAACGTAGGATGTGCGCGCGCAAGGTCAAGGAAGTTTCTACAACTCGAAGCATTGAGTTGGAGCCCGTGCGGTCACGCCAGAACGATAAACTTCGAAGGTCCCCGCGCTGACTGTCTACGTGAGCGGAAGAGGCCCAGTTGTGCGGGCACGCCACAGCCCCAATGAGAAGAATGTGTCGGGCGACGCGGGGACTTCTTCCCGGCCTCCAAATTGCCATGATCTCGCCATGGTAACAACCATTTCCCGCCGCGCCCGGCAGACGGTGTCAGATTTTGGACTTATCGGCGGTGCATTGGCGCTGGCCGCTTGCTTGGCCCGGTCACAGACAGTAGACGCCACGCCGAAATTCGAGGTGGCTTCTGTAAAGCCCTGCAGCGCCAGGGACACTCCGCCCAACGGCAGGAGTGGAGGCAGTTTCGACACGTCACCTGGGAGGCTCAGCGTTCGGTGTATGACGGTCATCAATCTCGTCTCCATTTCCGTGCGCAAATCCGCTCCTCAATGATTCGTCGCGGCCCAATGGCGGCGAGCGGATCAGGGGAGGTCCGGCTTGGATACATTCTGAGCGCTACGCCATCGACGCAAAAGCGACAGGATCTTCATTGGCCAGAACGATGACGGGACCGATGCTTGGGGCGCTTCTTGAAGAAAGGTTTCAGCTGAAAACTCATCGCGAGCAAGAACAAATCCCGATGTATGCACTGACGGTAGCCACAGGCGGACTCAAACTGAAACCGATGGACGACGGAGGCTGCATTACGTTCGACCCCGCAAACCCTCCTCCTCCGAGGTTCGCCGCTACAGGCGAGAAGCTCATTTGTGCTTTGTGCAGGATACCGGAGGTGCGACGAAAGTGATCCTGGACGCAGGCGGGGTCCACCTGAGCACGCTCTCGGATGAGCTTTCCAATATTCCGGATCGCCACGTCATCGACGCGACAGGGATCACCGGGATCTTTAATCTGCATCTGGAATTTGCGCGCGACGAAGCTACGCGCAGGCCGCCTCCAGTCGGTGGGACTCCGCCGCTGGCAACGCTCGCGGACGACCCTGCCAGCGGCCCATCGATTTTTAGGAAAATTCGACTCCGGAGAATGCGACTCCGCAAGATTCGATTCCGGAAGATTCGATTCCGGAAGATTCGACCGGAGTTACGCAGGAAAGGGCTACTCCCCGGTTCGCCCACCTTCGGCTGATGCTACTGGCTACGCTCCTGTGCGCCGTGCTCGCTCTACCGATCGCGTGGAGTGCCAGAGGCCGGGTTGACCCGGATGGGGTCTCCTATCTGGACATTGCGGGCAACGCCGCGCGCGTCTCGCCATGGTATCTGGTATCGAACGGCTACTGGAGTCCCGCTTACCCGACACTCCAGGCAGTGGCTGTGAAACTGGTCCATCCCTCGCCGTCGGACGAACTCGCCGTGGCGCATGGAGTCGATTGGCTGATATTTGTCGCAGCGTGTTCTTGCTTTACATACTTCTTTTTCAACCTGCTCAGGTGGGTTGCATCCCGGCACGGGCCCGTGTTTGAGTCCGGAAGCTTCTACGGAATCGCGGCATTGGCCTACGCGGCGCTGTATGTCGCCAATATAGATCCGACTCTTTGGGGAATCGGCGCGGATAAAATGCTGGAGGGTACGGTTTACCTGGCTGCCGGAGTATGTGTCCGCCTCAGCCTCCCGAAGCCGCGGATCGCACATCATATCCTGCTCGGTGCGGTACTCGCGCTGGCGTACGCGACCAAGGCGGCGCTGTTGCCGATTTCGCTCGGTCTGATTATCATCCTTTTTCTTTGGCCGCCATCCGGCGAATTTGGCCGTAAGGGCACGGCTATTGTTGCGCTCTCGTTCCTTCTCGCTGTGTCGCCCCTGGTGATCGCGCTGAGCTATAGTAAAGGGCGGTTGACATTCGGAGACTCGGGTCGTCTAAATTACGCTCGAAGCGTGAATCGTTCGGTGCCTTTGGGTCCTCTGCCCCTCGATTTTTGGGCAGGCCGTTCGCCGTATGCCGGATTTCCGCTGCATCCGCCACAATGGATCTCGACGACAAATCCCGTCGTTCTGAAGTTCAATGGGCCTCCAGGCGTTACGTTTCCGCTCTGGTACGATCCCAGCTATTGGATGGACGGTCTGAAGCTTCATTTCGATTTTCGACAGCAGGGGAGAAGGTATCTTCATTCTCTCGGCCTGATAGATCGCGCGGCTCCGATGGAAGGCACGGACGTTGTTCGGTTGGCGCTGCCCTGGCTCGCCATGTTCTGTGGCGTTGCCGTATTTGCCCTCGTGGGTTTGAAGTTTCAAGGCGTTTATCGCGCCATGCGGAAGCATCTCTGGCTCTTCCTCTGGCCCGCATTCGCCGTCCTCGTCTACTCCTCAGTAATGCTCACTCCCCGCTACTTCGGTGGCTTCTTTGTTCTCGGCTGGGTGGGCACATTCGTGGGTGTTTCGATCGTGATGAAAGACCGCAAGGCGACGCCGGTGATTCTTTGTGTTGTGGCCGCCGCGCTCCTGGCCGCCAATTACCGGGAATCTGTTGGCCCGACAGTCGCGGTGCTGTTTTCAAGGGCCGTTCCCGACAGAGACTCCTCTTTGACGCGGAAGTTGGCGGGACTCGGAGTCCGCCGTGGCGACGAAATATGCGTCGCAGGGAGAGACTTTTTCTTCGGTTATGGTTACGGTTATGCGCGGCTTCTCGGCGCGCGTGTGAGTATGGCCATCCCGCAGGATGTTAACACCCTGTCGAAGCTTCCCGCGGCACAGGTCGAATCGGTGATAGCGAAACTCCGCGCGAACGGAGCAAGGGCCGTGATCTCGCCGCGACGTCCGGCGTTCGATAACGATTCGGGTTGGATCTCCGTCCCCGAATTTAACCTCTTTATACGGTTCATTCAGTGACCGCCGCCGTGTTGCGCCATCTCAAACACGCCCGCAGACTAATGTTCAAGTTGTCGGGCGCCCTCACGGGCAACGAACGCACGCAATTCACTCAAGACCTGGGAGCGGTCGTAAAGGTGGCCAGCGCGCCCGCCGAACCGCGCGGCATGCAAAGAACGGATGGCGGACTTGGCCGGAGCCGTGCCCGGATCGTTCGAAAATTCGAGATCGAACGCCTCACGCGCCACTTCGTTGACGGTGACGGGCGACGTGACGAAGTTGACCAACCGGAGACCGGACGTCATCGCGGTCTGCAGATCGGCCCAGATGTGATCCAGGTTGTAGTACTGATATACGCCGGCTGAATTGATTTTGTGCACTTCATTGTTGTGCAGCAGGTCGTAAATGACGTTTTTCTTCAGGCCGTTGCCGAACAAGCCCGGAAGCCGAACGACGTGCGCACCCGAAAAATGGTCCTTCACGATTTCTTCCAGCATCAATCGATGACGCCCGTATGGCGTTTGCGCGGACGGATCGATCACCGACTCCTCATCGACGTCAACGGGCACCGGGTACACAGCGGTCGTGGAGATGAGCACCGCCCGCCCGGCGCGCACCTGCCTGAGACTAGCCGCGAGTCGATCGAGCACGGCCCGGTCCGCTTCTGGCTCGCGATTGGCGATCCACATGGCCGCTGGCATCGCGCTGACAACCAGCAGGTCGACGGACCGTCCGGCAATTTCCTCGATGTTTTTCGAGTTGTAGAACAAATCGAATTGGTTTTGCGCGGCAAGGTTGCCGCCGACAAACCCGGTGTGACCAATCAGAGCAGAAGGCATAATGGAATTCTTACCGTTTAGGATTGAGGGCGAGGAGGGGGTTCTCAGGAGCGCAAAGGTCGCCGGACGCGGCGCCTGACTGCGGTAGCCACCCTTTCAGCCGCGTTCTGCGGCCGGACTTGCGCGAATCTCTCAGGAAGGATCGTAGTGTCCGAGGCACGTCGCCAACAAACACTGTATCATCTTCAAATTCCCTTTGACCGGGCTGATTTTGGTGGGAATCGGGCCGTAAGAAGGATAGCGCCTCGCAACCGGCGTCTCGCAGACGCGAAAGCCCAGTTTCGCGGCCCGTATGGCCAGATACCAGTGCAGTTCGTAGCCGATCAGCGCGTCTCGAAACACCGCGACGCGGGAATCTTCGAGCAGTTTCCTGCTGTAGCCGCGGAATCCGTTGGTGGTGTCCGTGTACCGGAATCCACTGGTGAGCGAAATCAGCGGCGCATGGATGAATTTCAAGCCGAACCACCTGCTCCGCGGGAGGTGCTCGGAAATGCCGCCCGGGATGAAGCGGGATCCCTGGATGTGATCGTAGCCCGCTTCCAGTTTCGCGATGAATTCCGGGATCGCTTCCGGGCCGTCTTTACCGTTGCCGTCGATACAGACGACTCCCTTGTAGCCGCGATCCAAAGCCCACCCGAAGGCCATGCGCATCTGCGCTCCGAGCTTGCCGGGACCCGTTTTTACCAGCAAAGTATTCACGCCCAGCGGCTCCAGAACTTCGCGCGTTGTGGAACCATCCGTGCTGCCGCCATCGGCGATCACGACGTCGGCGAGAGAGACGTGCGGCCTCATCTTGCCGAGTTGCTTCAGCAACTTTCCGTTTTCATTGATGACGAAGACGCAGACACAGTATTCGGCGCTTTTCGGACGGTACTCGTGCACGAGGGAGGAAGGCACCTGACGCGGCGGGACGCCCGCTCCGGCGGCTTGCGCCGGCGAAGGCAATTTCTCGTCGAGCGGGGATCGCATAGTTTCCTTGCTTGCCATATCGCTATTCCGGAGAAGTATCGTGGCCTGGCGCGCTGAATTCCAAAAGCCCTTTAAATGTTAGCATTCAGGACGCGGCAGAAACCCCCGAGCCGTCTCGTGGAACGCCACCAACTGCGCCGCTTCCCACTCCGCATCTCGATCCAACTCCCGCGCCATCAACTGAGCCACGCGCGGAGCCATCGCAATTGCCGCCCGCGCGTTCAAGAACAACGCCCGCGTCCGCCTGGCCAGCACATCCTCCACCGTCCGCGCCATCTCCTCCCGCACAGCCCAAACCACCTCGGCTGCGGTATACGGCAGGTCGTAATGCAAAGGCTCCGCCAGCGACGGCTCGGCGTCCATCAACTGCTGAATCGCCGGCGCGTCCGAGCCATAAACCTCAAGCCGCCCGAATCGAGAAGCGCTCGAATGAAATCCGTGGATATTCAGGTGCTCAGTCACGCAACCGCGCTCCGCCAATTGCCCCAGCGTCGCGGCGTGGTTGACACAATCTTCCGCCATATTGCGGTACGTCGTCCATTTGCCGCCGCAGACCGTCACCATCCCCGAGTTTTCGATGCGAATCGTGTGGCCACGCGACAAAGCCGACGTGCTCGACGAATCTCCCGCCCGCACCAGCGGACGAATCCCCGCAAACACGCTCCTCACATCCCCGCGGGTGGGCTTTTTCGCCAGATATAACGACGCTGTCTGCAGCACGAACTCGATTTCCTGTTCCTGCGCCACCGGTTCCGGCACCGCCTCCGCAACCGGCGTGTCCGTGGTGCCGATCAGCGTGTGTCCATGCCAGGGAATCGCGAACAATACGCGACCATCGCTCGTGTGCGGAACCATGATCGCGCTCTCGCCGGCCAGAAACTCACCATCCAGCACCAGGTGAATCCCCTGGCTCGGTGCGATCATCGGCTCGGCCGCCGGATCCGCCTTGCGTCGCAGATCGTCCGCAAAGGGACCTGTGGCGTTCACCACAACTCTGGCCCCGGCGGCAAACTCTTCGCCCGATTCCACGTCGCGCACCACGACGCCGTTAACGAAGCCGTCGCCATCCTTGCTAAGCCCGGTGACCTCCGCATAGTTCAGCGCCACCGCGCCCTGCTCGCTCGCGGTACTCACCAGGTTGATCAGGAGTCGCGAATCGTCGAACTGCCCATCGAAATAGATCACGCCGCCGCGTAACCCTTCGGTGTTGAGATTGGGCAGCCGTTCCAGCGTCTCCTCGCGCGAAAGGAACTGCGACGCCCCGAACCCGTGCTTACCCGCCAGCAGATTGTAAAGCTTCAGCCCGACCCCGTAAAACGGCGCTTCCCACCAATCGTAATTCGGCACGACGAAGCCGAGATTGCGCACCAGGTGGGGAGCGTTGCGCAAAAGCAGTCCGCGCTCTTTCAGCGCCTCCATCACCAGCGAAACGTTGCCCTGTTCGAGGTATCGCACACCGCCGTGAACCAGCTTCGTGCTCCGGCTGGAGGTGCCTTTGCCGAAGTCGCTCCGTTCAAGCAGGAGTACTTCGTAGCCCCGCGATGCCGCATCAATCGCCACACCGGCGCCCGTAGCGCCACCGCCCACCACGATCATGTCCCACGGTCCGGCGTGCGCGCGCAGCCGGCGGTACATTTCGGTTCGATTCACAGATGTCGGCCTCCCCGGGTCGGTAGCTCGTATTCAACGCACCGCACGTCTTCTCCTGCAAGCCTCACTTCGATCACGGTGTTCACCAGATTTCTTCCCGCCCAATACCGAAGGGCCGCTCCAAACAACATGCGCTGTAGTGCGGGGACTACGTTCGGTACGACGATAATCAGTCCCGGGTGAATCGCCGTCTTGCCGAGTAGTTGTATAAAGTCCGCGCGATTGTTGGTGACGAACGTGTATTCGTCTGTGATAATGCGCAGCGCCAGAACTCGGTCCTGCTGCCCGCTCAGGCCGAGGTGATTAACATGCTGAGCTGCGTAACCCGCATCGTGTGCCACGCCTGCCAGCGATTCGTGGAGGCACTCGTCTATCAGAAATCTCATGCATGGGTGCGCAAACTGCTCAGTTTGAAAACTCCGCGGCCGCGTGGCCTCTTGCCCGGCCCCGGATTTGTCTGCCAGGGGTGCCTTCCGGGCCGTCCGCGCCGGGGAAACGCCCGTGCGTACAACGGTGCCATCGCGACCATTTCCGGGCTCAAGGTCGGGTAGCCTTCGAGGATTTCTCCGGCCACCGCGCCCTGATTCAGCATGTCGGCTACCAGTTGAACGGGAACCCGTGTCCCTTTAAAAACCGGGGTTCCCCGCATTATGTCGGGATTGCTCACGACCATTGATCCGATACGTGCGAAATTCTTCAACTGGTTCGCGACGTGACGGCGAGCCGGCCGGACTTCAATGCGGAGAGCAGTCCCCTCGCGCACGGTAATCCGATCGGCTCCGGGAGACTGACGAAGCTCCTCGGCAATCTCCTGCCGCGTACGTCTGGGCAACAAGCGAAGGCCACTGGCTTCCAGTTGCAGAAAGATCAGGTGCTCTCTCGTGAGCAGCCGCCGAACTGCTGTACCCGAGCGCGTGGCAATCGGGAGGATAAGCCGGCTGTCAATGGCCTTGTGAACCGCGGCCAACGGCAGGCCGGTCAACGCGGCGGCCTGTGTCGGTGTATATCCAGTCATGGCTTAATTCTACACCGGACGGAGAATAATTACGATCGAATGCCCGAGGGCGCATCAGCGGCGCCTCGCCTCCCAACCTCAACCATGATCTCCCTCAACTCCTCCGGCGTCTTATCGCCACTTACCGGCTCCCCCACCTGTACTCTTACCAGCGGGCGGCACCAGAGCTCCCAGCTTCGAAACGCCCCGCCGCCCTTGCAGCTGAACGGATGCCCCCACATCCCCGCGATATACACCGGAATGATCGGGCAATCCAGTCCCCGAATCACCCGTTCATACCCTCGTTCGAACGGCATAACCTCGCCGTTGCGCGTAATGCTGCCCTCAGGAAAAATGCCCACCAGGTTTCCCTTCAGCAACTCTTCCCTCGCCGTCTTCAGCGCGCGCACCGTTGTCTTCGGCGATGCGGCGTCGATCGGAATCGCCTTCAGCACGTCGAAGAACGGCCTTACCAAGGGCACCTGATAAATCGGTTTCCACATCAGGAACCGGACGAGCCGGTGCGTGGCGTAGCCGGCCAGCACGGCATCCGCGTACGATACATGGTTCACGATAATCAGCGCCGCGCCCGACTTCGGAATGTTCTCCGCGCCCGTCACCCGAATCCTGAACATCGCATTGGCTGCGACGAGCAGGATAAAACGAACCACAATCACCGGGTTCATCCGCGTGACCACTACCGCGCCGGCCAGCGTCGCGCACCCGAGCGCCGCGAAGATCGCGCGCGGGTTCCAGCCGAGCACACCGTGCATTACGATCAGCATCGCGTAAGCCCCCACCATCGCGACGCTGTTCATCAGATTATTGGTCGCCAGCATGCGGCCTTTTTCGTCCGCCGCCGATTCTTCCTGAAGGTACGCATTCAGCGGTACCGCCATAAAACCCCCGCCGAATCCGACAGCTACGAGTTCCCCCAGCGCCGCGCCGTAATTCGTCGTCGCCGCAACCAGCAGCGAGAAGACGCCCATGATCAGCGACCCCGCCGGCACCAGGCCCAGTTCGATATGGTCGCCGGAAATCCGCCCCGCCAGCACGCTGCCCAATCCGATCCCGATTGCAAGCGCCGTGAACAACAGCCCCGAGCGCGTTTCCGCCACATGCAGGATTTCGCTGCCCTCCAGCACCAGCACCAACTGGAACAGCGCGCCTAGAAACCAGAACCAGGAGATTCCCACTATCGTCAGCGCCAGCGGCCTGCGGGTGCGCAACCCTCGCAAGCCCGCCACAATCTCGCCGAAAGGATTCCACGCGAACGTCCCGCGCCTGCCCGCACCCGGAACTTTCGGAATGTGCAGACTGCACAGCGTTCCCGCGATCGCAATCCCCAGCATCGTCGCCCCCATCGTCCCCGGCTCGTTCTTCCAGTGTTCGAACAGCGCCGAGCCAAAGCTCGTCCCGATCACGATCGCCACAAACGTGGTCAGCTCCAGCAACCCGTTCGCGCGGGAAATCTGCGCCTCTCCCACTGCCTCAGGCAGAATCCCGTATTTCGCAGGGCTGAAAAACGTGGCCTGCGTACCAAGCAGAAAGAGCACGATGAACAGCAGATTCAGGCTGCCCGCGATCAGCGCCACGATCCCCATCGCCATGGTCAGGATCTCCAGCGACTTGGTGATCTGCAGCATTCGCGTCTTCGAATACCGGTCGGCCAGTTGGCCGGCGTAGCCCGAAAACAGAATGTAGGGAACGATGAAGGCCGCGCCCGCGATCGCGAGATAGCGCGAACTGGAGGCGCTGTCGATCGCCATGCGCACCGCGGTAAACGACACGATCATCTTGTACACGTTGTCGTTGAAAGCGCCAAGGAACTGTGCCCACAGAAAGCCCTCAAAACGCAGATCGGCGAGCAGCGGCCAGTATCCAGTTGTGCGTTGGGATGGACTCATTGTCGATCGGCCAGCCCTGAGCTGGCATGCGTCTGAATCCCGAAGTTGACTTGTCGCCCCTTGTGGACCAGGCGGTTTCGCCCGCCACTCCCGCAGCCTATCGGACAAACGCACCACGATTCGGTCTTATCCGCCACGTAACGATTCTATGCAACACGATACGATTCTATGGTGGCCGCACATCCCAAACAACCCGTCGTCGCCGTCGGCCATTGCGTGCCCGGCGCCGCGCTGTGGAGAAACCGCTGGTCGCAGCTCACCTTCGCCTCTCTGGCGACGGTGATGCTGGCCAACATGCAGTACGGTTGGACGCTGTTCGTCAATCCCATGCACGACGCGAACCACTGGAACCGCGCGTCGATCCAGGTCGCGTTCACGATCCTGATCTTCGTCAACACCTGGCTCGCTCCGTTCGAAGGCTGGCTGGTCGATCGCTACGGGCCGCGCCCCGTCGTCGTCGCCGGCGGAGTTTTCGCGGCGCTTTCCTGGGTAATGAATTCGCACGCCCAGTCGCTGCAGGCGTTGTACGTCTCCGCCGTACTCGGCGGACTCGCTCTCGGCTGCGTCTTCGGAACGTGCATGGGCACGGCTCTGAAATGGTTTCCCGACCGGCGCGGACTCGCCGCCGGAGCCATCGCAGCTGGCTACGGACTCGGCGCGGCGGTCACGACGGTGCCGCTCTCTATGACGATCCGCGCGAGCGGTTACCACCACGCGTTCTTCGAGTTCGGGCTGATCCAGGGAATCGCCATCCTGGCGCTGGGCCTGTTCCTCCTGAAGCCGGCCGTTCATGCCGAGGCGATCGTGCCGCGCGCCAGCATCTATCGCGGCCCCGAATTGAGTCCGTCGCAAACCATCCGTACCGGAGTCTTCTGGCTGACTTACCTCGTCTACCTGCTGATCGCGTTCGGCGGCATGGTGATGACTGCGCAACTCGGACCGATCGCGCGTGACTTCGGCCTTGAAAACGGCACCATTGTCATTTTCGGGATGACCGCGCCCTTGTTGACGTTGGCCTTATCGGTCGATAACTTCGCCAACGGCATCACGCGCCCCATCGCGGGCCTTCTATCTGATGTGATCGGCAGGGAAAACATGATGCTGCTGATGTTCTCGCTCGAGGCCGTGGCGCTGCTCGGCATGGCCGTCCTCGGGCGCAACCCGTACGGCTTTCTCGGATTTGCCGCGCTGACGTTTCTGTTCTGGGGCGAGATTTTCGTTATCTTTCCCGCGATCTGTGGAGACAGCTTCGGCATTAAGAACGCGGCCGCGAACAACGGACTTCTCTATACGGCGAAGGGCGCATCCGCGCTTGCCGTGCCGCTGGCGAGCATGTTGGTGGCGGCCACGGGAACGTGGAACAGCGTTCTGCTGACGGCGTCGTTTTGCAGCCTGCTGGCCGGTCTGATGGCAAGGTTTCTGCTGGCGCCGATGCGCAGGCGGATGCGCGTTTGACACTCAAGGTGTCGCAGGACTCACTCGGAATCGAACAGGGCCACAATCTCGTTCGCATCGCGAATCAGATCCCTGAGCACGGCGCTCCCGCCGTCTCCGCAACTCAAATCTGGAGATTGATCCTCGCCGAATTTCACGGTCAAAGCGGTCCCGAACGAAGCGCTCTTTGGGCAGTGAACGTCGGGCAGGGAACTGAGCGGTTTGGCCGCCGTGAGATTCGCATAGAACCGGTCGGCCAGCGCCTTCGGCAACGTCTTCCGAACCGGCAGGGCCTGCTCCTGCGGTGAGCCCGATCTGCGCCGGGGTACCGAGGTCCGCTCCGCCACTCCCGAGCGATCCACCGTGATGAGGAATCCGGCTCGATTGGTCGAGCCTGAATTAACGATCGTGGCGTTATCGGGTCCCACCGCCTGCGCTCCCCTCAGATGCGGCGATCCGGGCGTCATCAACCCCATCAGCGCCAGCGCGACGTTGATCCGCATCCGCAGCATCCACTGCCATTGTCGCGCAAAACGGTCAAGACCGTCGGCTATCGCTTAGTCCCTGCCGGTAACACCGAGGCGCGAGGAATCGCCGACTCCGCTGTTGGCGCATTGCCCGCCGAAGTATCTTTCGTGGGAACTCCGCTCGCGGGCGTTCCGTTGGCGGCAATCCCGCCCGCCTGCGTGCCGACGACCGCAGGCCGCGGCATCGGCGAATTCGTCCGGATTTTCGCCAGTCCCGCCACGGCTTTGGCTTTGGCGGCATCCGAAATCACAATGTTATTCCGCACGGCGGTCGCTCCGCTCGTCTTTGCCATGCGCGTCATCACGCCTTTGTGCTGCATTACGGCGGTTTTCCCTTCGATGGTGGCGACTCCCTTAACGACGCTGAAAGTGAAATGATCGGCGGCTAGTTTCGATTTGGCCAGTTTGGCCTTCATGGTGCGTTCAATCTCGGCATCGGAGAGAAGCCGCGCCCGGATCTCGGGTCCTGCGTGGTTCACGGCACCGGTGGAGGCTGCCGAGGCTGGCTGGTTCTGTCCCACAATCGCGAACACAAACAGCGCGTATAAAAGCCGGGTAATCACAAGGTCAGACTACACTGTTACGCAGGAGAATGATATTCCCCTCTTTTTTGGAGGGGATATGCACGTTCCATAACGAATCGCGGGCGGATCTGCAATTTTCCGGAATTCCGCCCGAAGCCACCATAGGTCGTCTTAGGTGGCAGGGCGACCGCGGTTCGGCTGGGCTGCAATGCAGCTCAGATCGGTAACACGGTAGTTCGGGCTCGCATCGGCGCGCGTACCAGGAAAAGAAGCCGCAGATGCGTTGCCGAGAATCGGTCGCACCGTGTCGGACGCTTTTCGCTTGTTGCTGGTGAGCTCAATTCCAACGCCAGGACGGCTGACGGCGATGAAGGCGGCGCGTCGGGGCGAACTCACCGACGTTGGGAAACCGGACAAACTGCTTCAAAGTCTGAATGCGGGACGTTAAGTAAACAAGTCGTTTCAGGCGCAACTACAAACGGGAAAAGTCTGCACATCACAGCGGAAAACCCGATATTCCGCTGACGGATGTCGTCCGGCGCCCCCTTGTTCAACGCCATCAATCGCAGGGTGAAATACAAGCCGCGAATCCATAAAATCTTCGTAAACGACAACAACCGCGGCAAGTACGCTCAAATAGAGGCATGGGTTGTTTATGGCTGGCGTCGCGTTTTAGATCACGGACCCGCGAGTCGTCGACTGCGGCTGCTGAGTTCGCCTTTCGCCTATCGCTCTGGCCGGTGGCTGGCGCGTTTTTGATACATTGCATTTCCGGGCTCCTTTCGGCGCAACAAGGATTTTTTTTGAAGGACGGCGACACGGTGGTCTTCTACGGCGACAGTATCACCGAGCGCCGCCTCTACTCGAGTTTCAGCGAAGCCTTTTTCCTCACACGTTTCCCAAAAGTCAATGTGCGGTTTGTGAATTCAGGTTGGGCCGGCGACACAGTAGCCGGAGGCGCCGGCGGCTCGGCTCAGGTCCGCCTTCAACGTGACGTCATCGCTTACAAGCCCAATGTCGTGACCATACTGCTTGGAATGAACGACGGCCACTATCAGGCCCTGAATGAGACCACTTATAACGATTTCAGCACTGGCTACCAGAGGCTCGTCAGTACCCTGAAAGCCGCTTTGCCGCAAGTCCGTCTGACTCTGCTCGAACCTTCTCCTTACGACGATGTCACCCGACCGCCCCTGTTCCCGGGTGGTTACAACGAAGTCCTGACACGGTTCGGGCAGTTCATAAGCGCTCTCGGACAGAGAGAGAAAGCAATGGTCGTCGATCTCAATGGTGCGGTAGTCGGGCCTCTCACTGCGGTCAATGCGAAAGATCCTTCCGCGGCACTAAACTTCATTCCGGATCGCGTCCACCCGGGGCCTGCGGCCAGTTTGCTCATGGCCGAGGCTCTGCTGAAATCCTGGAATGCCCCCGCCATCGTGACTGAGGCCGAAATCGACGCTGAATCGCAAACCGTCAGCCGAACGGTTCGTACCCAGGTTCACTCCATTTTGCGAACCGGGAGCACGCTGTCCTGGACGCAAGACGACGCCGCGCTTCCTTTTCCAATCGACTGGCGGGACTCCGCCGTCAGCGTCGCCGCCTACACCTCCGACTTCATTCCGGCAATCGACGATCAACCGCTGAGAGTCAAAAACCTGAAGCCGGGCGAATATACTCTCAGGATCGATGGCCGGGAGATAGTAACCTATCCGGCCGATCAGTTCGCCAGAGGCATCAACCTTTCCGCGCTCAACACGCCCATGCTTGAACAGGCCGCCGAGGTTTTGAAGCTGACGAATCAACATATCGACTTGCATGTGAGCCGCTGGCGCCTGGTGCAAGTCCCGCTGGCGCAATATGAACTGTTCCGCTACAACGCGGCTATAGCCGAACTTGATGCGCTCGAGCGGGAAGTCATCGCCCGGCAGCATGCCACCGCCCAGCCGAAGCGGCACTTTTACGAAATCGTCCCGAAGCAGACCGTCGATGGCAGGAACTGACTGACCTCGTGCCCGATCTTTAAAATGGATTCTGCGAGCCGCACCGCCAATTTCTCCTCGCGGGGATGCCACGCCGATTCCGGCATCTCCGGGCAGGTTTGGCTTAGGAACTCGTGGGAGATCGTGATATCCGCCGATTTCTCACGATCCGCGTTTTCCATAAGCCTGTAGTTTTCTCTTGACTCCCGCAAATTATCATGCTAGTGTACTGGCATGTGCTAGTGGAATGGCACGTAAATTAGGTCCTGACATGAGCGAAAGCGTCGGAATTCAACTTGGCCGCAGGGAGCGCCAGATCGTGGAGATTTTATATCGTCTGGGAAAGGCAAGTGTGGCTGAAGTTCGGGCCGCCCTTCCCGATCCGCCCACATATTCCGCCGTTCGCGGCATGCTGACTCTGCTGGAGGAGAAGGGCCATGTCAGCCACCAGCGCGACGGGATGCGCTACGTCTATTCGCCCGTAATCGCTCCGGCCAAAGCGCGGCAATCGGCTCTCCGGCATCTCGTTTCCACGTTCTTTGAAGGATCGACGCTGGCCGCCGCCGCCGCGCTGCTCGAAATGTCCGACAAACTATCCCCCGCGGAAAGAAAACAACTGGCGGCGTTGATTGCGCGCCGCGAAGGAGAAGGACAATGATCGTATTATCCGAAGGCCTGCCCCTGGTTCTCGAAGTGTTCTGGAAATCAACTGCGGCGCTGGGCGCTGCCCTGTTCATCAATGTGATTTTGCGGAAGAAGTCGGCGGACGCGCGGCGGCTGGTGCTTTCCACGGTAATCGCCGCCCTGTTCGCGGCGGCATTGGCCTGGCCAGTGCTTCCGCGCTGGACCGCGGCCACTCCGGCGTGGCTGCAGTTCGGGTCCCCTGCGGTCCCGATTGCGTACGGGCCTTCGGCGCCCACGGGATTGAGCGACGCGGCCGGAATCGCAATTCCCGCAACCCGGGTGCTGCTGCCGGAATCGAACTCCCCGAGCGGCCTCTGGCCCGCGCTGTTGAGCCGGACTCCCGCCCTCATTCCGTTAGTGTGGTTTGTGGCGACGGCGCTGTTTCTTGTTCGCTTCACGACGAGGCTGCGCGGCCTTCGCCGGTTACGAAACGCCTCGAATGCCGTGACTAACGCCGATCTCCTCGCGTCTCTGGAAGCTGCTCGAATCCAATTGGGCGAAGCCTGCGGCTCCAGGCGCCGCATCACGCTGCTGCAAAACGACGCAGTTTCCGCGCCCGTCACGTGGGGAGTCCTTCGGCCCGTCATTCTGGTCCCCGCGCGTTTCGAAAAGTTGCCCGCCGAATGCCGTGACGCGGTTCTTTGTCACGAACTTGCGCATATTGAAGGACACGATTTCCTGTTTCGCAGCCTGGCTGAGATTGCGCGAGCACTCATCTGGTTTCAGCCGCTAATGTGGATTGCCTTAAGGCAATTGCGCGAGGAACAGGAACTGGCCTGCGACAACCGGGTTCTTGCCGCGGGCGGCAAGCCTTCGGCGTACGCGAAACTGCTGCTGGATTGGGACGTTAGACCGGGGATGGTTGCCTTGATAGCGGTTGGAATGGCTCATCGGTCTTGTCTGAGGCGGCGGCTGTATGCGCTTCTCGATCGGGATCTGCGTCGAGACCGGGTTGCCGGCGCGGGAGTAGTGGCCACTTGGGTCCTGGGGCTGGCAACAGCACTTCCCCTCGCGGCTCTGAGCCTGACTCCGGCGGTGCGTGTCGAGTCAGCGGCTCCCTCAGGAACGTCGGACATGGTTTCCGGGCAATTGCCGCTGGTGGCGTCGGTTCCGCAACCGGCAATACAACCGGTGCAGACGACGACTCGGCGTCAGACCCGAGTTCAGATGTCACAGGTGCTTCCAACTCCTGCGCCTGTCCCTGTCCCGGTCCAGACACCCGCGCCACAGTCGGCCGGAACGAGCGTCAGAGCCGTATTGTCGCCACTGCCGACCTTTGTAGGCAGGACGTGGCTGGTCCAGGTAGATGCCACCGTCCTGGACCAGAACGGCAAGGTCGTCGAAGGACTCAGCGCCAACGATTTTGCCCTGACCGAAGACGGTAAGCCCCAGGCCATCGGCGTCTTCGAATTCCAGAAAGTGCAACAGTTATATCAAGCTCCTGCTCCTGGCGGGCTTAACCTTTCGATCACGAGTTACTACGTCCTTGGCTATTACACTACTAATGGCAAAGCGGACGGAGCGTATCGAAAAATCGGGATCGTCCTGAAGGGAAACAGCACGGCAAGACTGGATTTTCGTGCTGGATATTATGCGGAGAAGGGTTTCAGTGACTACATAGATGCCAAGGTCGGCGCGCACTTTACGGTCGACGGAGTCACCGATATTGATACCGGATCGAAGACTACTCCTCCGGCGGTCATTCTCAAAGTAGATCCCGAGTACTCCGAACAGGCGCGCAAAGCGAAGTACAGCGGCGATGTGGGTCTCCTTGCCGAAGTCGGCGCTTCCGGCCAGGTGACGAGCGTCACTGTACTCAATAGTTTGGGCATGGGGCTGGATGAGAAGGCTGTCGAAGCACTGACGAAATGGAAATTCAGGCCAGGAACGAAGGACGGCAACCCCGTCGCGACGCCCGTACGCGTCGACGTGACCTTCAGGCTTCTGTAGAGAAACCTGTGTGGACGCGAGCGACGGAGGACTGGGCTTTTGTAGGGTCAGCCTTTGGTCCAGTCGACCACTTTCAGCTTCGCGATCCGCGAAAATGCGCCGTCGTTCGTTACCATGACCGCGCCCAGAGCGAGAGCGTGCGCGCCGATCATCATGTCCAGATTGCCCATAGCCCGCCCATCGCGTTCCAGTCCGGCTCGAAGTGCTCCATATTGTCTGGCCACCGCGGAATCCCACGGAAGAATCGAAACGGTCATGAGGAAGTCCTCCACCAGCGTCCTGAGTCTGGCCGCCTCCGGGTGGCGAGCCACGCCATAGCGCAGTTCCGCCTCCGTGACGGACGAGATAGCGACATCTGTCACCGAGACCGCCGCCAGTTTCCTGTCCACGGCCGCGGAGTTGCCTATAATCGCCCAACTCGCGATGTTGGTGTCGAGCAGGTACAGCGTATTCCTCAAAACAGATCTCTGTCCTGCGCGGGCGCATCGCCCCTCTCGCACATGAACTCGTCGAGAATGAGGCTCTGATCCTGGAATTGTTTCCGGAATTCAATAAAGCTCCGCCACGAAGAATGTGGACGGCGAGACAGGATCACGTTGCCGGTCTCGGGCTCCTGGCTGATAAAAACTTCCTTGTCCGCAAACCGGAGATCCGCGGGGGAGGCGCACCGCCTGACTCCGGCCATTAAGAAAAAGCTTCGCTGTTCGTGGCATAACGCTCGCCATTAGTATATATCATAGTATATTACTGCGTTGCTCAAGTAAGCCCAGTGGGCCGCATTGTGACGGCTCTTGACGCAAATGACGCGTAACCGATAGACTGGCATGGTCGAACTGGAGGCACCCTCGTGAAAACTATTGCATCTCTGTTGATATTTGCCGTGTGCGCTGTGGCGGATGTCGCACCACCCACGATCCGGGATGCGTTTGTCGCGGGTTCCGGCGACAAGATCGTCCGTAATGCGCGCCTGACCGATAATCTGCTGATTGCCGTCTGCCGGTCCGAACTCAACCCGTGGCTCGCCAGTTTTCCGACCGGCCCGGATATCCTGCTGTACCTGGACGGCCGCATGATCAAGAGCGCTGTTTCCGCCCAGCCGGCGACGGTACCAGCCGATTGGAAGGACGTTGAGTTGGACAAGGTGCGGGCAGCCTGCGCGGCGTCCGCGAAAGATACAACGGCAGCCCCTGCAAACGCACAGGCTACTGCCCCGCAGGCCTCGGATGCAGCGGCCGTTCCGCCGAAGACCGACACCAGCGCAAAAAGCCCGGACGTGGTGGCGCTGAGCTTTGTGCTCGATCCGGCTCAGGTGTCTAATCCCGATACCAGGCCGATCTGGCTCGCCATCCTGGCGAAGCCCTGGGAAGCGAGGAAGATCTCGGTCTCGGCGGGTACCAGCGACAAAGGTGGCTGGCCAACCAGCGTCGATCTCGATTTTACGCGGATCAATCTCTGGCTGCTTGGCGTCTGGGCGTTGTTATTTGCAGTGGCCCTGGTGAGATTCATCTTGTATGCGCGCGATTCCGACATTATCCGGGACGCGGGAACTTTACCCGCCACGGCTCCCGCCGGAGCCCGAAAGGCTTATAGCCTCGGGCGGACTCAGATGGCGGTTTGGACCTTCGTGATCTTTCCCGCGCTCGCGTTCATCTTCATGGTGACCTGGGACACGGGCGTGGTTTCTCCCGGAGTGCTCGGACTCATGGGGATCTCATTCGGCACGACGCTGCTGGCCGCGATTCCCGACGGCACCGATCCGCCGGACGAGAGCAAGGGTTTCTTCGACGACCTTGTGAGCGATGGTACGGGCCCGTCCATGCACCGTTACCAGATGGCCTTGTTCACGATCGTGCTGGTGATCGTCTTCATCGTGAAAACAGCGGCGGGACTCGTGATGCCCGATTTCGACGCCTCGCTGCTGGCGCTGATGGGCATCAGCAACGGCACGTACATCGGCTTCAAGATGCAGGGCCGCTGAACTGGCGACCCGATCATCGTCCCGCGCGTTCGTAAATCAGGCTGAGTTCGGTCGTCTGCGCCAGCCGGTACGATCCGATCCATTCCCGCAACTCCGGAAACCCGCTCATCGCGAGCTTTGGATTCAGCCGGCTCAACCCGTCCACAATAAAGTCAGGCCGCGACTCAACCAACACGCGCCGGTTGGCGGCCGCCCACTCCGGAATCAGCGAAATGCTCTCCGTCAAATGCCGGTCGGCCGGAACGCCCGTCAACGGCTGCGAATCCCAGAACGCCGATGCAAACGGCATCCGGGTGTACGAGAAAACGTCGGGCCGGTAACCCCAGACAAAAAGCGTGTCGCCTTCGCGCTTGTGGGCGGAGATCCATGCGCTGACAACGCGGCTGTCGCGGTCGAGCACCGCGTCGCTCCACCTGGTTTCGCGCCCAGTCGCGAGATCCCGCGCGAGAATCGCGTAGCGCGTGCCGAACCGCGCCAGAGGCACCGCAAGCGCAACGATCGCGATTGCCATGACGATCCTTCGGCGCGCAACATCCGCAAATGCAACCGCCGAGCCATGAGCCGCCGCAATCGCGAGCACCGGCAGTAACTGCAGAAAATAGCGATTCGAAAACCTCGCGCCCGACGCGACGGCCACGAACGATACGACGGCCCACACAGCGAGAAATCGCGTCGCGCGCGACCGCCCCCGCCACCAGCACCAAACGCAACCGAGCACCAGCGCCGCATGGAATCCACACCAGTCCAGGCTGCGCCTCAGGCCGTCGCCGACCGACGATGCCACGGGCGGAATCTTTGCGTACACCAGCCCCCATTTCCAGACCTGGTCGACATAGGCGCCCGCCGCGCCCTGTGCGGACAGAGTCGCCATGGCGACGGCGTTCGAAATCAGAAAACCTGCCAGCAGCGGCAGGACGCCCAACAACACCCGGCGCGCAAGGGGTTCGGAATCGTCGTCGGCATTTTGTCGTATCGTCCACCTGTCGCCCACCAGCAGGCTACATGCCAACAGCACAAACAAGCCTTTCGGGTTGAACAGAAACGCGATCCCGCACCACCCGCCCGCGGCCAGCGGCTTCGCCCGCCACACGCACCACAGCGCCAGCAGATGCGGCAGCACCATGAAGAAATCCGGCGCGATCGGGATGATCCCGCCGGGCAGATCGAAATTCAGAAAGAACGCAATCAGGCCGGCGGCGGCGAGAGCTTCTATATCGCCGAACATCTCGCGCACAAACCGAAACGCAACCGCGCAAATGGCCAGAATCCAGACCGAATCGAAGACCCGGAGCGCCCATCCCGTTGGTGCGCCGGCAAGAGCGTATGTCAACGCGCTCAGCGGAGGTTTGTCGTACCAGAAATCGCGGTACAACGTCTTGCCGCGCAGCAGCTGGATCGCGGCGGCCAGGTGGTAGTCTTCATCCGGCCAGAGCAGACGTGAATGGCACAGCCGAAGCAGCAGTGTGACGGCGAAGAGAACCGCGAAAAATCCCCGGACCGTGCCGACGGTCACGGGTCCGCGTTGCAGCTCAGCCGGCGTCTTCACTGCTTAGCGGAGCCGGTCTTATCATTATTTTGCGGCGGAGCCCCGTTATTGAGCAGCCACAAATCGATGCCGTTTTGCGAGTAGAGCCGTTGCGTGCTCATGCCGATGAGAGAATCGCGCAGAGCGGTGTCCCCCGGCTCGGTGATCACGGCAACCGGCCGATGTAACGCCAGTGCCCGATCGAGCGCACTCTGCCTCGTGGCCGCATCCACCGAACCGAAGAGCGTCTTCAATTCCGCTCGCCGGCGATTCAGAAGGTCGTAACCGTAGCCGCGAATCTCGCCTTCCATGTCGTCGGAGAATTTATTGGTGCCTCGGTAATCCTTGTTGTCCGCCGGCACGTAGAGACTCCGTTCCAGGTAGCCGGGATAGTAGACATCGCTCTTATTCAGAAGGACGACTGTATCCGCCGGAGTCGTACGCTGCACCGCGTCGCATATGCCGGCCATCGGTTCGCCCGGAGCCAGGCGAATGGCGAACTCGCTCGCATCGTAGCGCGGAGTCCTTGCCCACGGCCCGGGCTTTTCGGGGACCCACGCAGTTGTCCCGGGGTCGTGCAAATAGGCGCCATAACTTACCATCACAAACGCGGCCAGCCCCGCCAGAACCGGAACCGCGGCCATTCGGGGCCAATCGCGCCAGATCCTCTCCACGGCGATGGCGGGAAACGGCGCAAGGCACAAGGTAACGCCGAAAATATACTTGTATTCGTTGTCGTAGTACGGAATATGTGCGAACGCGTAGAGAATGTAATTCATCGCCGCGCCACCGGCAAGAGTCAGCGTGGCCAGTGGCCTGTGGCGATAGCAGTACCGGAAAACCAGCCCCAGACCCACCAAAAAGAAGAACGTCGAGATCAGTTCAGCCCTCACTTTTTGCCGCAGAAACGCAAAATCCGATATCGAAACCGCGCCCACTTTGGTGAGCCGTTGCGACGTGAGCATGTGAACCTCGGCGTATGTCGCCAACAGCGCGACCACCATCAGTCCGCACCAAATCAACCATTGGCGGGAAATCGCCGGCCACTTTCGAGTCTCCGGATTTATCAGCGGACTGAGCGCCAAAGCTGCCACAACCGAACAAGCGGCGGGCAAAAGCAGCGGATACAGTAAACCCAGTCCACACAGCGTCGCTCCGATGACCGCGAGTGTGCCTTTGCTTCGTTGGTCAGATCGAACCAGCAGATAGATCAGCGTCATCAGCATACCGAGACCGATGGCCATGCCGTTGAAGATCTGAAACTTGTTGATCCATTCTCCTTCGAATCGGAGATCGCAGCAGTACCCGGCTGAATGCGGCGCGACCTTCAGCATCAGATAAACCATCGGGGTGGTGCCGGCCGGTAACCAAATGAGCGATCCGATTTGTGCAATCCTGCCGCCGCCCAGCCGTTTTGCCACGCCGGCGGTGAAACCAAACACCGCGATCAGACACATCAGGTCGGGGAATACGTAGCTGGTCAGAGGCGGCATGTTTATCAGCCAGCTGATAATCGCCTGAAACGCCAGCGGAGCCCACACCGGATAGGAGAGGACCAGTCCCGCCATTTCCGGATCTTCCGGGCGCAGCATTCCGCGCGCGAACATGTACGCGGCGTCGGCGTGCAGCCAGCCGTGAGGCGCCCAGACCCGATGGTCCGTGTCCAGAAACAATGGAAGAACGAACGCCACGGCCAAGCCAACCACCGCCAGCGCGACGGGCCACCCACGCCAATCGATTCGCGATCGCGAACAACGCCTGCCGATCACGTAGATCGCCGGCAGATTGACCGCGAACACCAGCCAAGCCGTAGCCCCAAACGGGACGCCCGCCAGACGAAACGCGAAGAACTCGGCGCTGGCGACAAGGGGCGAGAGCATCGCGCCGGTCAGGAATCGCGCCCAAAGCGGAAGATCGTCCAGATCGAAGCCGAATGTAAGCCACGCGCCGGGGATGAACAGCAGCAGGAAATAGCCGATCGTACCGAGACTGGCCACTATCCCGGATGAGAGTGTTGACACCTAAGCTCCAATGTTCGGTTGTATCGGCCCGTCGCCGCGGGAGACCGTGATGAGAACAGGCGGACCCTGTTCAAGGTTCGATTATAACGCGGACCAATGTTACTCCGGCGTTGTGGAGGCCCGTTCTCACCTTTCGATTACGGGATTCACCTGAAGGTTCAATAAACTGCGCCTGCCACGCGTAAAGCCTTTGTTTTCAGCGATCACAGTTTGGCAGAGGCAGTGCATCCTTCCCCGCCGTTCCCGATACGAGATAAAAAATCCCAGGGGACGGAAAGAGAAAAGAAAATGAAAAACATTTTGACAAACCTCATGACGTCGGCTGTCCTCCTGTGTTCCATCGGTGGCGGCCTTGAAGCGCAAACAGTAAGGCTGCAGGCGAAAATCCCGTTCGCATGGCAGGTGAATAATCAACGCCACAACGCGGGAGAATGCACCATCGCCCGAGACGCGGTCTCGAAGGTGGTCCGCATCGACTGCAGCGCCGATCGGACAGGCGTGTACCTGTCTGCCGCGCCCGCGGCGAACCAGAGTTCCGTCGCCCGCATGGTCTTTCATCGCATAGGAAATCAGTACTTCCTGACTTCCGTGTTCGCGCCGGGCATGACGGTCGGCAATCTGCCCGTCAGCGCAGCCGAAAAGGAAGCGATCGCGTCGGAACAGACTCGGGAGATAGCGACGGTTTTCGTCGACATTAAGCCCATTGTCGACTAACCGCTGTCACTCTCGCCCCTGGCCGGCGGACACATTCGGCGCCACCCCTCGCCACCTGTGTCCGCCGGTTTCATTTTGGCCGCTTTCACCAAAGCCACCGTTCGGATCAGGTCGGGGACGGCGGGCCGGATAGGTTTCAGGCGTATCGCGATCTGAGGCGCAAGCAAGAAGCAGAAACAAAGGAGACCATATGACAACCACTTTAAAGCAACGCTGCACGGCCAGCCTCACCGCATTTCTGTTAAGCGGCATCGCCGGTCTGGTGCCCTCCCTGAAGGCGGGCGAAGAGTCGGAATCGGTCTCGAAGCTCCTCGCGGAAGCCAAGAGACAGTCTTATGCGGTGTCGGTCGACGCATCGACGCTGGAGTCCTACACGCGGCAGCCCAGCCTTAGCTGGCAGAGCCACGCGGCGGAGATCAACCGCATGAAGGACGATATCAACGCCGCCGGGAAGACGCTCGCCGCCCTCAACGCGGCGAAAGGCCAGGCCGCTGCCTGGCAGGCGACCGCGATTGACCGGATCATTCCGTATATGAGAGAGATCGCCGACGATACCACGAACGCGATCGAATATCTCAACAAGAACCAGTCCCGGCCGCTCACGATGGGCGACTACAAGGACTTCATCGAAGCGAACTCCGACACCTCCCGCGAGCTGGCGAGCCTGATCGCGAACTTCGTGGATTACGGGAACCACAAGAGCAGATACGAGGGGCTGAAGAAGTCGCTTGAGTTGCCTGCGAAGTAGCTCGAAGGCTCGCTGAATTGCCGGGGCTTGGCCGGTCTCCCACAGACGGGGTGTGGCGCTGATTTTCCCGCGCTACGCCCCGCTTGCGGTTGGGCATGCCCGTCGCCAGCCCGCTGGCCGGCCCGTCAGCAGGCGGACGGGGGCGATCGGTTCCGGGGAACCGCCCCCTACCCAACCTCTGCCGGAGGAACAATCTGCGCTGCTCTTGCGCTATTGGGAAACGCGCCCGGTCTTCGCCTCGGCAAGCGTAATGCCGCTCGACTCGATGATCGTACCCGTAATCGAATCGAGGTTGATGCGCGCGCTTTGGTACGTCACGATCGCGCTCAACTCCGATGCTCTCGCCGCTGCCAGATCGCGCTGCTGCTGAACCACGTTGAATGAAGTGGATTCGCCCAGCTCGAACTTCTTCCGCTCGCCATCAAGCAATTCCTGCTGGAGCTTCAGGTTCGCGTGAGCGGCTTCGTAACGCGCGCGCGCCTGACGGAGCGCCACCACGGAATTGGTAACATCCACTTCCACCTGATTGCGCGTTTCGCCGGTGGTCAGCTGCGACTGCCGTAACTGCAACTGGTCGATGCCGAAATCGGCCTGGGCCTGCCGATTGTGCAGCGCCGCACTGGCGAAGACTCCGATGGCTTCCGTCGGATAATCGCGTCCGAACACCTGCGCGAGAGCGGTTCCCGCGCCGCCGACCAGAGATGGAGTCTGTCCGTTCACCACGTGGCCGTTTCCGGCAAGGCCGGCGTTACTCAATTGAGCGAATCCCTGGGCTGAGGGCAACAATCCGTTTCTGGTGCCGATATTCGAGATTTCGGTGTTTTTCAGACTGACCTGATCCGACTGCAGATCGCTTCGGTTGGCGAATGACTTGGCGACGAGCACCTTGATCGCCGGAGTGTCGTCCACTTCGGGAATTGTTACGGTTCCGGTCGGCACGATGGAGACACCGGTCAGAATCGGGTCCATTGCGCCGGTTCGGCTGATGAGATTCTTCAGTTGCAGCTCATCCTGCGAAAGCGAGGTCTGCGAATTAACCAAATCGAGAACCGCGGTGGCAAGTTGGCTCTTCGATGTGACCAGATCGATCGGAGCCAGCGCGCCCAGGTCCACGCGCCGCTGATTTTCCGCGACGAACTGGCGGGCAGTGTCGAGCGCCTCCTGCTTCGACTTGAGGTCTTCGTAGTCGTTCACCAGCGTCCAGTAGCTGTTCAGAACAGTGGCGACCGTGCGCGAGACGGTGGTGCGGAAGCCAAGGTCCGACATCGCGAGATTGTTCCGCGCCACTACGATGTTGCGTTCGTTCACCGCGATGCCGCGTCCCTGAAACAGATTGTGCTGAATGCTCAGAGAAAGCGACTGCGCCACGGAGGGGTTGAGCGCGTCGGTAGGCGAATTCTCATTGAGATAGCTGTCTTTGAATCCGAGGCTCACCGATCCGCCGGTCAGAAAACCCTCCTGGTAAGTGGCGGAGTGAGTGCGCGAATCGTCAACGAGCGCCTGAGTGATGCTCTGCGTGGCGTTGGCCTGAAGGGCGGTGCGGTGAGCGAAGGTGGAGGTTTCCTGAATAGAGGGATCGAGCGTCTGGACAACCGGTCCAACCTGAGAGATGGTCGCGTTGCCCGCGTTGCCGCCACTACTGCCGCCGCCACCGGCCACGCCCGCGGCGGCCTGGCTGCCAAGGACGCCCTGGCCGTTGGTGACAGAACTGGCCTGGGATGCGCCGCTCGGCACGCCGGGCAACGCGCCGCCGGCCGACGAGCGTTCGAGTTGCCATGCCAGAGATATAGGCGTGTAGCGGGCGACTTCGATATCGATGTTGTTTTCGAGAGCCAGCGCGATCGCGTCATGAGGCGTCAGGTAGAGCTTACCGGCGCGGATGAGGCTGCGCAGACGGTCGGAGTTGCCGAGACGAACGGGAGGTATGGTTGCCGGTTCGTAGGGCCGCTTATAGATTCGACCGACAGGACGGACGGGGTCGATGGACGCCGGCGTACCAGCCGGAGCGCCGACTTGCTGCGCCCAGGTAAGTTGGGTCAGGCAGAGGAACAGCGCCAGCGCCCGGGTTGAATTGGCCCGGTTTGAACCGGCAGGCGAAACCGCCTGCCCCACGGCGGCCTTCTTCACGGTTTCACCGCCGGGGGCGGCGTCGGCTGCGCCGAGACCTTGCCCGCTATCGCTTCCGCGATCGAGATCTGATTGGCATCCATGGTGACGCCCAGCGCCTGATCGAACTGAATGCGAGCGTGCGTGTAATTGGCCATCGCCTGTACTTCTGAACTTTGCGCGCTGGCCAGATCGCGCTGGTCCTGAACCACCTGATAGGAAGTTCCCGCGCCCAGTTCGTATTTCTTCTTATCGCCGTCGAACGTTTCCTGCGAAAGGACCCGAGCTTCTTTGGCGGCGACATACCGCGCGCGCGCCTGCTGCAGGCCGATCACGGCGTTCTGCACATCCACGCGAATCTGGTTCACCTGCTTCTGGAGATTCAGCTGGTTCTGGCGGATTTCCAGCTGGCTGGTGACGTAGTCCGACTGAGCGGCGCGATTGCGCAGCGGAATGTTCAGGGAAACGCCTGCCGAATAGTTGGGGAAGTTGCGGCGGAAGATTTCTTCGAGCAGGTTGCCGTAGCCGCCATCGAAATAGGAAACTCCCGGCTGACCCGCGGCGGCTGCCGAAGCCATGCCGGCGAGCCCGTTGTTCGTCAGTTCCGCAAAGGCCTGAAGAGACGGCTTGAGCGAACTCCTGACACCGGCGAGATTCAGATGGTTGCTGTCCAGATTGATGCGAGCCTGTTCGAGTTCGACCCGGTTCGCCATGGCTATCGAAACCAGTTCGGGAAGCGCGCGCGTGTCTTCCCGCTCGGGAATGGTAATGCTGTCGAGCGGCACGATGTGAACGTCGGCCAGATCGGAAGAAGCCACGCCGGATCGGCTCAGCGCGTTCTTGAGAATCGTTTCCTGCTGCATCAGATTGGTCTGGGCGATCAGCAGATCCTGCCGCGCGGAATAGAGCTGCGATTGCGCGCGGGTCACCTCGATCTCGGCCAGCGTGCCTATCTGTACTTGTTGCCGATTATTCTTCAGGAGCTGGTCGGCCGTATCGAGGGCCTGTTGGCGGGATTTCACTTCCTCGTCGAAGCTGACGAGGTCCCAGTAGAGATTGAGGATCGCCGAAACTGTTGTAATGACCTGCTGCTTGAATTGCAGGTCCGTGACCTTGAGATTGTTTTTCTGGACTCGGATGTTGCGCGTATTGACCGCTTTGCCGAATCCGTTAAGGAGGTTCTGCGTAACCTGCAGATCGATATCGCCCGACGTGTAGGGATTCAGCGCAAAGAAGTTGCTGTTGACGTGAATGCGGTTGCTCGCATAGGTCAGCTGCGCGGTCAGGCCGATATCCCATGTTTGGGAATAGGAGGCCTGGAGCGCCCGGGTACCAGTGATCAGGGCGGTGGTTCCCGTCAGAATGGTGTTGCTCTGCGGCGAGGTGGAATGCGCGAAGTCGATCAGACCCGAAATGGTGGGGTCGAACGAAGGAACCGACGGGCCCAGTTGAGTCACGATGCCGCCGCCTGAACTGACGCCCGATCCGCCTGACGACGACGGCGCGCCATTGGTGTTGATGCTGACGCCTGAAAGGCTCACACTGGTGGGGCCGGCGGCGACGCCCGCGCCGACGCTGCGCAACGCCCCGCCGCCCTGCGCGCGGCGCAGAACTTCGCGGGCGAGCAAGGGGCCGTAGCGCTGGACTTCGATATCGATGTTGTTTTCGAGCGCCAGGGCAACCACGTCGTGGGAAGTGAGGTAGAGGTTCCCGTTACGGGTGAGCGCGCCGATCCGCGTGGTGTTGGCGAGGTTGATCGGCGGAACGGAGCGGGGCTGATAGGGCCGGGTGATCCGGCTGAAACGACTGGCAGGAGCTTCGTCGATGCGGATGGCCGTTTGAGCGCCGCCTAAACTGGCGCAGAGGACGAGGATCAGGATCTGCTCGGCGAGCCGCCGTAAACTTGAAATTCTCATGTAAATATTACCTAACGGTTCATCCTGGCTTCTGGTTCGCATTTAATCGCCCGGATGGCGGCGGGCACCAACACCCCGATGACGCGTCGGGTGGTGAAACGGATGCTTCTTTCCATTATGTTCCAGTCGGGTCTTTTGGGGAGGAAAATGCACACCAATGCACGCCGATGCACACCGATGAAAAGACGCCGATCAAGAAATGGATGGATAGAGCGGTGGCGCAGGAACCGGCCATGAGTCGGTCTTCGAGGCGTTTGGCGACGGAAATCAGGCCGCTCGGCGCGTCTGGGTCACCGGTGTCGGCGGATTTTGCTTCGTCCGGTAGTTCCTTTCGGAGTTTTTGGCGCGGTTCAGACGGTGATGACGGTCTGTGTAGCGTTTGATTTCTTCGAGCGAAAAAACAATACCATCGGCGGCGGGATCGAACTCCACGCCTTCCGTTTCAGCCAGTTGGAAGAGCAGGCGGGCTTCTTCGAGTTCGGCCTCGCGGCGCGCTTTGCGCCCGGCCTGCATTTCAAGGAGTTCC
>PLEX01000095.1 GCA_003136575.1 Bryobacterales bacterium | reverse complement strand
TCATGGTACCATCAGGCAGGTATTTCGTGGTCAGCCATCCCGTCCTCAAAGTCACTGTTGCCGCCCTGGCGTTCCTTCTGACTTTCGCCCCACACCTGACCTCCCAGGCCCCACCAAATCCCGTGCCGCTGCCCCGGATGAAAATACCCGCAACCAGCCGTGCGCCGGTGATCGACGGGGTACTGGAACCGGCCGAGTGGGACAGGGCCGCCGCCTGTACCGGATTCGTCACGGCTTTTGAAAACAAGCTGGCGAAAACTCAGAGCACAGCGTGGATGACCTACGACTCCCGGTACTTATATGTCGCCTTCCGCAACTTCCGCAGCCCCCAACTGAAGTTCATTTCCGCGCGCGCCCGGCGCGACGACGACGATTCCATCGTCTACGACCCGGCTAACGAGATCTGGTTCACTCCACCCGGCGTTCCGCAGGCGACCTATCAGACGCTATTCAACGTCTACCCGGCCGTTTTCGACGTGAAAATGATTCCGTCGGTCGGCTATAGCTCGAAGTCGTGGTCGGGTAAATGGGAGGTGGCGTCAAAGCAGAGCGCGGACTCATGGACCGTCGAAGCGCGGGCTCCGATCTCGGCTTTCGGCGTCGACCATCTCGCCGACGGGACCAACTGGGGCGCTCTCTTCACGACCGATGTCCTGAGCGATCCCGACAAGTTCCGTGCCTGGGCGCCCGGCGGAGCTTTCGCCGACATTCCGCGGCACGGCCAGATCGAATTCTCGGGCGATGGAGCCGCTTTCCAGTTGCTGAATATCGAGACCATTTTCAGCGGCCGCCCCGTGATCGAAGCCGCCGTGGTCGGGCCGGCCCGGGTTCCGGCAACCGTTCGCGTTTCCGCCCGGTTCGGCCGCGGAATAAGCCCATCGCAGGGAGATGTCTTACTTTCAAAGGACGTAACAGCAGCGGCGGGTACGCGGCAGAATCTCCAGTTGGCACCCGCCTCGCAGCCGATTCCCAATTCGGGTTTTTGCGAGATTACCGCGTCCGCCGGCCAGAGCGTCCTGTATCACCAGATATTTCCATTCACCGTCGACGGGTCCGTAAGAAGACCCCCGCCAGCCATCGAAACGACGCCTTACACGCAGCCTTTCGGCCTGACCGCGTCCTACGCGCCGCTGTCGAAGAAGCTGGTCGTGAAGGTGGATCGCTTCTACATGCCGGCAAGGGCATCGGTCGCCGGCGGCCGCGTGGACCTGATCGACGCGCGAACCGGGCGCAGCGTGGCACAGAGCGCGCTCGGCGAGTTCGATCGCGATTACTCCGAGTTCGCCGTGGATCTGAAGGATGTGCCGGTACCGGGATCGAACCCGGCTGCCGGCCAGCCTGCGGGCGCACTCACCGCCGATTATCAGCTAAGGGCAACACTGAACGATAAGAGCGGTACCCAGATTTCGTCGACGTCGGTGCCCGTCAAGCTGCAGGGTTATCAGTTCTCCTGGCTGCCGAATAATATCGGATTCTCCGACCAGGTAATCGCACCGTGGACGCCACTGCAGTGGCAAAACGGTCAGATATCGCTCTGGAACAAGAACTACACTCTCAATGGCGCCGGCATAGCCAGCCGCATCTTAAATTCCGGCGCGTCTCAGCTGTCCGGCCCTATGACCCTCGAAGCCGTTATCGACGGCCGAACCGTCACATTGACCGGCGCCGCTCCCACGGCCGCTCGCGTCACTCCCGCAGCCATTGACCTGACAGGCGTTGCGCAAGCCCCGAATTTAACCGTGAACACGGCAACGCGCGTCGAATTCGACGGTTTTGTCTGGAACTCGATGACCGTTCAGCCGACCAAGGCCAACGTCGGCAAGTTGTCCCTCGTTGTGACGATGCCTGAATCGGAAGGCTCCCTGTTCGTGACCACCAGCGGCGGATGGTCTTCTTATTTCGGCGATGCTCCGAACAAATGGGATTCGCGGGAAAGTTCCCTTCCCACGATGAAACGCAGCTACGTCCCCTATGTAATGCTGACCGACTCCGAGCGCGGCTTCAGCGTCTTCATGGACAACGATAAGGGGTGGAGGCTCGACGCAGCTCTCCCCACCCAGGAACTGACGCGTCACGACGGACTGGTCACTCTGCGGGTCAACTTCATCGACAAAGCGGGACCCATCGATCAGCCTCTCAACATTCAGTACGGTTGGATGGTGACTCCGCAAAAGCCGCAGCCCCGCGCGTGGCGCGGTTATGTGATCGATTACAAACAGTACTATCCGCAATCGACGACGGTTTTCTGGAACGATGCCGACCGAAAAGAGCTCTGGGCGTATTATTCGAGTCCGTACCCCAGGGATTATCAGAAGTCGGCCGCCATGCTCGCAGGAACCGCCGGCCGGAACGTCGTCGGATGCGTCGGTAACATCGCTCACGCCATCGCGCGCTATGAAGATTACTCCGGCCGCCAGTTCGACGCTCTCGCCGCGGATTGGGGTAACCCGATGGGCAGCCTCTCAAACGGAGATGTCGCCCGCAGCCGCGGCGTCAACGATTTCGACCTTTTTCATTTCGACCGTTGGGTGAAGGCCTCCGGGCTGAGCTGCCTTTATTTCGACGAGAACTACTTGTCCGAGGACTGGAACTACCTCACCGGTTCGGCTTATCTTCTGCCGGACGGCAAAGTGCAGCCCGGATACGATTACCTGGCGCTGCGCGAATATAACAAGCGGTTGCGCTATATGTTTCAGGCGAACGGCAAGCCGACGCCGAACCTTTGGGAGCATACGACCGGCGGCCAGGCTGCCTATGCGTGGATGCCCGACGTCTCCATGGAAGCGGAGAACGTCGAGCCAGTGGACCTGACCGCGGATTACCTTGAAATTCTGCCATCTTCCAGGCTTCGCAGCATTGGGATGGGCCGGAATCTGGGATCGGCGCCATTCATTATGTGCCAGGCCCAGCGGCACGGAAAAGGTCCGATCGCCGCGACGCTCGTCCACCAGTTCGTCGGCTGGGTTCTCGCCCACGACGTGCTTCCCGAAGGTGTGCCGTTTTGGCCGCCGCTGGCGCAGGAACTCGAGCTGTGGCGCGACGACGTAAAGTTTGTCGGGTGGTGGGTTAAGGGCAGCGGCATCGAACCGACAGTGCCCGGCGTGATCGCTTCTGCGCATTTGCGGCCCGGAAATGCGGTTCTGTGGGTAGTGAATACGAACCGGGACGACAAGACCGCGACCATTAAAATCGATGCGAAGAAAATCGGGCTTGACCCGGCGGCTGCAATCCAGGCATATGACGCGGAAGACGGCAAACGCTACACGGTCACCGACGGCGTTCTCACCGTCCCTGTACCAAAGAGAATGTGGCGCGCCGTTCGCTTAAGCCAGAACCGTTTGGTCGGTAAGAATCTGTCGTTCTTCGCGGATTTCGACCATGAGATCGCCGCCAACGAAGCGTG
>PLEX01000007.1 GCA_003136575.1 Bryobacterales bacterium | reverse complement strand
TGGGTGATGCCGTTTTGAGAAGAGATGGCTTTGCCGGCGTCCGTGCGCGGACCGGTGGAGAGGTTTTTTGAACCGCCTTGTGGCTGTTCGTTTTCGGGCGCGAATCGGACGTTCCCGGCGACCGCGTCCAGGGTTTCGGCGCTGCCTGTTTCAGCGCAGACGGCTTGAGACGACATATTGGTTTTCTTCCTTCGTTGAATTTCCGTGGTGGGAGGGCGGCGAAGCTCTCCCAAACCCGACTATAGAACGAGGTGTCAAGGGTTTTCGGCCGATTTTGGGTGGTTTTGTTGAAAACAGAAGAGATATAGACTGAAGATTGGGTAGTGGGTCAGTTTGAAAAATCTTGCCGTTGACTCTCTGAGCACGCTTGGGATAATAGGGCCATGCCTGAACGATCCCGCCCGCGCGACCCGAACGAACTTGCCCATCGGGTGTTCCTGGAGTCCATCGGAGAATCCCCCAAAACCGAAGCCCCAGCCGTTAAAGATCCGGCAGCGGTTGCCTTGGGGCGGAAGGGTGGCATAGCCAGGGCGGCGGCGCTTCCGGCAAGGAAACGGTCTCAGATCGCCGCAAAGGGAGCTAAGGCGCGGTGGAAGGGACAGCGGTAGGTCAGTCTCCATGCTCTGCCTTTTCTTCGACTCCCCGTGCTTCGCCTAGCGCTGTAAGTTTCTCGCGAGCGGTCTGGGGATCTCTTCCGTATTTCTGTCTGTAATGGCCGTAGGCGAGCCTTGCGAAGTCGTCTCCGTTTATTTCCATAGCACCCAATATCAGAAGTTCTCCAAGGGTTGCCAGTGCCGCCAGGATTCCAGCGAGGAGGGCGGACTTGCCCTGCGTTAGGAGGAGTATCGGCGCGGCGTTCACGAGCCAGATAAACCAGAAGCCACCAATGGCGACGATAAGTCTCCGGCGCATCCCTGCGAAACGCTTCCATTGGCTCTCGTCGTCTTCTGTCATGGGTGCATCTTTTTACGCCAGTCCGCGCAGTTCGCGCGCGCGCTCCGCAAGTTCAGAGCTTCTGGTCCTCTCCGTCCGGTATTCTCTAATCTGTTCAGAGAGTACGGACAGGTCAGGGAGTTTCGATAGCGCAGAGTCGAGATCGTAGCTTCGAGTGCCGGACACGCCCACCAAATCGCGAAGCGCTTTAGATGCAGAGTCGAACGTCTCCGATGTATGGCTGAGCTCGGACGCCAACGCCTGCATTTTTTTTCTTGATGAGTCAGCGTTTACTATGGCCCTGCCTACTGCCGTTAACATTTGTTCGTCGCTCATAACACAAACATTATCGCGCCGTGGCGTTTTGGAAGCAAGGGAGTCGATTATTTACCCCGGCACGGGAAAGACTCGGCTAGGGCATCTAGCGCGACCCGCGCAAAAGGCTCTTGATACCGCTCAGGGTGGCGCTTTGTATATTCGACGAAAACGGCAACCCACTGTGTCATGGTTGTCTTCGTCGGCGGGCATATTCCTAACGCGGGCTTTCCGCCTATCTGAAGCGCGGACAGAACTTGCAAGGATTCGAACGCCCCGAAGCACCGGCCTGCGCTGAATGTGTCCGGAGTGACTACATCTCCGTTGCGATCAAGCGGCGCTTCGACGACAGGACGACAAAGCGAGACCCATCGTTCTGCCGACTTGTCCTCTACGGTGGCCGTGATCGGTCGCACCAGTATTAAAGCTGTGATCGCCACTGCTTGATATAATGTCTTCACGGGACACACCTATCCCCTCCCATAGCGGATTGGGTCTTCAGGGTTTTGCGCACCCACAAGGCCGGAAGCTATACGGAAGCTCTGTCTTCACGCACAATTCCAGTTTACAGGAGAATTGCGCGTGAATATCACAGCTAGTTGGGTCGATAGTTTTTTTCGAGAGTTTCGAGAATGTCAGAAATCTGCAACGGCAGCACTCGGCTCTCTAAAGACTGTAATCGTTGTAAAATCTGACGGTCGGAGAGCATTGCGCTATTGCGAGCCTGGTCAATCGCTTCCTGATCCAGAATACCTTCGGAATCGAGACGAGACAGTAGATCTCGCAAGGCTCGAATCTCAGCATCCTGTTCAATAAGCATCCTGAAAACCATCAGGAGCGATGATTCAATCGTTTGGCTTGCCATTGGCATCCCGGCAGTCTATCACGGCGCTAAGCAATAGGTCAATTATATACATTTTGTTATTGACTTATTGCTTAGCGCTAAGCTATACTTGGGTCATGAACAAGCTCGACACAGCCAAGCGCACGCAGATCATTTCGGCTCTCGTTGAGGGCTGTTCAATACGCGCGACGGTAAGAATGACTGGCGCATCCAAGAACACCATTGCCAAGCTCCTGGTGGAACTTGGCACGGCCTGTTCGGAGTATATGGACAAGACGCTGGTAAACCTTCCGTGCAAGCTGATTCAGGTTGACGAACTCTGGAGCTTCGTTGGTTGCAAACAAAAACAGTCAACCGCCAAGAAACTCGAACAGGGACACTGTGGCGACGTGTGGACATGGGTAGCCATCGACGCCGATACCAAACTGATTCCGTGCTTCATGATCGGACAGCGCGATCCCATCGCGGCGCGGGCATTCATGGAAGACCTGGCCCCACGCCTTGCCAATCGCGTGCAACTCACGAGCGACGGCCATAAGCCGTATCTGAAGGCGGTTGACGCTGCCTTTGGGAGCGATATCGATTACGCCATGCTCATCAAGATTTACGGGGAAATTGACTCTCAGGGCCAGCGTCGTTATAGCCCCGCTACCTGCATCGGATGCGAACCGAGGACAATCACGGGCCGCCCCGATCCCGAGAAGATCAGCACCAGCTATATCGAACGCCAGAACCTCACCGTGAGGATGCACAACCGGCGTTTCACGCGCCTGACTAATGCGTTCTCGAAGAAAGTCGAGAACCACCTGGCATCGCTGGCAATCCACTACATGCACTACAATTTCGTTCGAATTCACCAGACCTTGCGGGTTACTCCGGCGATGGCTGCGGGTGTGACGGATCGCCTCTGGTCGATAGAGGATCTGGTGGCTTTGCTTTCCTGAAGGCGTCCATAATTTCCATGGGCAGGAATTCTATTTGCGCGGCCCCGGCCAAGGCGTTCTCCCATTGCCATCTTATGCCGTTCACCTCCGCCGCGAAACGGCTAAACTCATCTTCAAAACGTCCCGGTGCGTCATGGTCCATGAAGTAAATGAGCAGATCTCTGGCGGCGCTGTCGAATTGTCCAGCGTACCGCTCGATTCGCTCGATATCGCGCTGGCTGTAAATGTGTTCCGATCCGTCATGGTTTAGGTTCACGGCGGTAAGATTTCCACCAACCGACCCAGCCATAAACTCCTTGACTCGACCTAGCGCGTTAATCGCGTACTGAAAAGCATTTCTCTGTGTGGTTACGCAAGACTGAAAGCGAGATCCCATCAGATAGCGGGCCACGGACTCTCCACAGCCGATGCACTCGACATTATTCGTGGCCCGCGCAAAAAACTGGTTAGAACTGGAATACAAGGCAGTTTCGGCGTTCGCTTCCGCGTGGATAGCGCACAGGATTTGATCTCCCGAGTAGACATCTTGCGTATGGGACTCACGGAACGCAGAGTGCCATTGTTTTCTGATTGTCTCCGCTATTTCTGCCACAGAACGCGGGGCGCCGTTGTAGCGGTGGAGCATCCTCTCGCAGCGCTGGATTGCCAACTCCGAAAACTTCACATCTCCACCAAAAGCGAAGAATGCTTTGCCATCCCCAAGGAACACGGGAATAATCTTACTCCGATAGACGGCTGTCACTCCGCCATCCGTAGTCAGTGTATCGGCGCACAAGAATACGCCATTGTCGTTGACAAAGCCAGCCACAATAGTCATGCGGTTATTGTATTTGACTCTTGTGCTTGGCGGTACATTACGGCGAACGGTGTGGCGTGGACATGAAAGCAATTGCGTTGCCATTTGTTAAGGCCCTCTTTTTTCAAACTGACCCACTACCGAAGATTGGCAGTATCCGCCACGACGCGCCTGCGGCGCGTCCACCGAGTTGGATGAAAAATGGCCGCTCACACACCGGGGTTCGGGCGCGAGATGCTCCGGTGCTTCCCGAAACTGAATCTTCCGCCGACCTGGCTCCGCGCCGCGGTCTCTCGAAACCGCGCACGAATTGGCCGCGCCGCACGGCTGAAGCGGATGTTTCTGAACTCTATGTCGCCGCGCGTCGCGGCCCTTGCGCTCTCTGGAAACCGTGCACGAATTGGCCGCGCCGCACGGCTGAAGCGGATGTTTCTGAACTCCATGTCGCCGCGCGTCGCGGCCCTTGCGCTGTGTATTGCGTTCGCTGCCTCCGCGCAGGAGAAGACCGGACCGACGCAGCCGATTCCGTTCAGCCATCTGACGCACGTCGGCGAGGTGAAGCTGGCTTGCGCCGACTGCCACGTTTACCCGGCGAAGTTCGGCGATGCGGTGGGAATTCCCGATGCGCCGAGATGCCTTGAGTGCCACCGCCTATCGACGAAGGAACCCCCGACCCGCGCGACGCTGAGCGCTTTCGCGGAGAGGAAGCAGCCGATCCCGTGGGTCCGCGTTTTCGCGCTGCGGGACTTTGTGTTTTTCGACCACCTTTATCATCTGCAGAGCGGGGCGGAATGCGAGCAGTGCCACGGACCGATTTCCACCGAGGATGTTGTGTCCGACCGGCTGGGCACGACGAAGATGACCTTCTGCCAGCCCTGCCACGTGAAGATGCGGGCTCCGGGCGGATGTACGACGTGCCATGATCAGCGTTGAAGCGGCACTACAATAGGACAGGTGAAGGTCAGGGATGTCGTGAAGATGGTCGAGGCGGACGGCTGGAGGCATGTGCGAACTACCGGAAGTCACCGGCACTACAAGCACCTGTCGAAACCGAACGTCGTCACGATTCCGGGGCACCCAGGCGATGATGTCCCGGCCGGTACGCCGAAGTCGATTCTGAGGGCGGCGGGTTTGGAGAGAAGGCCGGGATTGGAGAGAAACTAATGAATGACAGGTACGCGGTCATATTTGAACGGGCCGAAGCAAATTGGGCGGCATACGTTCCCGACCTGCCGGGCTGCATCACAACCGGGAACACGCTCGAGGAGACCGAAGCCAATATCCGCGAGGCGATCGAGGGACATCTCAGGACACTGCGCGAGTTTGGCGACCCCGTTCCTGGTCCGACGACTGTAGCCAGAGAGATTCAGATTCATCCAGCGGCCTGATCGTGCGGCGCGAACGAGCGCTATCGCAACCGGGCTAGAATTGGAAGCAACATGAAGTTTGATCAGCACCCATCAGGACGAGGATGGGATGTCGGTCGCCGAGTGCCCATCAATCCCCGGCTGTGTCAGTCAGGGGCAGACGGCCGAGGCTGCGGTGAATGTTGCCGAGGCGATCCGGGAGTGTCTGGTGGCGCGTCGCGAACTCGGCATGTCGCCCGCCGCGAAGACCCGCGAAGTCGAAGTCACGGTCTGTTACCAGCTGATCGGCCCCCCTCTGGCGCATTTCCCGAGTGGTGGACGACCCGGCCGGAGCGGGCGTACGTTTCCCAGATCGCCGTTTTGGGGACCGTCCGCGACGTCGCTTCCCGATATCCCGATGACGTACAGCGGCGGTTCGTGGGCCAACCATTCGGACGTGAACGGGCAGGACAGCGGCCGTCCCTTCCCCGTTCGCAGATGGACGCGTCGTCGGAGCGGACTGACCGGGTCGCCGGAGGGAAAATGTCGCACGCCGGCATTCTTAGTCGCCTACACTGGCCGACTCAGCCGGAAAAAGCTGCACGGGGAACCGTGCTTCAGAACCAGGCGGCACCTTCTGCAACTGTTCGCGCATCGCCAGAGTCTGCCGATATTCTCTAGCTTCCGGAATTTGCATGAATTGCGCGCTCAGCCCTTTCGTCCGAACAAAACCCTCGATTTCTTCCAGTGCGACGTCGTGAAAGAATTCCCGACGAGCGTTAACCTTATTCAACCGCCGTCCATGAAAGAGCCGATGGAGTTCATTTTCCAGGCCAGGCGCGTCGTCCGAGTACAGCATTGCGTGCAAATCGAATGGAAATGGCACTGAGGCACCACTCAATTCGTAGATCCTATCCATAGGTTCGAGCCGCCGCGTCATTCCAATCTTAAAAACCTTTTCCCCGAACGATCCGAAGTTCGAGATCACGTATACGAAACCTGATTTTGTCAGCTGTGCCCTGGCGATTGCCTTCTCCTTCTTCCGTCTCGCCTCGTCCAGCTTTGCCTCAAACCTGCTGATTTGTTCCGTCAGTTTCTCAAGCTTTACTCCCATCGCCTCCGTTGCCTCGTCCCGCGCCCTGGCAACAGCAGCCGAGTATTTTTTCTCGTCAGAAGCGGACTCAGTAAGTGCGTTCTCAATCTCTTTCTGAGTTCGTTCCTCCTCGCGAATCTGCTCGCGGATGCGGCGTTGTTCCTCTCGCACCTCGTAACGCTTCTGCTCGTACTCCTGCGTGATTCTTAGTTCTTCAATCTTCAACATGAAGTACGGGCCGGTGATCGTATTGTTGTCCACGTCACCCAGCTTGTTGATATCGGCGTACGCCTTGCGGACTCGCCGCTCCATTGTTTGTGCGTTGTTCCAGCTAATGTTTGCAATTGCGGCTTCGCATTCTCCGTTGAATGCCCGGAGCGTCAGCTTGGAGTGCAGGCGAATCATTCGCTTCCCCTCGGTCTTGCTGTTGTTTACTGTCCACGGGATCGGGCACTGCGTTGCGCCGCCTTGCCGCACCAAATCCCGTTGCCTGCCTCGGAGTAACTCGATCCTGGCTTTATACTCCTCAGGCGTCTGAAATGTAAAATGCGGCTTGTATATCCCGAAGGAAATGTCTTCAAGGGAGTCTTCGGCCACCGCGATTTCGTTTTGTAAATCCCGATACCGCGCCAGCGCTGCCGTGTACTCAGCAGCAAGGGCAGCCCTCACCTTGTTATCGTTTTCCAGGAACGCGGCCTCAGCGCCGCGGTACTGCTGCATCAGGCGAGCGTGCTCCTGAGCCGCGCGCTGCTGCGAGGCCATCGTTTCGCCATGCAAACGGCGGTTCGTGGTCTGGAGCGTCGCCTGTTCCCCTTCGAGGTCGATGATCCGCGAGTAGCGCGCGAGCGCCTCTGTCGTATATTTCTTCGCGCGGCCAAGCATGACGCTCACAACCAAAAGCGCGCAGCCGAAAATGACCGCGAGGGAGGAGGAGATCAGTATCATTCCAAATGGCATAGCGCCTCTTCTCCCCAAATGCCGTTTCGAGACGATTTATAAGAAGCCGCCTACGGTTTCAAAGGTCATAGCGATTATGCCGTTAATCATCCGCCCTTCGGGCGCGCGCCCGCGAAGTCCTGTTCGCGCGGAGATCGCCGTGCCACAACTGGTCCTTTTCACGATGAACGCGAACGCCGTCCTGGGGGCGGCGAGCCGCCTGCGGTTTGCAATTCGGACGATTACGAACGTAGAGAATCTGGCGCCGCCCGGACCAAATCGAATGTTATTGCTCTGATTAGAACTGATACTCGCGTTCAGCGTGTTTCGTGAAGTCCTCTTGATACCTCTGAATCTCCCGCGCGAACTGCGGCTTGAGTTCATCGTTGACCGCATCCATGAACGCCGCCCACGCATCCCTGAATTCTTTCAGGAGATGTCTCCTTTCTGGACCATGGGCAATTCGCCGTAGCAGGCGGAACCGGCAACCTGATGAACCTTCTAAGGGGACTAGCCGGTGCTGGCGTTTCGAACAGAGTCGTCGCTGTTTTCGATAACGACGCGGCTGGAACGGTTCAATGTCTCAGAGCCAAGGCCTTGCCGTTGCCGCAGAATTTTCGCGTCATTCAACTACCACACCTTGTGTGGGCCGAACGGTATCCGACGCTCGGACCGACCGGCCTCGTGGAAGCCGATATAAATGGCCTCGCGTGCTCGATAGAGCTCTATCTGGGTGCGACCGCGCTTAGCGATGAAAAAGATGGGCTGATGCCAATTCAATGGACGGGTTTTGAGCGTTCTCTGTCACGATACCAGGGGGAGTTGCTAGAAAAGCGCATCGTGCAAGATCGTTATTTCGAGCTGCTGCGGATTGGACGTGCTGATACATCCGATATGCGCAAAGTGTTCCAAAATATTCTGCGTTCTTTTCACAACTGACCGTCTGATGACGTGGTTTCGATGCCAGGCCACCTTTTTTTTACGCAGGTAACGGACCCGCCTTAGTTGCACTTTTCGGGAGTAGTCACAGTCTCATCGCCTTGAAGTGCGGAGATTTCGGCCGTCAGGGGACCGTTCAGATTACTCCCGATAAGTCGGCTTCCGTCAATCATCCGCCAGCTTGACGGAAGCGGATACGATCGGGCTCGACAATCCACAACTCCCCGACCGGGCTCCGTTCCTCCAATGCAGCCACCAGCCGCCGCAGATACGCCACGATCGTGAGTTTGTCCTGGGTTTTCAGGCGCAGCACGATAATGCCGGGATGTTGCTCTGGAGGGTATGCCCGAATATTGGCGAAATCCAGATCGAGCGTGAGCAGAATCCGGGCCTCGGCTCTAACGATATTTGCGATCATTTCGTCATCCGCGCCCGACAGGGACTCGTCCCACACGGTTTCGACATCGAAACCCGACCCACGCAGTGTTGTCGCAGCCTCCAGGGGAAGGTTTTCGTCTGTCTTGAACTTCAAGCTGTCAGCTCAAGCGGCAGTTCCATCGTGCCTTCGCGCGCCAGCTCGGCCGCATATGCAAGCACTGCGTCAATATCCTGGGGTGTAAGTGCGGGGTAGCTGGCGAGAATATCGGCCCGTGCCACACCAGCTGCGATATTGTCCAGAATTACAGAAACCATGATCCTGGTCCCCCGAACACACGCTTTGCCGTGGCAAACCGCCGGGCTCACACTGATCCGCTTCATCCAGCTGTCCATTTCCTTAAGTCTACGCCTTCCTGGCGCCCATGATTCCGGCCACTCCCGCTAAGTCGGCTTGTGGCCGCTGGT
>PLEX01000154.1:6959-8650 GCA_003136575.1 Bryobacterales bacterium | reverse complement strand
CATGAAGAATTCGTCGAGGTTCGAGCTGAAGATCGCGAGGAACTTGGCTCGCTCCAGTAAGGGAGTACGATCGTCCAGCGCCTCGGCCAGAACGCGGTCGTTGAAGTCCAGCCAGCCCAGATCGCGGTCGATCCAGACTTCGGAAAGCGCCCCGGATAGCGGAGTATTCAGAACGCCATGGTCGCCGACAGAGGCCAGTACCGCGGTCGCAGTGCTCATAATCAATTTGGGCGGGGCAGGGGCTCAGTCGGTCGACTCCGCTCCCTCTGGCTTCAAAAACCGAAATCCGCCTTCCTGAGCGCATCCTCATAAGCCTGGCGCGCTTCCTTGGCCTTATCCCGCGCGTCTTCCTCGTCGAAGCCCGCATGTTCCCAAACATCCACCGCCGGTACGGTATGGTCCGGCGTGGCGAAGTTTTCTTCGGCGCGGATGGCCTTGATCCACGCCTCCACCGCCTCTTTATAAGCGGCCCGCAGCCGATCAAGTTCCTGGATATCTGCGTCGTTTTCCATTGCCGTCCGGTCCCTTCTCTTCTTCCTGGAGGTCTCGCTTCGGATCAATCCCGCTCTAGAACAAATTCCGGAACGCCCAGAACAGCGAACCGGACATGATCATCGCCGCCGGCAGCGTCAGAATCCACGCCATCGCCAGGCTCCGCACCGTCGCCATCTGAATCCCGGTATGATTCGCGGCCATAGTCCCCGCGATTCCCGACGACAGCACATGCGTCGTGCTCACCGGCAGCCCCAGCGTATCCGCCGTCATGATCGTCGCCATCGCCGTGATCTCCGCCGCTGCTCCCTGCGCGTAAGTCAGGTGGTCTTTACCGATCTTCTCCCCCACCGTCACCACAATGCGCTTCCACCCGATCATCGTACCCATCCCGAGCGCCAGCGCCACAGCGACTTTAACCCAGGTCGGAATGAACTTGGTGGCCAGGTCGATGTGCTTTTTGTAATTCGCCAGCACTTTCATGTCGTCGGCGGTGAACTCCGTCTTGCCCGCCTTCGGCACCAGCCGCAGCGCTTCGCTCACCACGTACATGTCATTGCGCAGATTGCTCATGCGGTCGGACGGGACGTTCTTCAGCAGCCCGAATTCCTTCACTTCGTTGCCGATTTCGTTGATGTACTGCCGCAGCGCCAGCATGGTGTCGGCCTTGAACTCTTTCGTGCGGATGTATTCCGTCAGTTCGTCGCGGGAGTTGCCCACCAGCGCGTTCGGATTCACATATTTGCTCACCACCTGCTCCGTCTGCGCCGATGCAGCCAGGAAATCCGCCGTTTGCGCCGGCGAGACCGCGTGGTTCAAGGCGTAAGCGGTCGGTACCGTGCCGACAAGGATCAGCATGATCAGGCCCATGCCCTTTTGTCCGTCGTTCGAGCCGTGCGCAAAGCTGACGCCCGTGCAGGTGCCGACCAGCAGAGCGCGAATCCAGAAAGGAGGCGGCTCGGTGCCGACCGGCGCTTCATAAAGCCGCTTGTCTTTAATCACCGCCTTGCAGATAATCAGCAGAATCGCCGCCACTCCGAAGCCGATCAGCGGGGAAATCAGCAGGGTCTTGCCGACGTTCAGCGCCTGATTCCAGTCGACGCCGCTGGTACCCGTACGTGTGGACATCAGCTGATTAGCCACGCCGACGCCGATGATGGAGCCGACCATGGTGTGGGAACTCGAAGCCGGAAGGCCCA
>PLEX01000154.1:0-6949 GCA_003136575.1 Bryobacterales bacterium | reverse complement strand
TCGACCGGCAGCAGCGAAATGATGCCGAAGGCGACCGCGCCCGAGGAACTCAGAACGCCGATGAAATTCCACATGCCGGACCAGACCACGGCGATGTGGGGTTCCATGGAATGCGTGTAAATAACGGTGGCGACGGCGTTGGCGGTATCGTGGAAGCCGTTGACGAATTCGAAGCCGAGGGCCGTGAACAGCGCAATGCCCAGAAGAATGAAAGGGGCGGCCGTGGTGACATGGATCGTGCCGAGATCCTCTCTCATGGCTAAGACCGTGTAGATCAATCCGGCGATCAACGCCACGCCGAAGATCATCATGCCGATCCTGCCGGGGTTGCGGGATAGTTTGTCGTGAACTGTGGGTGCCTTCGCTACTGCTGCTGCGCTGGACATAGTGCGCCTCCAGGGTAGGAGTGTACCGGCTGAATGTGAATATAGGTTTACAAAAATGTGACAGTACGGATCGTCCGCGTGATTTGGCCCGGGCGGCGGAATTCCGACCCTTCACGGTTCGGGGTAATCGCTGCGCTCGCAATCGCTTCTTTCGGCAATGCCAGGGGGCCCTGAGGACCAGTGAATGGCGACGCGAATAACGACCGCCTTGGTTTCATGCGAAACTGTAGCTCTCATGCACGCGGCGTGGCTGCAGAACAAGCGGTTCGACGATCTGAACAGGCGAATCGGCAATGTTGACAAGCTTCCGGAACGGATAGAGGCGAACACCATAACGAACGTGTCGCGCGCCTGGAAGAGCGCACCGCGCTTGTTCGGTGACGCCAGGCTTACTCCGGGAACTCGCGTTCGCGCCCTGCCCGAGGCAATGGCTAACGAAGCAAAGCACCTGTCCGTGAAAATTCGGACAGGTGCTTCGCGCTTTCTCGAAATGCAACTGCGGCGACCTAATTGGTATGGTGAGGCGCCATACTCTTATGGAACGGATCGAAGCGGAATGAGTAGCTCGCCAGCCACACATAATTGGCGAAAGCGGCATCGCCGCTGTAAACGCCGAGCAAGTCGTCCGGCGCGCTCCTGGTGCGGTCGCGGTACATGGCCTTCGCGACGGAGAACGTGAACACGTTGCCGTGACGGTAGTACTGGAAACCCGGTTCGATGGAGAGCGCAAAACCAGGCCTCCGGAACCCCAGGCTGGTGCCAATAAGGTCGTTGGCAGGGACGCCCTCAAAGCGAGGGCCAAACGTCACTGTCAAACCGGAAACCTTCTTCACGGGTGCCGCAAATCCCGCCTCCAGCAGATACTGGTCTGAAATGGAGTTGAATTCGGTCAATGGTTGACTTGCAGCGGTGGCGCTGCGCAAGATTCCGTTGGTATTCTGCGGAGTGGCCAGATAGCTGCCGTTGAAATAGAGCTGGGTCGAGATCCTCTTGAGATTCTTGTAAGCCGCCCACTGCATAATGATGCCGTAGCCGCCGCTGCCGGGTTGGATCGAGTAATCGTCCACAGTCGGCTTGCCGTTGATATTCGATATGACGTCGTCGTTTCCGGTGGGTATCTGGAGGCCGAATCCAATCTGCACATTGCCCTTGGTATTCTCCTTCGGATTCCACAGCCAGCCCGAGACCATAAACGAAGTGTCGCCAATACCATGGGATAACTGGAACGTGCTTGTATCGTTCGTGTGGCGACTGGCTGACATCACGGGCACGTTTGCCGTCACGCTGAAGCGAGACGTCAATTGGTAGACAAGGCTAAGATTTTCCAGATTGATCTTGTTCTCTACCTGAGTGCCCAGTTGGGTGCGGGACAATCCCGCCGCATTGCGCTCAACGGAATCGCCGACATAGTGCTCGAAAGAGAACTGGTGGCGGTAGCCGACGCTGACCTCGAATTCGCCAGGCTTCAGATAGCCTCCTTCGCTCTCCGGCCCGCCGGTTTCGCCGTTCGAGCGCGCGACGACGCAGCCCTGCGCGTGCGCTTTGGGGGCATAAAAAGCCGTCGCGAACATCGCCGCGAAAGCGAAACGAACTGCAAGTGTTTGTGGGTGTTTCATGGACCAAACTCTCCTTGGTTGCTCCATGTTACGCGGAAACCGGCGAAGCGTTCAATAGTAAAAAACTACTAACGTCCGCACTTTCCTGGACCCGGCACTAATCTAAATGTATTACCAAAGCCTGTGGAGCCGGACGCGTCCGATCACCCGTAACCCACTCAAGACGCTCGTCCAACTCCGGTCGTCGGATTTCGCCGCGCACTCGTGCGAAGATAATACCCTCCGCGTCGACGAAAGCGGTATCCGGTACCGCCTCGCCCAGGTGGAGTCTCGCCAGATCGTCCGGTGTCGCGCCTGTCCAGATGGGGAATGTGATCTGAAACTGTTTCAGGAAGTCGGGAATGTTCTTTCTTGTCTTGTTATCGTCGAGCGAAGCGCCGATGAACACTACACCCTTCTCCCTCCATACTTTTTCCGCATCCACCATCATCGGCATTTCTTCGCGGCATGGGAGACACCATGTCGCCCACAGATTAAGCACAACGGTCTTGCCGCGCAAGTCCCGCAGATGAACCTTCCTGCCATCCATGCCGGAGAGCGTCAGGTCCGTCGGAGATTCCTTCTTCGTATCGGCGGCCCGCGACATAACCGCGAGTGACAGCAAACCAATCAAGCCAATGGCGCATAAACCCGGGTTATTCAAACGGCGCATAAAGGTGTCCTGTCTTGTAGTCTACTAAGCAAGCGTGGGACTGGCAACATTAAAAACGAACGTTTGATATCGGCGACGTGCGTACCGCATTCCACCGATGCACTGTATCGCGCGAACCAGGCGGTCCGTCTACTCCACGCGCCCCACATGCAGCGCGACAATTCCAAGCGTCAGATACTCCCACTTCACGCGCGCGTACCCGGCTTCTTCCATCATTGCCGCAAGTTCGGGCGCTTCGGGGAACTTCCGCACAGACTCCGGCAGGTACTTGTACGCTTCCGGCGCGCCCGAAATTGCTCCGCCCAGGATCGGCAGCACGCGCCGCGCATACCAGTTGTAAAGAGCCGCGAACGCTCTGTTCGGCGGCTGTGTGAACTCCAGAATCGCGAGCGCCCCGCCCGGCCGCAGCACGCGGCGCATCTCCCCCAGCGCCGGCCCCGGCTCCACGCCCTCATGGCACAGCACATCCGCNNTTTACTTTTCGCGCCGGCCAGCATGGGATGGCAGAAATCGCTGCCGATAAGCTTACGCCCGGCCTCGCGTTCGAGCGCGACAAGCAAATCGCCTGTGCCGCACGCCAGGTCCATTACGCGAGAGTCCGGCCGCCGCAGGATGTCGCGCACCTGCGCAACGGTGTGGTTCCGCCACGACTTGTCGATGTTCGCTGAAAGCAGGTGATTCGCGAGGTCGTACCGGTGCGCAACCCTGCCAAACATACTGCGCACCCACCGCGAGGCNNTCGGGAATATCGGCGCGAACGGCGACCTCGCCTATCCGCACGGGCAGCACGAAATGAATACGGCTTTGCACCGTCTTCTTGTCCTTCAGCAGCCGCGCCTGCAGCGATTCGGCCGCAATCCCAGCCACCGTAGGGATCGGACCGTAGTGTTCGAGCATGTCGAACACCGCCCGCGCGTCTTCCTCAGGAAGCATCTTCAGCGCAAGCGCCAGGTGCGTCGCGGCGCGCATTCCCCACGAAACGGCCTCGCCGTGCAGAAAACGTGTGTATCTCGTATCCGCTTCAAGCGCGTGGCCAAAAGTATGCCCGAAATTCAGAATGCGCCGCAACCCCGATTCACGTTCGTCGGCGGTAACAACCTCGGCTTTGATCCGTACCGACTCGGCGACCATATGCTCCACGATCTCCGGCTCCTGCCCAAAGACCGCATCGCACTCCGTCTCCATCAACCGGAACAGCGGTTCCGAAGCGATGATGCCGTGCTTGATCACTTCATAAAGCCCCGCGCGATATTCGCGTTCCGGGAGCGTGGCGAGAACGTCGGAATCGGCCAGCACCGCCAGCGGCTGATGGAAGCAACCGATCAGATTCTTGCCTGCGACCAGATTAGCGCCGGTTTTCCCACCGACTGCCGCGTCCACCTGGGCGAGCAGGGTCGTCGGAATCTGGATGACCGGAATGCCGCGCATAAAAATCGCGGCAACGAACCCGCCGAGATCGGTGACAATGCCGCCGCCGAACGCGATCGCCAGGCTTGACCGGTCGGCGCCCAGTTCCGCCATCCGCACGGCGAGTTGCTCGACGTGCGACATACGCTTGTGCTCTTCTCCACCGGCGAAAAAGAGCGTATCGAAACTCAAATCGCCAAGGGCGTTGCGGACCCGGTCCCCATGCAAATCCCACACAGCGCGTTCGGTAACGATGAATATACGTCCGCATTTCGCGGGCAAGAACTCGGGGAGGCGCGCGATTGCGCCACGCTCCACCACGGCGGTATAAGTCCGCTGCGGTGTCGCGACAGAATACCGGGGCATTTACCCAATTGTGTCATTTCACTGTCAACGGAAACTCTTCGCCGCGGCAGGCTGGGACGCAGCGGCGTTCTCAGCCGGCGCCGGGTCTCGGTCCGGAGCGCGTGAAGCCTGAAGATTCCTGAGCACGGCCCGCGCTTCTTCCGGGCGATGGTCCGCCTTTAGAGCCGCGGCATATCGCGTCACGATTTCGGTCCCAAGCTTCAGCGTTTCCGGCCCGGATCCACGCAGAAGCTTCACGGCTTTTTCGTACTCCGCAACGGCCGCTCCGGGTCGATTGGCGCGTTCCTCCACATCGCCGAGCGCGGCAAGGACGCCGGCAACCGCGGCCGAGTCCGGGCCGAAATGGGCGCTCATGATGCCCCGTGCACGTTCCAGATCTTCCCTGGCGGGTTCCGCCTCGCCACGCCGCGAAAGGATCGCCGCTTTCAATTCCAGCAGTGTCGCGATTTGAGGGTGATCGATGCCCAGGCCGACCCCATCCTTCTCGATCGCTTCATCCACCGCCTCGCCGGCCAGCGCCAGTTTGTTTTCGTCCATGTACAGCCGCGCCATCAGAGACAGCGCCGTTGCCAGTTGGGACGGCGCGGAAGACGGGTCGTCTCGCAGCAGTTGCAGAGAGCGGCGCAGCAGCGGTTCCGCGCGCGCCAAGTTGCCCAATGTGAACCATGTCTCGCCCAGCCCCCCAGCGGCGACCGCTTCGAGGCGCGCGGAATGTTCCCTGAGCGCGACTTCTTCGATCCGATTCCACATTTCGATGCTTTCGCCGCGAAGGCCCATGTCCCGGGCCAGTTCCGCCGATTCGATCATGACGCTCGTTTCCTGCTGATGCGAAAGTCCGGTCAACCGGCCGGCTTCGTTCGCCAGCGCTGCGGCTTCGGCGTCCCGCAGTTGCTCGCGAAGGATGTCCGCCAGGCTTACCATCAGCATGGCCTGTTGCTCGTGGCTTACTGGTTTCTCCGCGATGGCGGATCGGAGAAGACGTTCCGCGCTCTGGTAATCTCCCAGTTTGCGATCCACTGCCGCAAGAAGACTGGTAACGGCAATCCGCTCGCCCGGCGGTGTTTGGTCGGTGTCCGCCCATTCCGCGAGCGCTTGTTCGAACGCAGGCCGCGCCTCCGTATTTCTGTTCAGCCGGTGCAGGGCAATCCCGTACCAGGCGAGGGAAGTGACTCGCTCGGCCGCGGTTGCCGACTCGGTTACGCAAACTTCAAGCAACCTGGCAGCGGCGCCGTAGTCGTGATCCTGCATGGCCGACTGCGCGGCCTGTTGCCTGGCGGCGAATTCGCGCGCTGGTGCAACCGTGCCGGAAGCGGGCCGTGCCGGCCCATCGGCGGCAACTTTGTCCGGCCCGTTATCGGCGGCCTGCAAGCCGATTACAAGAGACACTCCAACCGTTAATACCGCGAGGGTACGCATGTATAAGCTCCTTAGTGGCATAAACGCAAGAGTCGCCGGATACCGCGCCGGAAAGCGGGAGACACCCTTTATCAGGCGCGTTCGGCGGTCGAACTCGCGCATATTCCTTCAAACGGGCCGAGGGACACCTCCGGCCGCGAATTGTTTTGGGCTACGTGGCTGAGTTCGGAACACTCCAACTGCGTACGCTTCCCGAAGCCGTACGTCGGAGACATCGGACCTTCAGCTGTCAACAGGCCGGGGAGCGAGTGAGGGACGAGCGGAGAGCGATTCGTCCTGAATCGCGCGCGCCTACTGCTCAATTCAATTATCGTCCAATCTACGGAAATTTGTATAACGAAAGAACTGATATCGCGTATTCGGGAAATCGATGGATGACCTGTAACTCTGTGTAAACATTCGCACTGGCTGCAACACTTCTGGATTTGTTCGCGCGGCGCTGTTAAGATTCATCTTGGCGAGTGACTGCGATTTTCTCGTGATCGGAGCCGGCGTCGCCGGCATGCGTGCCGCCATTGAATTGGCGCAGGCAGGTCGCGTCCTTGTGATTGCGAAAGACTCGTTGCAGGAATCGTCGTCCGAATATGCGCAGGGCGGTATAGCCGCGGCTTTGAGCGATGACGACCGCGTCGAACTCCACGAACAGGACACCATCTACGCCGGCGATGGATTATGTAACGTGCGTGCCGTGCACGCGTTGGTCGAAGAAGCTCCGGCCGCTATTCAGGAATTGATTGGCTGGGGCGCCGAGTTCGACCGCGAGCCGCACGGCAAAGGCTCGAAACTCGTCTTTGCCCGCGAAGGAGCGCATAGCCGCAGCCGCGTTCTTCATGCGCACGGCGATTCCACCGGCCACGAAATCGCGCGCGCGCTTTATCAAAAGGCCGCGTCGCTCCCCGATGTCGGGTTTGAAACGTACTCTGCTGTCGTCGATCTTCTTTCGGGTGGAGACGGAGTGGCCGGCGCCATCGTCCTCGACGAAAAGCGCGGCGAGTTGCACGAGATCCGGGCGCGCGCGGTCCTGCTCGCCTCCGGAGGATTGGGCTGCGTGTATCGCGAAACCACCAATCCCGCGGTCGCCACCGGCGATGGCGTGGCGATGGCGT
>PLEX01000197.1 GCA_003136575.1 Bryobacterales bacterium | reverse complement strand
GATCGTTAAGTGAAGAGTATTGCCCCTAGCCCCTGTTGGACCTCGACGAAGGACACAAAGGAATCCCCGCACAACCAATGACATTCGGCGTCCAGACCCGGATTCAGGCGGTCCTGAAACGCGGCGTCAACGTGTGGCGCAGCCTGATCGAGCAGGAACCGACTTGACGGCGGCAAAGGCTCTGCGAGAAGCGCATCAATGCGCCAGCGGAGCGTGTGAATTCTTTCGAGTATTTCCATAGTTCAAATTCCCCTACGACAAGTGTAGCAGACCACTTGCACTTTTGAGTAGTCTCTCGGCAGAATGGTGAACGCGAATCGGTAATACAACCACGCAGTAACCCTCTTAAGCCGTACCTAACCCCGCCCAAACCCGGTCCTATTCCCTTGTTTGGCCATCATTCGCGGCCACACACTGGGATTGTAGCCGTTCCATAGAGCAAACAAAATGAAAACCAGACCGATTATTCCTGTAGTTCTATTCTTGTCTGTCGTCTCCCTGCAGGCGGCCACTTCCTATATCCTGGACTTCAACACGCAATCCAATTCGCCGGGGCTGACCTTCGACGGAAATTACGCCATCAGCCCCTACACGGGTACCGTGAATGGCACGACCGTGTCGCTTTATTGCGACGACTTTAACGACAATATCTATTACGGCCAGCAGAACGTTACCGTTTATTCGACCGCGCTGACGGCCAACTCAGCCAGTATCGACGACGATACGCGCTACGGCGTCAACAACGCGCCCAACAGCTCTTACACCGCCGGCACGCAATTGTACAATGAACTGGCCTGGTTGACGACCCAGATGAGGGCGCAGTCCGGCAACAATGCGACGACAAACGACATCGCGATTCAGGAAGCCATCTGGACCATGACCAACGACACCTCCGGCCCCGATGGCGCGGGTCCCCACAACGCCAGCACCGAGCTTTCCGGCTCCGCGCTGACCAACGCAACCGACACGACTGCTCAGGGGTACCTGAACTGGATTACCGACGCGCAAAACGCCAACACCAATGGTTTCGCCGCCCAGTCCGGCTACGCAACGCTCGTTTCGAGCGACTGGTATATCGTCACCGCGGTGGGTTCGGCGGGTTGCACGATCGGCAGCAACGGGAGTAACGGATGCACGCCGGGCACTGCCGGCACAGGCGACGTGACGCAGGAGTTTCTCGCCTACTATAGCGGCAACGGCGGACTGTTAACTTCCAATGTAGCGGGTTCCTCGACCCCCGAACCGGCGTCCTTCTTTCTGATTGGCTCCGGTCTTCTGGCGGGATCGATTCTGATTCGTCGCCGCTCCAATAAGACGTCTCTTTAGATTCCGGTTCCGACCATTACCAGGCTCCTCCTGCCCGTAAACAGACCGGCCGCACGCCGAAAACGGCGCGTCGGCCAGTTTGGCTTTGTGGTAGCCTTCGTCAATGGTGTTTTCGGACCGCATTCGCAGAAACGGCGGCAGCGTCGCGGCTATCGCGCTGCTTGCCTTCATGGCGCTGCTTTCCTTCGGCGCAGCCCGGCGCGAATCCCCCACCTTTGATGAAATGGCTCACATCGGAGCCGGCCTCAGCTACGCTCAGACATTCGACCTTCGGCTGAATCCGGAACACCCCCCGTTAAGCAAAGCATTGAGCGGCCTGGCTCTGGCCCTTCGCGGCGCGCGCGCCGACTATTCCGGTCCCGCGTGGACCTACAGCAAGGACTTCGTTCCCGCATTCCTCGGCCAGTGGTCCTTCGGACATTGGGTGATTTCGCGCTGGAACGACTCGTGGACGATTCTCTTTTGGGCGCGCCTTCCCATGCTGTTGCTGACGCTCGCACTCGGTTGGGCGATTTTCGCGTATGCCAGGCGGCTCGGCGGGACGCTCGGCGGTTTGATCTGCCTCGCGGTCTATGCCGGATCGCCGGTGTTTCTCGCGTTCGGGCCGCTGGTGCTGACGGATATCCCGATCGCTCTCTTCTCCGTGCTGTCGATCGGCGCGTTCGCCAGACTGTGGAGAGATCCAAACCGCGCGAACGGACGGATCTTCGCTCTGTGCCTGGCCGGCGCGTTCCTGTGCAAATTCTCCGCACCCATCCTGTTGCTCGGAATTCTTGCAGCAGGCCTGACCACGCGTTGGATGCCGGTCGATGGGCAGCCGCTGGACAAGACAGAACGAAAAGCATGGCTGCGGATCCGCTGGCGGGCAACGGGCAGGGCCTTGCTAATGGCGGCGCTGCTGGTGTATGTGTTCTACTTCGTGTTCTCCTGGAATCAGCCGACTACCGCGCTGGAGAAGATCGGCAATTCCGTGCCCGCTCTGCTGCTCAGGCGTCTGCTTCTGCCGCCCGTCACTTACCTGGGAGGCGCTGCTCTGGTCCTTTTCAGCTTCAGCCGCTCCTCATTCCTTCTGGGACACGCCTGGCCGCACGGCGTTTGGTTTTACTATCCGCTCGTGTTTGCGCTGAAATCCCCGTTGGGATTCCTCGGATTGCTGCTGGCGCAGCTTTGGCTGGGAGTGACGCGCAGGAGAGAACCGGAATCCGTCGCGGCCGCGATACCGGGCGATTTGCAAATGTACTGGCGAACTCTCTGGGTAACTCTGGTGGTGTTTACGGCCGTGTGTATGCTGAGCCATTTCGATATCAGCGTGCGCCATTTCAGCGTGCCGCTGGCGCTGCTGATCCTGCTGCTGGCTCCGATGCCGCGATTGCTGAACGAACGTCTGCGCGGCGCGCCCCGGGGATTGTACGCATCTGCCTGGGGAGTAATCGGATTGCTTGCGGCGAGTTGCCTCGCTACCGCGATTCGAACGTACCCGTGGTATTTCCCGTACGTGAACGCGCTCGGAGCGGGAAAGCCCGCCTATACCCTGATGAGCGATTCCAACGTGGATTGGAACCAGGCATTGCCGGAAGTGGAGCGGTTCGCCGCGCGCCATAAGCTCATCGGCGTCGCACTCGACAGCTACGGGCTTTCCGACGATGTATTCTTCGTGCCCCAATCTCGTCCGTGGGATTGTCAGGCCCCGCAAAAAGCGGATGCCGGGCAGTGGGTGGTCGTATCCGCAAACATGATTCTCGACGCCCACAACTGTGGATGGCTGCTGAGCTATCCGAGTGAAGAACTCGCGGGCGGCAGCATGTACGCTTTTCACCTGCCTGTGGAAATTCCGCCCGATGGCGCGCCTGGCGGACCTCCGAGGCCAGCCGACCGCCGTTCGTTCCTCGGCATGCCCTTCGATTTCAAGGCCGTCTCGCTTCAGATGTTGCGGCACCCGGAAACGATACCGGAATTGTTGAAACAGATGCAGGCGGCGCAGTCGGCGCAGGCGGCGAACCCGAAGTAACGGGCGTCGCCCTCAACCCTGCTTCTTCAATTGCTGCGCCACTTTCTCCACCTCTCCCCAAACTCGCAGCAGGTTTCCGCTCCACAGCTTTCCGATCTGTTCTTCGGTGTAGCCGCGCCGGACCAGTTCCAGCGTGACGTTGAACGCATCCGCCGCGCTGTTCCAGCCGTCTATGCCACCGCCGCCATCGAAATCCGACGAAATTCCCACATGATCGATTCCAATCAGCTTCACCGCGTAGTCGATGTGGTTCACGAAGTCCTTCACGTTGGCGCGGCCCGCTGCGGGAAACTTCGCGTCGATCTCCGCCAGGCGCTTGTCGTATTGCGCCCGGCGCTCGGGCGAAAGGACTTCCAGACCCGCGTCGCCCCTGCCACGCCCCGCACCGCGACCTTGCGGCGCAGTCCCGGCGGCGCTCTCCACCGGACACGGACGATCCGCGCCGGCCATGGCAGCTGCACCGCGTCCCCGCCCGCCGCCGCTTCCCCCGCGCCCGCCGCCGGCTGCCGGCGAGGGAATCCCGAATTCGTCGCGCATTCTTGCCAGTGCATCCGTGCGTTCTTTCGAGTCCGTCTTGACGTACGATGCGAAGCCGACAATCTGAATCACGCCGCCGTTCTTTTTCAGCGCCAGCAATTGCTCATCGTCCATGTTCCGGCTCACGTCGGCCAGCGCTCGCACGCCGGAATGCGAGGCGATCACCGGAGCCTTCGACAGCCGCATGGCCTCCATGTTTGCGCCTTTCGAGGGATGCGAGAGATCGACCATCATCCCGAGGCGGTTCATCTCCGCGATCACTTCGCGGCCGAGCGGTGAAAGGCCGTTGTTCCACGAGTAGCCCTGGGTTTCTCCGGTATTTGAATCCGCAAGCTGGCTGTTGCCGTTGTGTGCCAGCGACATATACCGCCCGCCACGGTCGTAGAACTCTTTCACTCGCTTGATGTCGTTCCCGATGGGATACCCGTTCTCAACGCCGATGACGGCGATCCGCAAATGCTTCTTGTGCAGCGCAAGGACGTCGGCGGGCGTCAGTGCAAGACCGATCTGATCCGCCGCGATCTTTTCCGTCAACCGGTGAACGGCGTCGAACTTCGCCACCGCCTGCTGGTAGGCGTTGTCAAAACCTTCGGGTGTCAGCGGGCCCTGGCCGACGTAAACGATCATGAACGACACGTCCATGCCGCCTTCGACCATCTTGGGCAGATTGACCTGCGTCGTCAGGCGCATCTTGTAATTGCAATCCGCCGTGAAGTTCGAAGGCTCGATGTCGTTGTGAGTGTCGAGCGTGATCACGCGCTCGTGAATGCCTTTGGCTTTGGCGATCAGCGCGGCCTCGCTGCTTTGCGGAGCAGTTGTTTGCGCCGGACTCTTCCGGACCGCGACCTGCGTGAACAGGCCGATAGATAAAGCCGTCAGAACTGCAACTATGAGCTTTCGTTGGATGTCTTTCATTGCAATCTCCTGTCCCTTCGCGGGACGAAATATCGAAAATGGAAGAGACCGACGGAGGTCGCGACGAACACGCGCCATCGTCATCGTATCAATCGAAACCGGCTCGCGCTGGGACCGCACCACCGTGGCCCGACCGGCCCGTGGTGTAAAATCTGAAGCGATTCCGCACCCCGCCTCCATGCCCGCATACGACCGCCGCGACTTCCTGAAGATCATGCCGGCGCTCGCGGCCACCGCCGCCGCCGCGCAATCGCCCGACAGGCCGAACATCCTCGTGATGGTCACCGACGATCACGGCATCGGCGACGTCGGTTGCTATGGCCATCCGGAAGTCCGCACACCGAATCTCGACCGCCTCGCCGCGTCGGGTGTCCGGTTTACGCAAATGTATGCGAATGCGCCGATTTGCTCCGCCTCGCGCGCGGCGTTGCTCACCGGAAAGTATCCCGATCGCACCGGCGTTAAAGGCGCGCTGCCTTCGGAGCCCACCTGGGACGTCCCCGGTCTTCGCGCCGGCGAAACGACCCTTCCGGCACAGTTGCGCGCCCGGGGCTATAAGACAGCGGCGTTCGGGAAATGGCACCTCGGCAGCGCGCCGCCAAGCCGCCCGATGAATCAGGGCTTCGACGATTTCTTCGGCTGGTACTCGGGCTGGCTGGACGCTTATTCCCACCGCTACTATCAGCTCGGTGGTCCTCCCGGAAAGATCTTCCATGACCTTTGGCGCAACGAAACCGAGGTTTTCGAAGAGCCGACGTACATGACGGAACTGCTGGGTCGCGAAGCGCTGGCGCACCTGGCCCGGCAGACCGCATCCCGGCCTTTCTTCATGTACGTGGCGTTCGGCGCGCCTCACTATTCGATGATGGCGCCGAAGAAGTATCTGGACCGTTTTCCCGCCAGCATGGAGCGCGACCGCCGCACCCATCTGGCCATGGTCGCCGCGGTGGACGACGTAATCGGGGCGCTGCTCGATCAGCTTCGCCGGCAGGGTCTGGAGAACCACACCATCGTCTACTTCCAGGCCGATAACGGTGCGACCCGCGAAGTGCGGGCGTCGAGCGATGGCAAGCCCTATCACGGCGGAAGCAACGAGCCATTTCGCGGATGGAAACAGGGCCTGTTCGATGGCGGCATGCATGTGCCGGCCATACTTCGAGCGCCGGGCCCCGTGAAGCCGGGACGAGTCTGGGAGCGTCCGACGATTTCGATGGATCTGATGCCGACGCTGCTGACGCTGGCGGGCCAACCGCTGCCCGGCGGCCTCGACGGGCAGGACATTTTGCCGGTGATCGCGGGCCGCGCTCCCGACCATACGTTTCTGTTCTGGAGCTTTGAGAATCAACGCTCCGTGCGGCAGGGCGATTGGAAACTGATCCTCAATCCGCCGCAATTCCCCGGAGATCCGGTGCCCGATAAGATCTGGCTGTCGAATCTGGAGACCGATCCGGGCGAGAAGAAAAATCTGGCGAAGGAGCAACCGGAACGGGTACGGGATCTGCTGGAACGTCTGCGCGCCTGGGAGAAAGAGGTGGGATTGGCGCAGTCGGAGTAGCCTCGATTGAGAGGAATCCACTCTGTCCGATTTTCACCGAAAAAACGGAAAGCGCGGCTTCTTTGGAGCGGGACCTGGAACCGTCCTGAACAAAGAAGGTGGCACGCGCAGTTGGACCGGAGGGTCCGTCGTTCTGGCAGTCGGCCGCGTTCCAACAATCGGCGTGTCCGCCAACTCGACGCCGGCCTGTTCGATATCTGTTGGCCTCGCGTCGATCGTCAGCGGCGTCTTTCGCTCGCGTTGCGCGGTGCCGCTCCGTTCCTGAGCCAGGGGTTTGCGTGCTTCGGTCGGGTTCCTGGGCGGCCCGGGCACAGCCGCCTCGACGCGCTGACACAGAAGCTCCACGGCCGAGGTCAGCCGTTGAAGGCTCGTATCCGTATCGGCGGCCCGAAGAACCAGGGACGAGACCGATCCGGCCTGGGCCGTCAGAGTCCGTTCCAAGGCGTCGATCCGAGCGGTCAGCTTTTCGTCGAGCGCGCTCTCCATCGTCTCCAGGGACAACCGGCGCGACTGTTCGATCTCCGCCGTGAAGCGTCTCTCCAATTCGTCGAACCTGGCAGCTATGTTTTTCTCGACGGGGGAGGGAATGTCTTCGCCCATTTGCCGCTCCGCCGCTTTCGCTTCGGCATCGTTTACGCGCTCACGGAGCATCGTCAATTCGCGTGAATGATCCTCCACGAGCCGTTCAAGGTCCGCAAACAGCGCGGCGTAGCGCCGCGCGGCCGGTGCCTGCTGTCCCGCGAATTCGATCCTCGCCTCGATGCGCTCCAGCCGGTCGAGCAACGGTTCCAGATCGAGAACTTCGTCGCGTGCGGCGCCCGACGCCACCGGTTTGCTTATTCGTGAAACCGCCACGCCGCTACCCGGAGCCAGAGGTTCACGCGCGGGCTGCGCCATCGCGCGGCCGGAGGTAACGCCGATCGCGAGCCCTTTGCCGGCGATTACCGCGAGCTCATTTAATAGTCGGTTCGCCATCTTGGTCGCGGAATCGGCACTAGAGAGAATCGCTTTCAGGTGACGGTGTCAACGTTCCTCCGGGCGTTTCCCGCGCGAAAATGGAACTGACCGTGGAAGCAAACCCACGACCATTGCGCGGGCTCAGGCCTGGCACATCGTTCTTTTACCATCGTAACCCGCAATATTGAGCAGAATGTTCAGGCGCCCTGCCCGTTTAGACTAAATTGGAATATGCCGCTGAACGCCACGCAACCGCCACAAACCGACCCCACCCCCATCTTCGAGCATTTCCGCGCCGGATTCGCCTCGAACCTGCTGACGGCCGCGGTCTCACACTTCAAAGTGTTCGAGCATCTGGCTACGCGTTCCCTGCCGTTCGCCGAACTCCGCGGACTCATGCAACTGGAGGAAAGACCGGCTGTCGTCCTCCTCACCGCCCTGCGGTCAATGGACCTCATAGTCGAAAACCCGGACGGGCAACTCGGCCTCTCGCCTCTGGCCGCGGAGCAACTGACGCCCGGCGGCTACTTCTGCATCGCGGGCTACGTTGCGTTAGCGGGCGAATCGCCAGCCGTGCTCGAACTGGTCGAACGGCTGCGCACTAATCGCCCCGCCAACAGTGTCGATAAGAACGCCGGCGCGGCCTACATCTACAAAGAGGGCATGGAATCGGCGATGGAAAAAGAGGCATCCGCGCGGCAACTCACGCTGGCGCTGGCCGGACGTGCGAAGAATGTCGCCCCGGTCCTCGCGGAGCGCCTGCCTCCTGGGCCTGGCGTCCTGCTCGATGTCGGTGGCGGCACCGGCATCTACTCCATCGCGCTCCTGCAAAAGAACCCTCAACTTCGCGCCATCGTTCTGGATCGCCCGGAAGTTCTCAGAATCGCAAGGGAGTTCGCCGAAAGCTACGGCTTGACCGACCGCATGGAATTCCTCGAAGGCGACATGTTTACGGCCCAGTTGCCGACTGCCGACTTCGTACTCCTCTCGAACATTCTGCATGATTGGGACGTCGCCGACTGTAAAGCGCTCATCGCCCGATGCGAGGCGAGCCTCGCCCCGAACGGGCGCCTCCTGATCCACGACGTTTTGCTGAACGACGCGCTGGACGGCCCTCTCGCCGTCGCGTGCTACTCCGCCCAGCTCTTCACCCTCACCGAGGGCCGAGCCTACAGCGCAGCCGAATACCGGAAATGGCTAGCGGAAGCCGGCCTCGAAGCGGGCGATTTCGCACCAACTCTGGCCCATTGCCACGTCGTTTCAGCTTTCCGGCGCTAACCCAGTGGAGTGCGTCCGTTACACTGGTTTATTAGCTCTTTTCTCCCCGGAATACCTCAACTGTGTGGATAGTTAAGCTCGCTTTACGCCGCCCTTACACCTTCGTCGTGATGGCGGTTCTGATTGCCGTTCTCGGCGGCCTTTCCATCGTAACGATGCAGAAGGATATTTTCCCCTACATCGACATCCCGGTGGTTACCGTCCTCTGGACCTACACCGGCATTTCGCCGGAGGAGATGAACAGCCGCATCGTAACGCCTTTTGAACGCGGCATGTCCACCACGGTCAACGATATCGAGCATATCGAATCGTCGTCGTTCACCGGTGTTGCGTTAGTTCGCGTTTACTTCCAGCCGAACGTAAAGATCGATCTGGCCATAGCACAGATCACGGCACTGAGCCAGCCGATTCTGCGCATCATGCCGCCGGGCATTTTCCCGCCGGGCATCCTGAAATACGACGCCTCGAGCGTGCCCATCCTGCAACTCGGCCTCTCCAGCAAGACGATGAGCGAGCAGGAGCTTTTCAATTACGGGCAGAATTTCATACGCACCCAGCTCGCCAGTATTCAGGGTACGTCGGTGCCATCGCCGTACGGCGGCAAGAGCGCCCAGGTGATGGTCGATCTGGATCCGAAGGCGATGTTCGCCAATAATGTATCGGCCACCGACGTTTCCAATGCGATCAACGCCCAGAGCCTGATTCTTCCGGCGGGCGACGCCAAAATGGGGGACCGGGATTATTTTATTCGCCTCAACAGCAGCCCCACCACAATTAAAGGGCTGAACGATCTGCCGCTGAAGGTTGTAAACGGTTCCGTTAAGTACATTCGCGACGTGGCGCAGGTGCGCGACGGATATGCGGTACAGACCAACATCGTCCGCGAGAACGGACGACGGTCCGCCCTGATCACCATTCTGAAAAACGGGCAGGCGTCGACCCTGGACATTGTCCAGTCGGTGAAGAAGCTGTTGCCGACGATTCTGGCGGGCCTTCCGCCCGGGCTCGACGTCAAGCCGATGTTCGACCAGAGTCTCTTTGTCCGGGCGGCAATCGAGGGCGTGGCGCGCGAAGCCCTGATCGCGGCCGGCCTGACGGCGCTGATGATTCTCCTGTTTCTGGGAAGCTGGCGCAGTACGCTGATCGTCTGCACCTCCATTCCTCTGGCGATTCTCACTTCCTGCATTATGCTCTGGTCGATGGGACACACGATCAACGGGATGACGCTGGGCGGTATGGCTCTGGCCGTCGGCATTTTGGTCGACGATGCGACCGTCGAAATCGAAAATGTTCACCGCAATATGGGCATGGCGAAGCCGCTGACGCGCGCGATCCTCGACGGGGCGCAGCAGATCGCCGTACCCGCGTTTGTTTCCACGCTCGCGATTTGCATTGTTTTCGTCCCCGTGTTGTTGCTCACCGGTCCCGCGAAGTTTCTGTTTACGCCATTGGCGCTCGCGGTCGTCTTCGCGATGATGATGTCTTACTTCCTGTCGCGCACCATCGTGCCTACTATGATGCACTTCATGCTGCGGCCGGAGGTGGATATCTATGCGCGTGGTGAAGAAGGTCTGGCCCATGCCAAGGGCTTAATTTGGAAGACGCATCACATGTTCAACATCCGGTTTGAGCGCATGCGCGCCAGATACGCCAGGGCGCTTGGCTGGTGCCTGCACCACCGTGCACGGGTTTCTTCGATTTATGGCGTCTTCGTAGGCGGGTCGATGTTGCTGATGACATTTGTCGGCACCGATTTCTTCCCTACCATCGACTCCGGGCAGATGCGCCTTCATGTACGCGGGCCGGAGGGCACGCGAATCGAGGAAACGGAACAGCTCTTCGCCCGCGTGGAGGACGCGATCCGGGCCGAATTGCCGGCGGGCGCACTCACCGAGGTTATCGACAACATCGGCCTGCCAAATGGCTTCAGCCTCGCATTCGGCGATTCGGCGACAATCGGGTCCAGCGACGGGGAGATCCTGCTTTCGCTGAACCCCGAGAGCCACCTCGCGGTGGTGGACGTACAGCGCCGCCTGCGCCGGGCGCTGCATGAACGGTTTCCGGACGATGGATTCTTCTTCCAGGCGGCCAATATTACGAATCAGATTCTGAATTTCGGAATTCCCGCGCCGATCGACGTTCAGATCACGGGCCGCGACCAGGGTGCAGCATACAAGGTTGCGCAGACTTTAGAGAGCCGCCTGGAGGTGATTCCCGGCGCCGTCGACGTGCATATCAGGCAGGAGGTGAACACGCCCGCCATCGATTTCAACGTCGACCGCGATAAGGCGGCGCAGGCCGGGATGACGCAGCAGAACGTTGCCAACAGCATGCTGATCTCGCTCAGCTCCAGCGGACAGATTGCGCCGACCCAGTGGCTGAACCCGGTGAATGGCGTCTCCTACAGCGTGGCGGTGCAGACGCCGCAAAGGTTCATGGACTCGCTCGATGCGCTCGGCCGGACCCCGATCAATTCGGGAAACGGCGTCACTCAACCGCAATTGTTCGATAACCTTCTGGGCGGGGTGCGGCGCACAGTCACCTCCGGCATGCTGAACCACTACAACGTTCAGCCTGTGTTCGACATTTATGCCAATACGGACCGGCGCGATCTGGGGGGCGTTGCCGCCGATATCCAGAAAGTCCTGGATTCCACGCGGAAGGACGTTCCGAAGGGGCTGACGGTGGCCCTCCGGGGGCAGGTGGAGACCATGGTTTCGTCTTTCAGGCGTCTCGGCCTTGGTCTCGTCTTCGCCGTTTTGCTGGTCTATCTGCTGATGGTCGTGAATTTCCAGTCCTGGCTCGATCCGTTCATTATTCTCACCGCTCTCCCGGGTGCGTTCGCCGGTATTCTGTGGATGTTGTATATAACCCAGACGACGATTAACGTTCCATCCATGATGGGAGCCATCATGGCGGTCGGCGTTGCCACGGCCAACAGTATTCTTCTCGTAACCTTTGCCAACGACGAGCGATTCGAAGGAAAAGATCACATCGAAGCCGCGCTTTCGGCGGGTGTAACGCGCATCCGGCCCGTACTGATGACCGCCCTTGCGATGATCGTCGGCATGCTGCCGATGGCGCTCGGAATGGGTGAGGGCGGCGAGCAGAACGCCCCGCTGGGGCGCGCCGTTATCGGCGGCCTGCTGTTCGCGACGTTCAGCACTTTGTTTTTCGTGCCGATGGTTTATAGTTTTCTGCGTAAGAAACCACCCGTGAATCAGGACCGGCAAATTGAGGAAGAAGCGCACGAGACCCTGTCTCTCGGCGGATTACAGGTGGCGGAATGATTGAAACAAAGAATGAAACCGAAACGGCTGGCATTCGAGCCATGAACCGGGCCGGCGGAGACGAGCCGCCGCACGAACACCACATATCCCGCGGCAGGGTCGCCCTGATCGCGTTCGTCCTGGTATTGGTGGTGGTCGCAGCATGGCTGGCCGGCTACTTGCCGCGCCGGAATCAGGAAGATGCGGCGGTAGCGGCCGCCAATGAGGTCAGGACCGAAATCCCGTCGGTGACGACAACGCTGGTGCGCCAGTCGGCTGCGGACGTCGATCTGGTTCTGCCTGGCAGTGTGTCGGCGCTCGACGAGGCCTCGATCTACTCCCGCGCCACCGGCTATGTGAGGAAGCGTTACGTCGATATTGGCGACCACGTCAAAGAGGGCCAGTTGCTGGCGGAGATCGACGCCCCCGACCTCGACCAGCAGGTCGCCCAGGCCCGCGCCGCGGTGGCGCAGGCGAAGCAGCAGCTTGGCATGGCGAAAGCTTCGCTCGTGCAAACCCAGGCGCAGCGCGATTTAGCCAGGGCGACGTTGAGCCGTTACGAGGGTCTGGTGAAATTGGGCGCCGTGGCTCAGCAGGATTACGAGACCCAGGTCTCCGGCGCGAAAACGGCCGACGCACTCGTAGTGGCGCAACAGGCGAATGTCGATGGCAGCCAGGACAACGTCAATCAGGCGCAGGCCAATCTGGACCGCGTGATCGCCCTGCAGGAATTCAAGAACGTGCGTGCGCCGTTTGCCGGCGTGGTTACCGTGCGCAACGTCGATGTCGGGTATTTGATTTCTTCGAGCGGCGGCGGGCAGGGCACTTCGCCTTCCACCCAGTCGGGAGCGACCACGCCTTCTCTCGCCTTCGGCAATGAAATGTTCCGTGTGGCGCAGCTCAATACGCTGCGCGTTTTTGTAGGCGTTCCGCAGTCCGCTGCGTCCGCCATCACCATCGGAATGCCGGGCGCCGTGACTTTTGCGGATCTGCCAGGACGCGAGTTCCAGGCAAAGGTGACGCGGACGGCGAGTTCGCTCGACCCAACCGCAAGAACTCTTCTGACGGAGCTTCAGATGCCGAACAAAGACGAAAAGCTGTTTCCGGGGATGTACGCCACCGTTCACTTCCGCCAGCACCGCGATTCCCCCCCTATGCTGGTCCGTGGAGACGCGTTAATCACCAATGCGTCGGGCATCCAGTTGGCGGTACTGAGCGATTCGCCGCGGGGGCAAGGGTTGAAGACCGTCCATTTGGCCCCCATTCAGCCTGGAAGAGACTTCGGCACCGACATGGAAATCATCAGCGGTGTCCGGCCCGGCGACCTGGTTGTGATCAACCCCGGCGATGAAATACGCGAAGGCGCAGTGGTCAGGCCTTTCGCGACGCCACCCGCGCGCGGCGGCTCCGGCCGGTAGCCGGGCCGTTCTACGATAGAACCAATGCTTAAAATCGGCGCCGTTCGCTGGCGGGGCAAGTGCTCCCGGCATCCCATGTTCGATCCGTTCGATGGCGGGCGCGGCGCGGTGAAGGGCGGATGCCCCCGTTGCCTGTCCCTTGTCGAGATCTGCGAGCTGCACCAAAAGACGATGGCGCTGATGCGCACCTTCGCCCCTCCTGTGGAGAAAAAGAAAAAGGTGTCTCCGCTGTCTTTGCTGCAAATCGGTCTTTTCGAAGAAGAATAGAATGGCGCGCCGCCCGCATCCTGCTAGCTAGAGCTCTGCCCGACTATGCATCCCCGGGCGCTCCGTCCACCCGGCTAAGATGGTTTCAGTGAAAGCACGCGTCTACGTAACCTTCAAACAATCCGTCCTCGATCCTCAGGGCCAGGCCATCCGCACCGCGCTGAACGGCCTCGGACATAAGGGTATAGAAGAGGTCCGCCAGGGTAAGTTCTTCGAAATCACTCTGGACGCAAGCGAGGACCTCGACGCGATAGCCCGCGATGTTCTGAGTAACCCCGTGATCGAGGATTACCGGATCGAGACGTTGGGCTAGCCGAACTCCAGTCACAGCAAAGTTCAGTTTTTTTTAAATCCCCCTAATCCGCTGAAAAAACAGCGCATACGCTCCGGCGCAACGAAAATTCAGCCGGTCAAACCAGCGGAATCCGGTGCCGCCGATGGCAGAATCGGACCGGAGGCTTGTATCCAACGGTGCCCGACACGTTCAACAAATTCCAGCCCGACAGGACCGTCTATCTCCGGGGCTTCAACACATTCGCCGCTGCCGCCAGCGTTCACTCTGCGACGCCAACCGGATTCAACGTCAGCGGCACGTTCCGCGATCCGGCCGACTTCGCTGTCGTCGTTCTCTACGACGTCGACGACTACTACGAGCACCCTTCGATCAGGTATCTGCCCGATTTCAACCTCGCAGGCCTGACGCTCAGCTTCGATCTGAACTACGGCGACGCCGTCCAGCCCATCGATTCGCCGAAATTCCCCTGGGTCGACTGGGCGACGCTCGATTGCATCCGCGAGGATGGCAGCACCGCCCAGATACCTCTGTTCCAGAACGCGATGCTGGCGAGTCCGGCATTTCCCGCCGCTTCCGTGACGTGCAATCTTGTCACGAGCGGCCTCATTCAGCCCTTCGACCGCGCCACGCTTTGGTACCAAAATCTCGCCTTCGACTACATCGTCCCGGCGGGAGGTACCTCGGTGGAATTCGCGTTCTTCGCCGCAGGCACGGGAACAGTGCACTCAATTACTGTCAACGGCACGACGTATTCCCACACCGAGAGCCTTCCGGCCGGCGAAAGCAGCGCATACGTGGCCAGCGCCCTGGCTTCCGCGGTAAACGGGGCGCAGCCTTACGTCACAGCGTCGGCGTCGGCGAACTCGGTGTCGCTCAACGTTATCTCGTCGCCCCCCGCGCAGGATGGCGCTCCGTTCCCGGTGAGCGCCAGCGACGGAAACGGCCCCGCGACCATGCGTTACACGTCGCCCGCCTTTGTCGCCGCTCAGATTGCCAGCCAGGTGAACGTGACGAACTGGGCCGCGGCCAATGCGCCGCACGCGCTGATGGCGTCAGCTGGCGGCGCGGCTGTCACGCTCACGGCGGCGCGGTACGGAACGGCAACGGTAAACGGAACCTCGGTGACGATCCCGGCGTTGTCGTCTGGCGTCACGGTATTCTCCGGCATCACGCCGGGTTCTGCGATTCTCATTGGCGGCGTCCTGAACACCGTTGCCGGCGTGCAGTCGCCAACCCAGTTGACGCTTGCGTCCGCGGCGGCGGCGACGGGCGCGGGAGTCGCATGGGTCGCGCCACGCGGCGGTCACGATGGCAATCTGATCCAGCTGTACTCGCTCTCGAAGACAGCCACACTGAGTTTCGACCAGCAGCAATACCAGTTGTCGGGTGGGAGTTCGAATGTAACCTGGAATTGCGCGTTTGACTTCACGGCTCTGGGCATCGACAGTTTGCGCCAATGCTGGCTCACCTTCGCGCCGGCGCTAGGCACGGGGGCGTACACGGCGAGCGAGTGGGTGGCAACATTCTCGAACTGGCAATTGACCGGCCCTGCGGCGACGCAGCAACTTCAGATTGCCGGACCGGGCAGCCAGCGGATCGAACAGAGCAACAGCGCGTGCGCCTACACCGGCACATGGAGCGAGCAATCCGGGTTCTATTCGAAGTATTACGCCAATACGACCAGCGATCCCGCCGCGACCCTCACCATCAGCTACATCAGCCAGTTCCAGCACGATCTGTGGATCGGAACTTCGCTATACAACGGCGGGCCAAGCGTCAGCGTGAGCGTGGATGGCGATACGCCGACGACTCTCGCCACTCAGCTCACAACCGATTCTCCCATCGTGACGCGCCGTCATGTCAGGACGGGCATTGCCGCCGGCCGTCACGCCGTTACGATCAAGCCGGCCAGCGCGGGAACCTTCTACTTCAACTATCTTGATGCCGTGGTCGCCTCGGGAGTGCAAGCGGCCCTTACGCCCCGAACCACCATCTCGCCCTCGCTCGATTTCGATACCAATCAGTCATTCATGCTGCCCCCCGCGCGCATCATGTGGATGATGGACCAGCTGGGTTACTCCGGACCGATGAATGAATACCTCGGTGTGTTTTGGTGGAATGAGCGGATTCAGACGGGCGCGTCGTATTCGACGGCCGTTATTACTTTCGGCGGCGCTTTCGCGGGCGGTGACAGCGTCAGCATCACCCTGAACGGGTTCGTTTTGCAAAAATCGGTCTACCCGGATGACACGCCCGCCACGATTGCGATTCATTTTGCCGCGATGATCAACAGCACCTTTACGGGGGTGTGGGCGTCCGCCGCGGGTTCGGCCGTCACGATTACGGGGCGGTCGCCGGACTCGGCCTACACGGTGACGCTCGTGGTTTCGGCGACTTCAGCGGCCGGAACGGCGACAATCACACAGCAGCCGCAGCCGGGGCAGACCGGAAACTGGGTGATCGACGACGCGATCGCACCTCCCATCAACCGGTCGACGCGAGACTGGCATTCCGATTTCTACGCGCAATGCGCCAGTCGCTCGCTGGAAGTAGTTACATCGTGCTCGCTCGAATTGGTCAACCCCCCGGCGGGCTACGCGGCGCTGTTTCCGAACGGGACGCCGGTTCTCACGGCCACCGGCTTCGGGTCGCTGAATTCGACCCAATGCGCCGTCGGAGCGGCGTCTGTACTGGCCTATCAGAAAGCGGTTTATCGCTGTATCGCGCGCCTTCAGGCCACAGCCGGATTAACGCCCTGCGTTCAGTACGGCGAATTCCTTTGGTGGTATTTTCCGCTGGCCAATCAGATGCCGGTCGGTTATGCCAGCGAGACCGCTCCTATATCGATCGGAACCGCGGGTCCCCATGGCCTTGCGACTGGGAATTCTGTCGTGATCGCCGGCGTTCTCGGCAATACGGCCGCGAACGGTACGTGGACAATAACGGTCACCGATGCGACTCACTTCACCCTCAACGGATCGAGCGGCAACGGAACATACACGAGCGGCGGAACCATAGCCGGCGGCGGGATGGGCTACTACGATGCGGAAACCACGGCGGCCGCGCAGACCGCGCTGTCTCGGCCGCTTCACGTATTCAATTTTCCGAGCGGCGACCCCACCGTCAATGGCAGCGCCGATGCGTTGTTCCTGCGCAACCGTCTTCGCGACCACGTTTCCGCGTTGGTAACGGACATTCGCTCGGCGTATCCGAACGTGATCTGCGAGTTGCTCTGGCCATACGACGTGAATTATCCGTCGGAAGTCGGCACTCCTCCGACCGGCGGTCAGCTGAACTATTACGTGAATCTTCCTGTGGAATGGCAAAGTCAGCCGACCAGCGGACTCGACCGCGTCAAGGTGGAAGCATTGTCCTTCGGCTCCAGCTACCGCAACCTGGATCTGGCGGCGCAGGCGATCGCTCTGTTCCCGGGGTTCGGATGGCCGCTGAACCAGTTGCGGTACCTTGTTCCGGTATTCGGCATAGCCTGCCCCTGGGTGCGCGAATTGGGTCTCGCGTTGGCCGCCGGAATCGCGACCAACAACCTCTGGGCCTTCGACCACGTTTGCCTGTACAACCTGAACGTGCCCGAGGGATCGCTGGAACGGCGGTCGTTTGGGACGACGTGAATTGTCCGTGGAACCCTCACTTCGTGCGTCCGGCACCCACGCCCATCCAGACCCGTTCAGTATAGTTATAAGGATGCCATCAGAGGCGGAAACCGGCCAAAACGCGCCCGAAACCACAGCGTGGCAAAAAGTTCAAAACGCCCGCCACCCGAAGCGGCCGCACACGCTGGACTATATCCAGCGCATTCTGACCGACTTCCAGGAAATCCACGGCGACCGCCTGTTCGGGGACGACGCAGCCATCGTTTGCGGTTTTGGGCGGTTGGGCGAACGCCCCGTCATGCTGATCGGCGAACAGAAGGGCCGCGATACCCGTCAGAAGCTCCTGCGCAACTTCGGCATGCCGAAGCCGGAAGGCTACCGAAAAGCCCTGCGCGCCATGCACCTGGCGGCCAAGTTCAACCGGCCGATCATTACTTTTATGGATACCCCCGGCGCATACCCTGGCATCGACGCCGAAGAGCGCGGGCAGGCGGAAGCCATCGCGCGGAATCTGCGGGAAATGGCTCGCCTCCCGGTGCCGGTGATTTCAGTCTGCATCGGCGAAGGCGGCAGCGGCGGCGCGCTGGCGCTCGGCGTAGGGAATTGCGTCTTCATGCTGGAGAATGCGGTTTACAGCGTGATTTCCCCGGAGAGTTGCGCCGCGATCGTCTGGCGGGATTCGGCCAAGGCGGAACTGGCAGCCGAGGCGCTGAAGATGACCGCCGAAGACATGGTGAAACTGGGGCTGGTGGATGGCATCGTCCCGGAACCCGCCGGCGGCGCTCACGAAGATTACGACGAAGCGGCCCGCCTGCTGAAAGAGAGATTGACGGCGACGCTTGACGAACTCGAACGGTTATCAACGAACGAACTCGTCCAGACTCGCTACGAGAAATTCCGCAGGATGGGCAATTTTTTCCTCGGGGCCTGAATCGGGAACACTATGGCGGATAAGAAAATGAAATGGCCGGTGATCGCGGGAGTCGTCTTCGTCCTCGGCTTTATCGCCGCCATGGTGATTTCCACTTCAGGCACGGCGAAATTCCATTGCGAAGTCTGCATGAATTTCAACGGAGGGACGGTCTGCCGGAACGGCGCAGCAGCCACGCGCGAAGAAGCGCAACGGATCGCGACCGATCTGGCTTGCTCGGACCTCGGCGCCGGCGGCTTTTCCAATTGCAAGAACGTCCAGCCAACCAGCGTGAAGTGGAAGCAGTAAGAGTATAGTTTTCAATATTTTACCGTAGCTGTCTGGCCGTCGTGATATTCTGAGAACGGTTGCTGCGAACAAACCGGCGTCCAGCGCCGTCTATCCCTTTTGAACCACGCAGAACAAAAGGTCCCGGGCATTGGGTTCCGGACGCGCAAACACTGGAGTACCTCACAACGTGCAGGCTAAATGGAAAATTGTAATCGGAGTAGGCGTCCTCGTGTTGATCGGGGGCGGCGTGTACGCCAGCATTCAGTATTCGCAGCGCGACATCGTTACCGTCCAGACGGGCAAAGTGATTCAGGAAGATCTTGCGAGCGTAGTCACCGCGTCCGGCGAGATAAATCCGCGAACCTACATCAGCATCGGGGCCGAATATCAGGGCCAACTCACCGACATTCTGGTCAAGGAAGGCGACCACGTGAAAAAGGGCCAGTTGCTGGCGAAGATCGACAGCGCCCAATCCGAGGCCGACGTTGTGGCGCAGCAGGCCGCGCTGAATTCGGCGGAGGCGGATGCGACTGCGGCGGAAGAGGGATACAAAGCGGGCCAGGACAACGTTCTGACGCTGGAGGCGACCCTCGCCAGAACCAAAGCCGATCTGGACCGTTACGATGCCGATTTCAAGCGCGGCGAAGAACTCTACCAGAGCGGCCTGATTCCGAAATCCGACTATGAGCAGCGCCTGGCGGCGATTCAGGGGCAGAAGGCGGCGACCGCGGAGGATGAATCGCGCATCGTCCAGGCGAAAGCCCAGCTCTCCCAGCTCAGCGCGCAGTATCTGAGTGCGCAGAAGAAGATCGCCCAGGCACAGGCCGCGCTGAACCGCACAGCCGACATTCTGAAAAAGCACGAAACCATTGCGCCGATTGCGGGGCTGGTTACGTACTTACCGGTAAGGGTCGGAGAAACGGTTGTGCCTGGCGTGCAGAATTCGGCGGCGAGCACCATCATGACCATCGCGGATATGTCGATCGTGACGGCCGAAGTGAAGATTGACGAAACGGATATCGTGAACATCAAGCTTGGACAGCCGGCCGAAATCACCGTCGACGCCATTCCCAACAAGACCTTCGTCGGGCATGTGATCGAGATCGGCAACACAGCCATCCTGCGCTCCACCGGACTGGCGGCATCGACCAGCAGCACGTCCAGCCAGGAAGCGAAAGATTTCAAAGTGGTGGTGGCGATGGATAGTCCGCCCGATGAGATTCGCCCGGGGCTGTCGTGCGCGACGAAGATCACGACGGCGACCCGCAAGAGCGCGACGGCGATTCCGATCCAGGCGCTGACCTCGCGGACAAAGGGCGACCTGATTCCGGATAAAGATAAGCCGATTGATCCGGATCCGGCCACCGTGAAAGCCAACAAAGAAGAGCTCCAGGGCGTGTTCGTTGTGAACGGCCCCAAAGCGGAGTTCCGCAAAGTGGAGACGGGCATCACGGGGGCGACCGAGATCGAAGTGCTGAGCGGCCTGAACCCGGGTGACCAGATCCTAACCGGCAGTTACCAGACCATCCGCACGATCAAGAACGGCGCGGTCATCAAGATCGATAACAAGCCGCCAGTTGCGGTGAAGGCAAGCTAATGACATCGGCTGTGATGGAAAAAGCCGCGGAGAAAGGCGAACGCCTGAAACGCGAAGGCATCGTCATCCGCACCTTCGATCTCTGGAAGACTTACGTGATGGGCGATCAGACGATCAACGCCGTCGCCGGCGTGGATCTGGAAATCCATCGGGGCGAATATGTCGCGCTGATGGGGCCGTCGGGGTCCGGCAAGTCGACGCTGATGAATCTGATCGGATGTCTCGACTCGCCGACGCGCGGCGAATATTTCATCAACGGGCGTCTCGTCAGCGAAATGGAAGACGACGAGCTGGCGCAGATCCGCAACAAGGAAATTGGTTTCGTTTTCCAGACTTTTAACCTGCTGCCACGCGCGACTGCGCTGCATAACGTGGAACTGCCCCTGATTTATAACGGCACCGCGCCCGCCGCGCGCCTCGAAAAGGCGAAAAAAGCTCTGGTGCAGGTGGATCTGGAAAAGCGCATGCTGCACAAGCCGAACGAGCTTTCAGGCGGCCAGCGGCAGAGAGTTGCCATTGCCCGCGCACTGGTAAACAGCCCGTCGATCATCCTGGCCGATGAGCCCACGGGAAACCTCGATACCGCGACCGGCAACGAAATCATGGCGCTGTTCGAGCGGCTGTACCGCGAAGGCAACACGATTATCCTGGTCACGCACGAGCACGACATCGCGATGCACGCGCACCGGGTCGTCCACATCCGCGACGGGAAAGTGGAAAAGGACGAGGTCGTCGCGCACTAAACGCCGCCAAATACCCCATGGATTCCGGAAGCGGGATTGTGGGGCCAGGGCTTCGGCCCTGCCGCCGAGCTTCGTCCCGGCGTTTCAGCGTTGCCCGTACTCTACGGATTGGGCGGCTCCTCCTGAAGCCCCACCCCAATCCTCAGTTCAGCGGAACGGCCAGCTTGTAGAAGTTCGAAATATCGCTCTTCAGCTTCGAGTGCGAGTCGCTGTCGATGTAGAGCATGTGGCCGGACTGGTAGAAGTCCCAGCTGATGTTCTTGTGCATCTCCGGGCTGAGTCCCATGTGGTTGAAGGTGTATTCCACCGCATAGTATGGCGTCGCGAGATCGAAGTACGACGCCGCCACCATCACCTTCATGTACGGGTTTTTCACCATGGCTGAGCGGAGCATCGCCGTCGTGTCGCCAAAGCTGTTCGCGGAGCCGTAATCCCAGGGCTGAGTGCCGCCGCTTGTGTAGTAATACATGTCGGTCTTGTAGTCCAGCTCGTTGCGGATGTAATTGGTGAACATCGAAACGAAGGGTGGAGTGATGAGCGTGCTCGACGGATCGTATTCGCTGGTCTCGCCCGTGTTCATCAATGACGGACCGGCCAGCCGACCGTCGTAGCGGCCGATGGTCTCATGCTGGTCGCGCAGTAACTGGCGCGTGAAGTGCGCCACGTCCCAGCGCAAATTGCTCTCCTCGATGTAGCGCGGCTCAAGGCCGGTGAAGCGCACGAGTTTGTCGACGACAGACTTCCGTTCGGCCGGGGTAAGGTCGTCGCCTTTGGCGAGAGCGTTGGCGTAGTCGGTCATCGCGAACGTCTCCGCGTCCTTGAGGAACGACTTCAGGTCTTTCTTCTGGAGATCGGCGGCGACTTTCTTGTGATACCAGGCGTCGGCCGCGTATGTGGGGAATTCCAGCTCGTAGACCAGATCGTCCGAACGGCTCCAGATGGTTTCGAGGTTCAGCGTCGTGCCGATCAGGACAATGCCGTTGAACGCAATACCCCGGTCGATGAGATTCCCGGCCAGGCCCGCGGCGCGAAACGTTCCATAACTCTCTCCCGCGATGAACAACGGAGAAGCCTGGCGGGAGTTGCGCTGGATGTACATGCGGATGAATTCGCCGACCGACTGGATATCGCCCTGGACGCCATTCATGCGGCGCGCAACGTCGACAGATTTGGCGCGGCTGTAGCCGGTGCCGACCGGGTCGATGAAAACGAGATCGGTCTTATCGAGCCAGGTGCTCTGGTTGTCGATCAGCTGATACGGCGGCTGCGGCATGGAGCCGTTGGCCATCAGTTTCGGGCTGCGCGGACCCATGCCGCCCATGTGCACCCACATCGACGGAGAACCAGGACCGCCGTTGAAACAGAAGGTGAGTGGGCGCTTCGATTTGTCGGTGGCGCTGTCGAGCGTGTACGCCATGTAGAAGATGTGCGCTTCGGTTTCGCCCGAGGCGTCTTTAAGCGGCATCTGTGCGACGGTGGCCGTGTAATTGAGGATGGTGCCATCAACATTGACGGAGTGGTGCGTGACGACCGGGGTTTCATCTATCTCGCCGCTGACGGCGGGTCCGGGACCGGCGGCCGCTCCGCGCCCCGCACGTCCGGCGCCCGAACGGCCCGCGGGGGCTTCGGTGGCGACTGGCGGCGCGGCCGCGGCAGGGGTCTGCGTCTGCGCCGGAGCAGCTGGCAGCGGAGCGGATTGCGGAGCTTGTTGCGCGCAAAGAACGAAGGCGATGGGGACGAGGAGAAGGATTCGCAGCCGGTTAGAGGGGACCATGGAGTTGATGATACATCGGGCCGGGGCAGCGGCAAACTACTCTTAAGATTTTAGTTGACACGGGCGGGAGTCGGGTTCATAATCGGGTTAATTCTTAATTTTATAGTTTCAAGGAGCCGGTCATGCCGCGAAAGAAATCCCTCAACCTCACCGAAGCCGAGCTTCGTCTGATGGACATCGTATGGGATAAGGGTTCGGCCACGGTTCAGGAAGTGGCGGACGCACTTCCTCGCGAACCTGGGCTTGCGTACAACACCGTACTGACGACGCTGCGGATTCTCGAGGAAAAAGGCTATCTGCGGCATAAGAAGGCAAAGGAGGGGCGTGCCTTCATCTACCGCGCGGCGGTCAGCCGGGAACAGGCCAGCCGCAGCGCCGTGCGGTCGCTGTTGAGCCGCTTCTTTGGAAATTCGGCCGAGGCTCTCTTGTTGAACCTTCTGGACGACGAGAAACTGGAACCCGCCGAGGTGAAACGCATCCAGGGCCTGCTGAAATCGCGACCCGTAAAGGAGGAGGAACAGCGGTGAGCGCTCTTGAAATTGTTACTGCGATACTGAACAGTCTCTGGCAGGCCGCGGCTGTGGCGGGGCTGGTCTGGCTTGTGCTGAAGGTTGAGACTGTGAACGCAGCGACGCGCTGCATCATCTGGTGGGCCACCCTGGCGGTTGTACTGTTTTTGCCAGCCGCGCCGTACCTCGGAGCGCGGCTGCGGCCACAGCCGCGGGTGGCGGAGATATCCTATCGAAGCGAGTCTGCGCCCACTGCGAACCCCCATTCGCAGGCGGTTGAAGCCGGCGAATTGTCCGCGATAGTGACCCTCCCGGAGAAGCCCGGCGCAAAATGGCCGTCGATGGTCGTCGCATTGTGGGCGGTGGTCTTCTTGTACAGGCTCACACGAATCGCCCAAAGTTATTGCCATTTGCGAGGGCTGAAACGGGACGCCGCTTTGTCTGACCTCCCGTTACCGGACGTGAGCCGCCGCGCACCAGTGCTGGTTTCGTCCCGCATCGCGTCACCGATGGCCGTCGGATTCCTGCACCCCGCTGTGGTGCTGCCCGAAGACCTCTCCCGCCGCATCTCGAAAGACGAACTGGACCAGATCGTGCTGCATGAGGCCGCACACCTTGCGCGATGGGACGATTGGTCGAATCTCCTCTCCCGCGTTCTCGGCGCAGTTCTCGCTCTACATCCCTTGGCGTGGTGGATTCTTCGACGGATCGAATTCGAACGCGAAGCGGCGTGCGACGATTGGGCCGTCGCCCGCACAGGCGCTGTCCGCCTTTATGCGGAGAGTCTCGCGCATATGGTGGAATTGCGTTCCCGCCGCGGAGGACTGCATCGGGCCGATGAAGCTCTCGCTTCGGGTGTATTCGGGCGCGGCTCGCGAATCGGAGACCGGATTGAAATGCTCCTCCGCTATGAGCGCGAGTTCTCGCCCCGCGTTTCCTTGGCGCGCGTTGCGTTCTGCACGTTCGTACTGTGTTGCCTCGCTGCGGTTGCTTCATTGGCGCCGCGATGGATCGCCTTTGCGAAGGCTCCACCAGTGCAACAAGTCACAGCGCCGGTAGCCGTTGCACTGCCGCCTCCGCCGATGGCTCCTCTGATTCAGAAGAAGCCAGAACCGCAGCCCCTGGTCGTAGCTCAGGCGGCAGCCAGCTCACCCAAAGCACCTCCGATCCCGGAATTCGAAGTCGCCTCAATTCGACCCACTACCTTTCGTGACGGCAACTATGAGGCCGGTTTTTATGCGGGCGCATCGGGAAACCAATGCAACTCGGGCACACTTTCGATTTCCGGCACAAGAGTCAGCGTGGCTTATGCGGGCATCTGCGATCTGGTCAGGATTGCCTACGGCATCAAAGCGTACCAGGTCGTCGGCGCGCCAGCGTTGCCGCCAGTTTCGGGAATGCAGGCGGCCTACGCGCTGGTCGGCGAACACCCGTCTTTCTTCTATGACATAGAGGCGCGCGCTTCCGGTCCCGACACGCCGACTGAAGAACAAGTGCGGGCCATGGTTCGGACCCTGCTTGCCGATCGGTTCCGGTTGAAACTGCATCGCGATACCCGGGAACTTTCGTACCTCGCTCTGGTCGTCGGCAAGGGCGGGACAAAGCTGACTCCAACGAAGGAAGACTGCCAACCCCACGCCGAAAAGCTGCGCGGCGGCTGGGTTCTGAAAGCCTCCGCAGTCCACGTCTGCAACCAATCCATGGAACAACTGGTGCAGGTGATCGGCACGCGAACGGACCGGCCCATTGTGGATAAGACCGGCCTCACCGGGAACTTCGACTACGATCTGCACACGGATTTCACTACAGGCGAAGATCTGAACTCGGTGTATCTCGAGGCCTATCAGCGGGAGTTGGGACTTGTGCTGCAGTCGGCAAAGGGTCCGGTGGACGTTTTGGTGGTGGATCACGTCGAGGTGCCCTCGGAGAACTGAGCGCGGAACGGCGGGGTTTGCGGATGGCGCCCGAGTTTTCGCGCTTCGACGGCAGCGCCGGACTGGCCGGCGATATTCTCTGCCTGAGCCGGGCGAACGGTACGCTCTAAGCGGACGGCCCCGGCGGTCTTTTCCGGATGGAAACCGTATCCGGCAGTTTGCCTCTATTCGTGGCGGTAAAGCGGACTCAACGGGGAGGTTCAGGTGCTGGTCGGGCGCGGCGGCGGTCTGTTCGCGCTGACCGCGGATGGCAGCATCTTCGAAGTCACCGGCTCGCACGCGGAGCGACGTTTGAATCTGAGCCACACACGGCGCTCCATATCACTTTTTCTCCCACCGATCCCGCTGCTGCGTACGACGGAGCCATCGGGCGGGTTTTTACGGCTGCGTATCGACAAGAGTTGGTGGCGGGAGGATCGAGCAGTTCGCCATCCCTGGACGGACCGGGGGAATTGCGGTTGGCAATACCGGCGCTGGCGGCTCACCTGGAGAGTGTGGAAATCGGCGACAGCGTTTGATGGTTAGGGGCGGTTTTCGAGCGGCCGGTGCCTGGCATGCTCCCCGCGTTCAGACACAAAAAGCCCGCACGGACGAGCGTGCGGGCTTCGCGACATTCGGATTGGTTGGCAACTATCGGGACTGATACTTCGGCGACGAGAGATATCCCGAAACCGTGTCCTTGCCCACCGAGTTAATCACGATCTCATAAAGCGACTTCGCCACATAGAACTGCAGCGGTTCATTGATGTTGCGATCCTTCTTCTCGGTCAGCTTGTCGTCCGCCATCACGTTGATAGTGAACTTGTTCTTCTTCGGGTCGGTCTTCTCCAGCTTCAGGCTGATGTTCGCGACCTTCGACATGTCCTTCTGCTTCTTCAGCGTGAACTCGACGATGTTGCGCTCACCCAGCTTCTTGAGCTCTGCCAGCTCCGTGCCGTTGGTGGCCACAAAACCGTTGGTCACGCCAAGATCGCCCTGCACCTTCTTCAGAGCGACGATGTTGGCGTTCAGGTCCGTCTTGGTCTGATCGAGCGAAGTCCTCGTCGCGTTCAGATCCTGTTTCACGCCGCTCACATCGTTGTTCACGTTTTCGATCTTCGCGTTTGCAGTGTCGGCCTTCCTGCTGACTTCCGAGATCGCCGAACTCACCTGGCCGACCTGCTGCGCGGTCTTCTGCTGCTCCGTTTCGAGCTGTCTGCTCTTTTCATCGGCATACGACACCGCTTCCTTTTTGGCCTGGTTGGCCTGAGCGGCGAGCTGCCTGGAGCGGGCGTCCAGATCGTCTTTCAATTCGTCCAGATGCTTGCGCTGCGCAGCCGTCATGGCTGTGCTGGTTTCTTTCAGCGTGTCGATTTCGCCCTGCAACACCTCGCGGGAGTGGGCGGTTTCGTCTTTCAGGCTGTTGACCTGGTAGAGGAGAAAGAGGTTTGCCGCAATCGAGGCGACGATCGCCGCAATCGCCACCGTCGTCATCACGCTGGCGTTGTTGTTCGGGGGCGGCGGTGCCTGGTAGTTCGGGTACGGAGAGCTCATATTTGTGGAATTTGCCTTATCTTGTCAGTATATTAGACCGCACGAGCCGCGCTTTGTGTTACACCGTTTTGAGATCGAAAGCCTGGCCGGGGGCAACCGGGGTCGCCGCAACCCCGTAGGTTGATTCGATCAATTTCGACAGCGGGCCGGATTCTCCGGGTTCGCCATGGACAAGGAAGACTCGTTTGAGCATCGGCGCCTTGCCGGGTGAACCCACCGCCGATCTCATCCATTCGATCAATTCGCCCGCGTCTGCGTGACCGCTCAATTCGTCCAGGCTCTGGATCTCCGCGCGAACCTCGGTCGGCACGCCGAAGATCCGCACCGATTTCATGCCGTTTTTCAGCTTGCGGCCCAGCGTGTTTTCGGCCTGGTAGCCGGTGAGCAGAACGGTGTTCTTCGGGTCTCCGATGTTGTGGCTGAGGTGGTGAAGGACGCGTCCGGCTTCGCACATGCCGGAAGGAGAAATAACCACGAACGGCCCCCGCAGGTCGTTCAGTTTCTTCGACCCCTCGGCCTCGCGAACGTAACTCAGGCGCTTGAAACCGAACGGATCCTCGCCCTCCGCGAGGTACTTTGCCGTTTCCGCGTCGAAACATTCCGGGTGAGCGCGGAAGGTCTTCGTCACATCGACAGCCAGCGGGCTATCCACAAACATGGGGACCGCGGGAATGCGCTTTTCGTCCATCAACTGATGCAGCAGGAGGACGATTTGTTGCGTGCGGCCAACTGCGAAGGCCGGGACGATCAGCCTGCCGCCGCGTCCGATGGTCCGCTTGACGACACTCTCGAGCCTGCCGAGCGCTTCGCCCTGTTGCGGGTGCTTGCGGCTGCCGTAGGTGCTTTCCATGATGAGGTAGTCGACGGGCGGAAGCGGGTCGGGATCGCGGATGATGGGAAGACCCGGCCGCCCGACGTCGCCGGAGAAGCCGAGGCGTGTCTGGCCGTCGGTAAGCAGGATGGAGGACGACCCGAGGATGTGTCCCGCATCGTAAGATTCCATCGTGAGGCCACCGGCGATTTCGGTCGGCGTGCGGTATGCGACCGGGCGGAAAAGCGGCATAGTGGCGTCCGCATCGGCCATGGTGTAGAGCGGCTCGACGGGTACTTCGCCGGGATGGTGGCGATTGACGAAGCTGGCGTCGCTTTCGGCGATATGGGCGGTATCGCGGAGCATGGAGGCGCAGAGGTCGATGGTGGCGGGCGTCGTGTAGATCGGCCCGTGGAAGCCTTCCCGGACGAGGAGCGGCAGGCGGCCGCTGTGATCGATGTGGGCGTGAGACAACACGACGGCATCGACGGAGCGGGCGGGGAACGGCATCTCGCGGTTCTTCTGTTCGGCTTCTTTGCGGCGGCCCTGGAACATGCCGCAATCGAGGAGGACCGTCGCGCCGCTCGATTCGAGCTTGTGCTGCGATCCTGTTACGCCGCCGGCCGCGCCGTGGAAAGTGAGTTTCATTGGTGGACAGTATCTCCCACAGGTGAGGTTCGGACGCCATCGGAATGGATAGCAGCGCCGAGGAGAACGAGGCGAAGCTCTCTCCGGAACTCCGCAGCTGGCTTGCTGAGGTCGACCGTCGCAAAGGTGATTGCGTGGCCCTGTATGACGACGGTCTCGTGAAGAGTGGCGTCAATGGCCGGATGGATGAATAGGCCCGAGGCTTTTTCCCAACGGCTATCCAGGCCTTCTTGGGATCGAATGTACGCGTACATTTGGTAGAGATATTGACTTTTTATCACAGCGTCACCAAAACGCCCTTTTTCAAGCACGGACGCAAATTTAGTATCAATCACCACTCGCGTACCCCGGTTTGGTTCGTCAAGCACAATGTCGGTCACCATACGAGGGAGTATCGCGGTCAGCCCTTCCGATGCATATGAGACCTGCCAGTTGATATGCCCTCCTCCCCGAACTCCCCACTGAAGTGGCTCCAATTCGGTTTGGGCGAAGCCGAGGACGGCCTTTTCAAAAAGCCTTCGGACCCAGGTTTCTTCTCTAGCTGGCGCAGCGAGGGTTTGGGTCCCCGGATCCTCGGTCGGGAGCGCAAGATCGAAGGCCAGTTCGGCAAGAGCGACCATATTCCGGTCGCCTGAATCGTTCCTTCCAATCTGGTCCCTTGCAAGGTCGGCATGAGTCGGTCGCACGCCGCTTACGCCACAGCGGGCAAGGCTGGATGCCAATGAGCGGCATCGGAGAAGAAGATCTTTGTCCCGAATCAGCCGTGCAACTTTCTCAAGCGCCGTGCGGACGAGCCTGTTGCGGGGGGTGTCCATCGTAAGTTCTTCGAACCGGCAGAACACTTCACCGCGCGAGAGGAGCATCCGCGTTTCAGTCGTCAGAAAGTCAATTCGGCCACGAACACGCGAGACAGTGCTCTCGCGATGACGATAGCCACGAGTGAGGTTTCGGCGAAATCGGCGATCAACGGATTCAGCCAGAAGGCGCGCGATCAGGTCTGGCAAATCGTCGATTTGATCGTCGGTAAGGAACGTGCCGATGGCACCGGTCCGCGCCAGGGCTGACGCGTAGAGCATCAGGAGCCAGAGATTTCGGACCGGAATCCTACCGATTCGACGGTCTGCCTGCAAGTGAGCAGACATCAGACGAGCCCCTTCAGCAATTTGTCACGCTCCTCTTTGGCTTTGTCCGGCTGGTCGTACCAGTATTCGTCCAGGAGGGGCCCGATTTCAGTTTCGACTCTCGCCCGGTACCATGCTCGGCCGTCGCGCACCACCTCGTCGACATTGGGCGTTACATACGAGTGGCCAATTCGAAACTGAGGCCCCAGGGAAGCCGCTGATGCGATTTCCTCGTTCAGCGCGCTGATTCGTTCCTCAATCCGCGACAGCATTGTGTCGTCGAGCCCGCGTTCGGAGGACCACACCTGCCAGGCAGATCCCAACCTTGGTTCCAGATCCACGAAAGCAAAACGACGACGCAATGCCAGATCGACAATCGCCAGTGATCGGTCCGCGACGTTCATCGTTCCGATGACATAGAGGTTCTTTGGTACGTGGACACGCTCGCCCGGTATTCTTCGATACGCGAGCTCGATAGCCTCGGAACGGTCGCGCTTAGTGTTTTCAAGCAGGGTTAGCATCTCCCCGAATATCTGCGCGGGGTTCCCACGATTGATTTCCTCAATCACCAGTACGAACGGCCGATCAGGTTCGCTGGCCGCGGCGTCAATCGCCTGCATCAGAATTCCATCAACCAATTTGAGCCGGCCGTCGCCGTCGGGTCGCCACCCGCGCACAAAGTCCTCGTAGGATAGGGAGGGGTGAAACTGCACGACTCTCAGCCTGGACTGGGTGGTCTCCCTGTCGTTTGATCCTACCAGCGCAAACCCCAGGCGCTTCGCCAGCCACGTCTTTCCGGTACCTGGAGCCCCCTGGAGCACAAGGTTCTTCTTGGATCTCCACCTGGTGAGGATATCGTCAAGCTCCGCGCTGCCGAGGAAACAGCCTTCGGTGGCGATCGAATCGACTGTATATTCCGGAGCCATTTCAATTTCCGGGTTCTCACTTTCTTCTGCCGTTTCTTGTTCGCTTGGCGGGTTGAGAGGAGTCGTCACAGGCGCCGCGGGGCCGTACTTCTCGGCCCAATATGGACGCTCAAGGAACCACTTGTAATCCTGTGGCTCATGACCAAACGTGAAGTCGACCAAACGGCGGCCACATTCGTCCTCGAAATCGGCTTCGACAATGGTGGCCAAATAAGTGTAGAAGTACCAGTCACGCGAGACAGCGGGCGGATCCCAAGCGACCCGTATTTGTCTTCCGTCGTTCACGTTTTCAAGAACCATGCCAGTCGCCTTTATCCGCATGACGGATACGGATTTTCCGCCGACGTCGAATGGAAGCCCGCGTTCTTGCGAAAAGGTCGCCTTGATTGCGATACGGTCGTCCGGCCTCATACGCCTGACGAGGTCCAGGGACTGGCTGTCTGTGTATCCGTTCTCCCAGAGACCCTCGGCCAAGAAGCGCTCAGCCCGATCCGCTCCCCAGCGGTCCCCTACAAACCAATACAAAGTATTATTGACTGCCTCGTCCGCAAGCGCGGGTGCTGGTAGATCCTCTTCGTTCGTCGTAGCGCCCGGTCGATTTGCGTCGCGTACCCGGACGTAGAGTGTCCAAGTCTCATCTGTTGAAAGGTGCGTGTTGCGGCCCTGATTGGTGAGCCCCCAAAACCCGCGCTTGGGAGAAGCGATCAGGCCCGCCTTAGCGAGGTAGAAACGGGCCCAGTGGACATCATTTTCAAATATAGTCTGTTTGCCCTTCTTAATGAGCCGTGTCAAGTCCGCTTCCGGCACGTCGATCCGGGTCCTCACCCAAGCACGGGCTTCCGCCGGACGCATCGGCGTCGGGTCGGTTGATCGCAGCGCGTCCAGGAGCACGGGAAAGTACTTGGTAAACCGATTACCTTTTGCCTCATGGCCATTTTCCATCAGTGTTCCTAAGTCTGGCATCGTGGCGTCTTCACTTCGTGGGCGCGGTTCCTGTGGGCGGCTTTGCACCCCGTAGCCCAGATGCCGTTCTCGCCGGGCTGATCAGGTTTGCCAGCAACTGGTACGCTCCGTCCGTCCCCGCGGGCAGCTGACGCCATAACCCGAGCCCGAGATAGAACCAGCGGCCCTTGCCGAATTTCGCTTCAACCAGCGACCCCAGCTTCTCGCCCGGATTGTCCTTGAACGGATCCGTCATCGCTACCAGATCGATGTATTTCGCGTCCTTGTCGCCCAGGAAGTAGAGTCCGCGCTCCTGCGTCCAGTTCGCCCATGTCACGGGGCCGATCCTATTCGGGAAATTGAAAACCTGGTCGGCCGGCGCCAACAGCTTCACCGGCGCTGTTTCGTCGGTAATTCGATTGTTGCTGACCTTCGCCGGATATGGGCCGTAATCGGCCTGGTTGAACTCCATCTTGTTGTACTGAACGATGGCCGTGCCGCCGCGCTCGACGTAATCCAGCAGCCGCCGGTTGTACGCGCGGAGATCGGCGCGGCGTTCATAGGCGCGGACGCCGGTGACGATAACGTCGTGCTTCGAGAGATCGCCGAAAGCCATCTCGTCGGCATCGATATACGAAACCTTTGCGCCGAGTTGTTCGAGCGCCGGAGGCACCTGATCGCCCACACCGACGATGTAGCCGACCCTTATGCCGGGAGTTACCTTCACGTCCACAACTTTGAGGGAAGTCTCAGCCGGCTCGATCACCTGGCGGCGCTGCACGTGCGGGTATTCGATTTCTTTGTAACCGGTGGTAAATTTCTCGTCTCCGGTGACCGACGACGTCACGACCGCGTGCAGGAAATACTGGCCGACTTTGGCTGTCACAGGAGCGGTAACCTGAAAGCGAGCCGACAGGGCTTCGTCTTCATGCCCAAAGTTGATCGGCACGCTGGCCGGCGTGGCTTTCCATCCGACGGGCAGATCGAGCGACACGGTCGCCTGCGCCGCGGTTTTGGTGCCGTTCGTCACCGTGACGTGCAGTTCGCGTGCGGCCGGTTTCGCAGCCGTGGTCGGCGCGGGGATCACCGCAAGTCCCGGATCGACGCGCACCGAGAACGCCGGCACCACGTTCAGCTCCATGCGTTTGTCGCCGAAGTAAATGTCCTTTACGTAGCGATATTCAACAGGCAGTTCCTTTGTAACTTCCTCGTTGCCGAACTTGAGATGGAACGTGACGCGGAACGGCGAAGGGGCGAAGGGAACACCGAAGGGAACGCCGGGGTCGAAGATCTGGATGGCGGCGTTTTCGGGGTGCTTCCAGTAGTTGTCGTGGAAGTATGGTGTCGTGGGTTTCGCGTCCTTCGGGATGTGCGCGTTGGAGGTACACGTGTACACGGCGTCTTTCTTCGCCGATCCGGCGGCGCAGGCGACGGGTCCGTCGAAACCCGCGATCGTGACGCCGGTCACGTTGATATCGGATGCCCCCCGATTGAGTGCCACAAGCGAAAGCCGAACGGGCTGTCCGGCTACGACAAGGCCGTCATCGGCCACTGCGTCGAATACGATATCGTGCGCGGCGAGGACGGCGTCCTCATAATCGCGTTCCTTCAGGTTCAGGCGGAAATCGATCTCGTAGCGAGCGGAGTCGCTGAGCCCCATCGATGGCAACTGGGCGCGGAGGGCGCGAACAGCGGCGAGGCCGGCCTCGACGGGGGCGGCGGTTCCGCCATCGTTCCCTTCGGCGAAGAGTTTTTGCGCCTGCTTCGCGTCATTAAGGATGGCCGACAGAGCGTTGGCCAAGGCTGACGGCGGATTGGGCCCGGCATATTGCGAGAGCGCTGTCAGGCTGGTATCGATGCCATCGAAAAGCGACGCTTCGGACTTGCCCATCTGGCCGGGAATCGTAGTATCCATCAGGGCGTAACCACCACCGCCGCCCGGGCCTCCGCCACCGCGTCCACCGGCGCCGCCGGGGAGCGGAGGCAGTCCGCTGGTGCCCTGGCACTTGTGATAGCTGCGGGCGTCGGAGCCGATATCGCCGTAGCTGCGGCCCAACAGCGCGTCGTATTGCTGCGTGGCGACGGGCGTGAGTGGGGAACCCGCTGGTGCGCCGGAGGCACCCTGCGCTCCGCCACGTCCACCGCGTCCAGCGGCGGCAAGGCCGCCCGATGCGCCAGCGGCGCCGCGACCGCGTCCACCGCCGTTTGCACCCCGTCCGGCGGCTTGCGCTGCACCGGGATTAGGCGCGCCCGACGCGCCGGCCGGACCTCGGCCGCCCGCGCCGATCGCTCCTCTGCCACCGGGGAAGTAGAGCTTTTTCGGCTGCCATGGACGCAGGCCTTCCTGCAACTGTTCGGGGTACATGGCGGGATCGCCGGCGGCGCGGAACGCTTCTCGGAAAAGAACCGTTGTCGCTTCATGGGCGCGGTCGCCGCCGCTGCCCTGAATATTCATGGTTACCGTCACGTCGGGACGAAGAGTGCGGAGCAGGCGTACGTAATCGCCGACGATTTCCTTGCGGCCCCACTTGCCGATCACTTCCTCGGGGTCGAACGAATAGCCGTAGTCGATGGCGCGGGTGAAATACTGCTCCGCGCCATCAATGCCGTGCGCGGCGAGGAGTTCGGAGGTGCGGAGCACCGCGATATCGCGGAAGAGTTCGGGGCCGATTTCGTTCTGCCCGCCATCGCCGCGGTTGTTCTGGAGATCGATGACGCGATATCCCAGGCCGAATCCGAAGTAAGCGAACAGGGCGTTGGTTTCGTCGTCGGGGTGGGCCGGCGCCTGGAGGAACGTGGCGGACACGGCGAGCTTGCGGAGGGCGAGGCCGAGCGCCACGTGGCCGTTGTCCTGCGCGACACGTGAGAAGGACATGCGGTTTTGGGCGTCGAGCCTCGTGTAGTCGGCAGTGGCGATGGCAAGGCCGACTACGGCCGCGGCGAGGGCCATTGTTCCGGCGAGCGCGCGGCGCGGGCTATGTTTTTCATTGCGGCTGGCGAGGATGCGGGGCGGGAAGTGTCTGGTGCGCATTTATGAAGATGATACCTTTTTTCGGTGCCCGGCTGTTTCTGGAGCGTGCACGCACCCTCCTCCGCAGGCTGGAGGGATGGGCAATGCCTCCTGGGTATGTGTTTGAGCGGGTGGGGCCCACGGATATCCGGAGCCAGGCGCCGGTCCGGACACCCCGATCCTGTGTGTCGCATTCAGACCGCATGTGATACAACCTGTTGTTGGACCACTCACTGGAGAGGGAAATGTCAACACAAATTCTGCGTCGTTTGCTGCCGCCGATCTTATGCACCCTGCTTTGCGCCCCGCCTTTTCCCGCGCAGCAGGGAGCGGTCAACGGCGAGTGGCGCTACTACGGGGGCGATTCCGGCACTACCAAGTACTCGCCTCTCGACCAGATCAACGCGGCGAACGTAAAAAACCTGGAGATCAAGTGGCAGTGGCGCGCGGACAACTTCGGCAAGCTACCCGACCACAACTGGGAAGTGACCCCGCTGATGATCGGCGGCGTTCTTTATTTCACGGCCGGCACACGAAGGGATGCGGTCGCCGTGGATGCCGCAACCGGCGAAACGCTTTGGATGTACCGGCTCGATGAGGGCGCGCGTGGCAACCTGGTAGCGCGGACGAACAACCGTGGCTTGGCGTACTGGTCGGACGGCAAGGGCGACGAACGCATCCTGCTGATCTCACCCGGCTATCAGTTGATCGCGCTGGACGCCAAAACCGGCCGTCCGATTCCCGCCTTCGGAACCAATGGCATCGTCGATCTGACGCAGGGCCTGGATCGCGACGTCGTGAAGGCTGGTGTTATTGGCGCCAGTTCACCCGCGATAGTAGTTCGCGACACCGTTGTGGTGGGCGCGGCGCTGCTGGCCGGCACGGCTCCGCCATCGAAGGAAAACGTTCCCGGCTATGTTCGCGGCTTCGACGTGCGAACTGGCAAGAAGCTCTGGACATTCCATACCATCGCGCAACCAGGCGAGCCAGGCAATGAAACCTGGGAGAACGGATCGTGGAAGTATACGGGGAACACCGGCGCATGGGCGCCGCTGAGCGCGGATGAAGAGCTCGGATACGTCTATATCCCAGTCGAAATGCCGACGGGCGATTTTTACGGCGGCACGCGCCTCGGCAACAACCTTTATTCCGACAGTCTGGTATGCATGGAAGCCCGGACGGGCAAGATGGTCTGGTACTACCAGCTGGTGCATCACGACATCTGGGATTGGGACATTACAACCGCACCGCTGCTGATCGACATCACGGTCGACGGCCGCAAAATTAAGGCCGTGGCGCAGAACACGAAGCAGGCGTACACCTACGTTTTCGACCGCGTGACGGGCAAGCCGGTCTGGCCGATTATTGAGCGGCCAGTGCCGCAATCCGACGTGCCTGGTGAAAGAACCTCGCCGACGCAGCCGATTCCCACCAAGCCGCCGGCCTTCGACCGCCAGGGAAGCTCGCCCGATGTTCTGATCGACTTCACACCCGCGTTGAAGGAAGAAGCGATGAAGATCGCGGCGCAGTATAAAATGGGGCCGCTCTACTCGCCGCCCATCGTGGCCGATTCCGGCGGAAAGAAAGCCCTGTTTCTGCTGCCGACGCACCTGGGGGGCGCGAATTGGCCTGGCGGCGCGGCCGACCCCGAGACGGGCATGATGTACGTTGCCTCGATCACCAGCGCCGAGTTTCTCGCGCTGTCGAAGGCCGATCCGAGCCGGTCCGACATGGGTTATATCGGTGGCAGCGGTGGCGGCCCGGCACGCGGACGCCCCATCGCCATCGGCGAGGAACTTCCGGCGGTTATCTCGGGACGCGGAGCCAGGGCGGACAATGGCCCCCAGGGTTTGCCTTTGGTGAAACCACCATGGGGGCGAATCACGGCGGTGGACCTGAATAAGGGCGAGATCGCATGGACGATTGCAAACGGCGAGCCGCCCGATTTCATTAAAAATAATCCGGCTCTGAAGGGGATCGACCTCAGCAATACGGGACACCCGTCGCGCGCGTTGCTGATGGTGACGAAAACGCTGCTGTTTGGGTCGGACGGCAACAACCTGTGGAGCGGCCCTCCGGGCATGGGAGGCAATATGTTCCGCGCGTACGACAAGAAGACCGGCAAACTGATCCACGAGATGGCCTTGCCCGCGATGACGACCGGTATTCCGATGACTTACATGGTCAGGGGCAAGCAGTACATCGTGGTGGCGGTCGGGGCGCAGGGTGTGCCTGCGACGCTGGTCGCGCTGGGTTTGCCGTAACCGAGGACTTGCCGCGGTCGCGTGGCCGGGTAGCCAGGTATCTGTATGTGTCTCGATCAGGTGCAGCAGGGATGGCGCCGGGTCTGCAATCCTCTTTCAAACCATGTCATGTCACCCGAGCTCCACGACGCGCACCTGAACAACTTCGCCCTGCGATGCTTCCGCGATACCGCCGACGGAGATTACATCGCGGCGCGGATGGCCTACCGTGGGAACTTGATACAACAAGCGTTCTGGGCACGCCAGCAGGCGATTGAAAAATACATCAAATGTATCCTGCTGCTGCGCCGAGTGAAGTCGCGAGAGCCGACTCACTCAGTTGCGAAGCTCCTTCTGAAGCTCGAGGCGACATTTCCGCTTCGGCTCGCAACCGAGATCCGCAACTTCATTGCTACATTGAGATTTACGGGTCGGACCGGTATTTGACCTACCCCTATGCGGTTGAAGGCCTCGATTAGAGGTGCCGAAGCTGGATCAAGCGGTCTGGGAGATTCGGCGATACTGTTTCCCGCGCAGTCCCGGAGGAGTCCGAGCGGATCGCCGATGGATATGAACCAAGTCGTTGAGGCGGAGGGCAGGCCGCCCAGGATGCGTCGGACCTTGGTTCCGGGATTTCTCGACGAAGTCATTGCCCAAAGGAACCATCCGGCGCGCCAGCACCTCGTCTGGAAGAATTGGTACTTCGGACGGACTCTACGCAAACCGAACAGAATTGTCCAGGTCTTTCAATCGGTGAATTCTCCATTGGCGCTCTATCGGGAAATCTATGACGAAGTGTCCAAGTACGTTTATCTGCCGAAGGAGTAGATCATCCGGCTCGATCCAGCCTTGTCAGAAACAAGCTCCATGTCTATTGGCGTGCAACAGGAGCTTAACGGCGCCCGTTGCCTTCCTGTAAAGGATGCGCCATCCGTTACGCCAAGTCACGCCACATTCGCGTAAACTAAGAACAACCGATGTTGAAGCGAATATTCATAGGCTTGGCGGCAATCCTGCTGGTCGTGTCGGCGACTCTGGTCCTGTGGCAGGGTTCGTTCAACCGCGGCTCCTTCCCAAGGCCCGAAGACCCGGAGCAGACTTTCGTCTTCTTCGCTCTCTCAATTCTGATTTTCCTGCTGATGCTGGGGCTGGGCTACTGGTTCATCCGCCTCACGATCAAGCTGTGGATCGCGCGGCAAACCGGCGGAGCGGGTTCGCGCATCCGGACGCTGCTCGTGACCGGCGCGCTGGCGTTGAGCGCGTTACCGGTTTTTTGCATGGTCCTGTTCAACTACTACGTGCTGAACAACACGCTGACCAAATGGTTCACCGCTCCCGCCGATCACATTGTGAACGATTACACCGCGACCGAAAAGGCTCTCAACGACCAGATGGGACTCCACGCTCTGGCCGAGGCTCAACTTATCGCCCAGTCTCCGGAAACCGCCGCCCTGCTGGATGGTTCGGCCACGGCGACGGATTGGCTGTCGGCTTTCTGCAAAGAGAATGGCCTTCTTGCCGCCCGCATCCTCCCCGTCGGCACAATGGCCCCCGTCGCCAGCTTCGGAAAGATGCCGGCCACCACCACTGGCATTGCGATGGCGCCTGTCCGCAGAGGCGGCGCCGAGATCGGCTCGGTGTGGGCCGCCGTGCGCCTGCCGGCGGACGTGATCGCCGGGCAGGAAGAAATCCGGAATCACCAACGGGACTATTTGAAGCTGAGCGCCGACCAGAAACGCGTCAAGAACACTCTCGTCCAGGTAATGGTTCTGGTCGCTCTGTTCGTTCTGTTTGTTTCCACTTGGCTCGCGCAGTACCTCGCGCGGCAGATCAGCAACCCGATCACGGCGCTGCTTCAGGCGGTGGGCGAGGTCAGCCGCGGCAATCTCGGCCATCGGGTCATGGCTACCGGGGTCGATGAACTGGCGGTCCTCGTCAGCGGCTTCAACCGCATGACTGCCGACCTGGAGGCCAATCGTTCCGAGCTGGAATCCCGGCGGCGATTCACCGAGGCCATCCTTGAGAGCATTCCGACCGGCGTCATCTCGGTGGATTCCGGCGGCGTCATCCAGCGCGTGAACAAGGCTCTGACGCAGATGCTGCCGGAGGCGCGGCGCGCTTCGCGGCTCGACGACCTTTTTCCGCCGGAAGATGCCGCGGAGATTCGCTACCTGATGAACCGCGCCAGGCGCACCGGCCTGTCCGGCCGCCAGTTCGATCTCCGCACGCCCTCGAAGACGCTGCACCTCGCGATCACCGTGGCCGCGATTGAAGGCGGCCGGAATGCCGGTTTCGTCGTCGTGGTGGAAGACACGAGCGACCTCCTGCGCGCGCAAAAAGTGGCCGCATGGAGCGAGGTGGCCCGGCGCGTGGCTCACGAAATCCGCAATCCGCTGACGCCGATTACACTATCGGCCGAGCGCATCGTACGCCAGGCGAATCGGGCCGCTCTTCCGGTCGGCGTCGACAGAGTGCTGCGGGAGTGCGCGGGGACGATTCTCGACGAGACCGCTTCAGTAAAAAGGCTGGTCGACGAGTTCTCGCAATTCTCCCGGCTTCCCGCCGCCCAGCTTATCCTGTGCGATCTGAACGAAGTCGTAGCCGGCGGCATCAGTGTATTCGAAGGGCGGCTCGAAAATGTCGAACTGACCATCGACCTCGCTGCCGGATTGCCGCCAGTGATGGCCGATCCCGAACAACTGAAACGCGTGGTCGTCAATCTCATAGACAATGCGGCGGAGGCGATGCAGGAGTCGCCGGTTAAAAGCCTGTTGGTGCAAACGAGGCCCGGACTTGTGGACTCGGTGGAAATCGTGTTCGCCGATTCCGGCTGCGGCGTAACGGCGGACGAAAAAGAAAAGCTATTCCTGCCCTATTTTTCGACGAAAGGGCGCGGAACGGGCCTGGGGCTGGCGATCGTCAGTCACATTCTGACAGAACACAACGCCAGTATTCGCGTCGAAGACAATAAACCGAGCGGCGCGAGATTCAGCATCGAGATGCCCGCCGCCGGAACGGAAGAGGGGCTGGCGGTTGCCGGCGGCGACGTGAATGAGGCTGCGACGAATTTGCGCACGGTCGGCGTCGCCACAGCTATCGGGGCGCTTCGGGCCTGAACCACGTGAGCGACAAATGTGTTGCGTAACGGTCCTTTGCGCAACGATTTGAATAGAATGACACCGCGACTACGCGTTGTTCCATGCGAGGAAGGAGCACAACTCACGGTACGCATCGGCCTGCTGCTGAAGCGTAGCGGCCACCTTTTCTGCTGTTTCAACAGGATCTGCATCTGCTATGAAACGACGCGGCGGCTTGTCCCGACTGGAAAGTGTAATCAAAGTCCGTGCGAGTCTAGCGGGGTCGCCGGACTGCCGACCGTTGTAGCCTTTCCGGAATTCCATCTGCCTCACGCGGCGATCGCTGTAATCCTCCACGGTCCGCTCTGCGAAATTCGTTGATTCCTCAGAGAGAAGCTCCGTTCGGAAGAATCCCTGATTCACCGTGATGGTATCGATGCCAAACGGTTCAACCTCCGCCTGCAGCGACTGCATCCAGCCCTCAAGCCCGAATTACTTCTTCAGACCGAACGCGAAGACCCGCGCATCATACGAAGTCATGTAAACGTTGCCGTTCACCACGGCGATTTCGCCGTAGTGGTTCCAGCTATCGATGGCGTCGCCGCTCGAATAGATCTCGTCGCCGGTCTCGGGATCGAGCGCGTAAAGGATCGCGTGTGTTGTGTCGCGACCGCCCGAGTAACGCGTACCGGCTCTTTGACCACCCTGGTCGAACGGCCTCATCTGCGAATCGCGCCACGCCGCATCTCTTTCAAATCCCGGCTGGGAGGGATCCACTTCATAGACGCTGTAAGTCCGGGTCGCGCCGGCACTCAACAGAGGGTTCCCGGGACCGCGACCCCCGCGACCCCCGCCTGAAGCTCCTAAGGCGGAAGCACGACCAGAGCCGCCGCCGGCGCCCATGGCCAGTGGAGAGGCGCCGTCCTCACTGCCGACGGCCCCTCTGCCCCGTCCGCCCGGAAGCAGCGTGGAGCCTCGGTCGCCGTTGGCAACGATGAGAATGACGCCATCGCTGCCATCGTTGGCGACTACGGCAATGCCCGGAAGATCGAGATCGGCCGAGACCCATCGCGGCACCAGCGTGGGATGCGCTCCGGTACCTTCCACGGTGAAAGCCATGAGCTGTCCATTCACCGTGGGGCCATGATTCTTCGGGAAAAGTCCCGCCGTGGCCTTCGCCTGCGGGCCGTAGAACGGCGCGAGGAGCCAACGCCTGCCCTGCGCGTCCTGCCATGTCGACATGACGCTCCACATGCCGTTCAGCGAGAACAGTAAGGCGTCGTTGGACCAGCGCGGCGAGGTGTAGAGCGGAGTGCGGTGGTCCTTCCCGCCGAGGCTCTTCGCGTCGAGGAGATAGATGACTCCCTCTTTCGCGCTTACGGCTACGAGCGTTCGGTCATCGTAAGGGAACACGACGGGGCTGCTGGAGCCGAGATCGAAATCTCTGGCGTTGATCACCGGCTCATTGAGGGGAGTAAAGGAGTCGGTGACGCGGCCAAATTTGTTCAGGCCGACGACGGAACTGCCCCACCGGCCGGCAGCCGGATCGTAAGCTCCATCGGCCGTTTGAGCGACGACGCCAAACGGCGTGACGACGATTCCGCCCCGGCCCCACGGTCCGGAACCTTTTCCATGACTGGTATAGAAGTGCGTTACGGTGTGTTCCGGACTCGCGACATCGATGCCGACGATTTCGGAGACTTCGTTCTGGCAGCCGCGCGTCGTGGACGCGAAGATTCTGTCTTCATACATGTTCAGGCTGAAATTGCGCGTGTACGGAGGAACGATGCCGGTGGCGGGGAAGCGGTCTTCGCCTTCGGCCAGACTCACGCCGCGTAGTTTGCCATCGTTCGGCAGGAAGTACAGGATTCCCGTGCTCTTATCGACGGTGGGAGTCGCGTTCATGTTGTTGGGGCAGTTCACGGTGGCCGCGACCTTCGGCGGAACGTTGTCCGGAAACTTTCGAGTCCACAGAATCTTGCCCGCATCGGCGTCGATCGCGTAGATCGTGTTGTCGAAGCTGCCTACGAACAAGAGCGTCTTAACGCCGTCCCGCGTTTGCACGCCGGGGACAACGATCGGCGCGGTCAATGTCGAATAACGGTCGATCGGATTCGGTACCGAATCCGTCTGGAGTTTCCATTTCAGCGCAAGCTGCCAGGCGGTTTGTTTTGTAATTTTGGTTTCGCCGCGCGCCCAGTTAGTGCGCTGCGGATCGTAGCCGAAGGTAGTCCATTCGTCGACAGCGGGAGCCATCGGCTGAATCACGTGGACGGGGACGGGCGCGGCGGGATTCGCGGCGAGCGCCCGGCTGATCGTTTCGAGCGTCGCGTCCAAATCGTCTTTAGAGGGAGGCTGGGGCAATCCCTTCGGCGGCATTTCTCCCGCCCTGATCTTGTAAGCGATGTCTTCCCAGGATTCGCGGCGCTTCGAAAGCGAGTCGGGATCGGCCAGCAGTTTCTGGATGTCCAGATCTCCGGATGTAAACGCGGTGTTGTGGCAGCCCTGGCAGTTCTTTGTGAAGAAAGGCGCTGTTGCCTGCGCGAGCGCGGCGCTTACTGTGGCGGGCGCAGACTGGGGTGGCGCTTGTGCCGTGAGTTGCCAGACACTGAGGCCTGCCACCGCGGAGAAGAAGGCGGACGCGAACAGAACCGTCCGCGTCTTTCGTTGTTTCGGCATTCGAATCACCTAAGAATTCTATCGATAAACGAGGGCTGTCGTGCCGATGCCCTGTAGAAGCCGGCAAGTTGCGCTTCTTGACCGGCACCGTCAAGTGTTGCCGTGTCGATAGGGTTGTACGCATTAAGAGCGAACCCGCACCAGGGCTTGTGGCGCCCATCCGCTGGCACATTCAACGCGCGGCCAGCGAATGCCTGCCTCCCGGCGAACCCGGAATGTTATCACGGCTGGCGGCCGACGCGAACGCCGTCGCTCCGAAAGCCTCATGACGGACGCTCGAACTGTAAGACCAGTCGCGCGGGGCTGAGTGTTGCTTCAGCGAAAGCGCAATTCGCGCCGCAAGCGCGAGGCAGCGGGAGGAGTAACAACAGCGGGCGGCAAACGACCGCGAGAGAAGGAAACGCGTTGCGCGGCGCAGCGAACTCCATTACGCTGCAAGGGGGATAGCACCGGGCTCTCCGAGGGCGACTTCCGTACCCGCACATTTCTTCATTCAATCGTGGCGTTCGCCTGCGCCAAAAACAAAAAGGCCCCGTTGCCGGGGCCTTGAAGTTGATCAGTGTTTGTTTACGTCCTTGCGGACGCCGCGACTACTTCTTTTTCTTTGCGGCGGCCTTCTTCGGTGCAGCTTTCTTCTTGGTTGCGTTCTTCATCGTTAGATTCTCCTATCGAAATTTGCGATCTCAAAAAAATCGCAGCGTGATTTATATATAGAGTTACTGGAAGAAAAAGTCAAGCGAAAAATGAAGCTTGCGTCATCGCGAGAACCGATTCGGGATTCCGAAACGCCCGATCGCGCCATCCGTTCGGCGCGACAGGACGTATCAAACAGTGTGGAGCGAAAACCAGCGAGTGCCGCGGCGAGCGTTTTCATGCCCGTAAACATTGGCTCTCAACGCAACCTCTACCACTTCGCGCCGGATTCGCGCTATCCTCGTCGAAGTGGATTCCGCCGAAGGACTCTCTGTCGAATGATGCTTCCAGGATTTTTTTTTCCGGGCGCAGGCTTTCCCGGTCTGATACTTGCTCTAGAGCTCAGCGGACAGCACGATGAAGATCTCGCGCGCCGTCTGCAACGCCGCGACCCCGATGCGATGAAGGATCTGTACGACCGCTTTGGCAGGCTCGCGTACTCGGTTGTCCTCGCGATCGTGCGGGATTCTTCCATGGCCGAAGACCTGGTTCAGGAAACTTTCCTCCGCGTATGGAATCGCATTCAGGCTTTCGAACCGGGACGCGGCGCGCTTGGGCCATGGCTGCTGGCCATCGCCCGCAATCGCGCGATCGATCATGTGCGCTCATCCGCTTCGCGCATTGATCGCAACGCATTTGAGCTGGACGTGCGGGAACATCCATCGCTTTTTGTCGACATGGAGCGCGAGGTACAGAACACCGATCACGCGCGCGTGATCCGGGCGGCGATCGTGAAACTGAACCCGAATCAAAGGAAGGTGATTGAGCTCGCCTACTACGAGGGCCTCTCGCAAACGGAGATGGCGACGCGCATGGGCCAGCCGCTCGGCACCATCAAGACCTGGGTGAGGGCGGCGTTGACGATACTGCGCCAGGAGTTGGGACAGGCGGTGGCTGCATGAACTGCGAGGAATTGCGTGGCGAGTACGGCGCCTGGGCGCTCGGCATCGCCGAAGATCCGGAACGGTCGGAAATCGCGGCGCACCTGGCGCGCGAATGCTCCGAGTGCGTCGCGGGAGTCAGAAGCGCGATGGCGACCGCGGCCGCAATGTCCGGCGCGGTCACGGAAGCGGTACCACCGAAACGTCTGCGGCGGCGCATTGTGGCGATGGTATCGCCCGAACCGAATCGCGCGTTTGCGTTCCTGCCGTGGGCGGTATCGGCGCTGCTCGCCATTGCGCTCGTGTCCGTCGCGATTCCAGGTCGGGAGAAAGCTCCGGCTCCAAACGTTTCCAAACTGGAACAGGCGCTATCGATCCTCAACGATCCAATGGCGAAAGATGTGACGTTCGGCGATCCTGCTGCGCGAGGACGAGTATTCGTTAGTCCGGGAGGCGTGGTTCTGATCGCGGCGCACCTGCCGAAGCTGGAAGCGAACCGGACGTTCGAGTTGTGGCTGATTCCCGCGGCGGGAAATCCGGTGCCTGCGGGAACTTTCCACGCTGAGACGGTCGCGAATGGTTCGAGCGCGGTTTATGTGTACCAGGGCGCGACCGCGAATGCGGCGGTAGTTGCGGTTACCGTGGAACCCGAGGGTGGATCGCCGCAACCGACGACCACGCCGTTCATCGTCACGAAGCTTTGAGTGGAGGGGCGGCAGCGCGGCGGCATGAAGTTCGGAAACTAACGCGAGGGTGCACTCCAGGGGTGATCTGACACGGGCAGGGGTGCGGGCCAGAAAGTCGAGCTTTGCTCGACCTCACAGGCTGAAGCCTGCGCCACCCGGATGTAACGGCCACCGATGTGCCACGATAGTCTCGTGGACCAAGTCGATATCAGAGAAAAAGGCGGCATGCGCGGCGGAGTCCAGCAGACTTCCGACCGCCGCCTCTTTATGCAGTTCCTTGCGTTTGGCGGATCAGGCATTTCCGGGGGCGACACGCCGACCCTGAAAGCTTCGCTGGATAAATCCGGCCTGAACGGTGTCCTCTACGAAGATGCGAACGACCCGAACGGAGTTGGACTATTGACGTGGAGCGAGGACCCCGAGTTCTTCGTCTCGAAAGTCCGGCCGCTGTTCTCCCGAGGGTTTCGAGATACGGGAGCGTTCTCAGGCCTGTCGCTCAAGCCCGAATACACAATGATGGGGCGGACCTATTCGCTCGGTTACGAACCGAACCTTGAAGAATGGCTGCTCGAACGATCTCCACGCGCCGTGACCGATCCGGCATGGCTCTGGCACGTCTGGTACCCGCTGCGCCGCAAGGGTGAGTTCAATGCGTTGCCCCAGGACGAGCAGATGTCCATTCTGCGTGAACACGGCAAGATCGGACACAGCTTTGGCGAAGCGGGCCTTGCGATGGATGTGCGTCTGGCATGCTTCGGCATGGATAAGAACGATAACGATTTCGTGATCGGACTGGTCGGCAAGGAGCTCTATCCGCTTTCCGCGTGCGTACAGGCGATGCGCAAGACAAGGCAGACGTCGAGCCTGATGGAACATATGGGGCCGTTCTTTATCGGCAAGGCAGTCTGGCAGAAGAATCAAACGGCGTAAATCACATCGGGCCGAACCCACATTGTTATAGAATGGGCGAGACGCGCGATTCACGCGCCGTCACCAGAGGAATAACAATGTTGCGTAAGACGAATTTGAGTTTGCTCGTGGTTGGAGCGGCGGTGCTGGCAGCCATCGCGATCACGGCATCGGCACAGAATCCCGGCGGCCGCGGTGGATCGGGACGCGGCGGTCGCGGCGGCTCGGGTCGGGGTCCCGCGGTGAATAACGATCTCGGATACACCGACACGCCGCTGGTTCCCGGACAGCAATGGCACGTGCACGATCCGGCGCGGCCGCATCCGCCGGTGGTGACGCCGGGCGAAAACCTCGGCGACGCGCCTTCCGACGCGATCGTATTGTTCGACGGCAAGGATCTCTCGCATTGGCAACCCGCGCAGCAGGTGATGCCGAGCGGACCGGTGATAAAGCCCGGCCCTCCAGGGTGGAAAGTCGAAAACGGCTACATGGAAGTCGTGCTGGGTTCCGGCGATATCGCAACAAAGGAAAAATTCGGCGACGTGCAGTTGCATGTGGTGTTCGCAGAGCCGGCGGAGATCCGCGGCAACAGCCAGAATCGCGGTAACAGCGGCATCTTCATGCAGGGCCGCTACGAAACCCAGGTGCTCGATGGCTGGAACAATCCGACTTACGCGGACGGCCAGATCGGCGCGATTTACGGGCAATGGCCGCCACTGGCGAACCCCTCGAAGAAGCCAGGCGAGTGGCAGACCTACGACATCGTTTTCGAAGCTCCGAAGATGAACGGCGAGACGGTGGTCAAGCCAGCGTACGTCACGGTGTTCCTGAATGGCGTTCTGATGCATGTCCACAAGGAACTGCTCGGGCCGACGGTGCATCGCGCGGCGGCGAAGTATTATCCGCAGCCGGACGAAGACGTGCTGCTGCTCCAGAATCACAACACGCTCGTGCGCTACAAGTACATCTGGGCGCGCAAGCTGGGCGCATACGACACACCCGAAAAGAAGTAGCTCCGGTTCTGTGCTGAAAACGATCACTGTCGGGCTGCTGCCGGCTGCGTTCGCGGCAACGGCCTTCGGGCAAACCGCGCCGCCGCGCGCGAATGGCGTTCCAGGCTACACCGATACGCCGCTTGTTCCAGGCCAGCAGTGGCATGTTCACGATCCGGCGCGTCCGCATCCGCCTGTGGTGACGCCGGGCGTGAGCATAGCCAGCCCGCCCTCCGACGCCATTATCCTCTTCGACGGTAAAGACCTCTCGCACTGGCTGCCCGCCACGCAGACTATGCCGACCGGCGTGACGATCCGACCCGGACCGCCCGCCTGGAAAGTGGAAAACGGCTACATGGAGATCGTTCCCGGCACCGGCGATCTTGCCACGAAAGAGAAGTTCGGCGACGTGCAGGTGCATGTCGAATTCGCTCTGCCGACTACGACCGAAGGCAGCCGCGTGGATCGCGGCAACAGCGGCGTCTTCCTGCAGGGCCGCTACGAAGTGCAGATTTTCGACGAGTGGGAGAATCCGATCTACGCCGATGGCCAGATCGGCGCGATCTACGGCCAGTGGCCACCGCTCGCATTTGCCGGGCGCAAGCCGGGCGAGTGGCAGGCATTCGATATCTTCTTCGAAGCGCCGCGGATGGATGGCGACAAGGTTTTGAGGCCCGCGTACAACACGGTGCTGCTGAATGGCGTTCTGGTGCAGAACCACACGGAACTGCTGGGGCCGACGGTGTATCGCGCGGCGGCGAAATACCTTGCGCAACCTGCCGAAGACGCCATCGTGCTGCAGAATCACAAGTCCGCGGTGCGATTCCGCAACATCTGGGCGCGCAGGCTCGGCGCGTCCGAGACGCCCGGGAAGTATTGAGACCGCTTCGTGGCACCGACAGCGGCCGTGGCTGCATCTCGGGTTTCAACCCGAACTTCAGCCGCAAACTCCTTCATGGCGTCGCCCTCTCTTTCATTTCAACGGAACGATCAGTGATCCGACGTGTCCGGTTTCCGAATCGCGAACGACAAGTGTGATCTTTGTCGCGCCCGGCGCCAGCGGAATGGAGAGCGGCCAGGCAATGCCCTGGCTATCGAACTTCGCGCGATTGGCCGTAGTGATCTCGAATTCCTTAACGTCGGACAGCTTCGATAGCGTATTGCCGCTTGCGTTTTGTTCCACCAGCGTTTCTTCGATCTTGCCGGTCCATCCCCCTGGCCTTTCTCTCAGCGACAGCGTAGCGGGGTCCAGGTTGAGCCGAATGTCCACTTTGCCGCCCGGAGCGCCCGAAGTCGCATCGAGACGGGCTGTAATCCCGACGCCGGTTGAATTAACCTGGCTCAACAGCGACGATTCGAGATCGCCCGTGCTCGTTTTGTCGTGCGGGGCCAGAGCCCCGGCGTTTCCGGCATAGTAGCCCTGCCTGTAGAACAAGTGAACTCCGGGGCGATCGCACTGCACTTTGAGAACATGGAATTTGTCGTCGCGTTCATTGTCGGCCAAATAGAATCCGAGAGTATATGTGGTGCGCGATGCCTCGATTCCTTCCGCCATCGCCGCGTCCAGATCGTTGCGCCTGAAGTAAGCTTTCCCGCCGGTCCGGTCGGCGACCTCCTGCATGGTGTCGAGTGTGCCTCCGTTCGGATTGCCACCCCGAAAATTGCCGCGCGAATCGACGGTATTGACGGCTACGTTGGCCTCGTTTAATGCCGTGATCGTCTTGTCCCAGGCTGGCTTCTCCATGGCGGGTGGTGACCCCATGCCCTTTTCCTTCATCACCCACGAAGGGAAAGCCTGTGTCACCCAATAGACGCTCTTGCGCCCGGGCACGAGCGCGAGTTGTTCTGCGAACGCCTGCAACGACAGCCGGGCGGACCGGGAATTCTCGTACCACGCCACGAGTTTCTCTTCCAGCCCAGTGCGGCCAGGTGGCAGGCCCGGTGGCCGCGGCTGGTCGCCTCCGGCAGTCGAGAATGCAGCGACGGCCGCGGCAGTGCCCGCACCGGGCCCGGCATTCTGGCCGTCCCTGATCGCCGTGGTCGGCGGTGGCGGCGGGGAAGGCGATAAACCCCGCGGCGCGTAGTTTTTCAGGCTTCGGGTCAGCAACGCCCGGTCGGTGGTGTAGTCCTGCAGCAGAGCAAGGCCTTCCTTGCGCGCGATCACGTACAACGCGATTCGCTCGTCTGGCGGGAGCTTCTTCATGAGACTCATCGCCTGATCGCGCGCGTACGCGGCATCCTCGAGGAACGCATTGACCTGATCCAGCACAATTACGGTGGAGTGTGCCGGAACATTGGGCGGGCCGGGATTCCGGTTTGAAAACATATTGGGCGGCAGTTCCCGCGTCATCGGGGCTGCGGGCGGCGCTGCTGCGCTGCTGCGCACTGCGCCGCCGTTGATGCTGAATATGTCGATGGCTCTATGCTTGCCCTCATCGGCAACAGTGAAGTCCGCCTTTGTTAAATCCACTACTGGCCTGCCGCCTGAATCCGCAGCGACCACATCGATCTGAACTACGCGCGTTTCGGCGTGCAGTGTCGGGCCCGGGGGATCGTTGGCAGGGGGCGGATCGGCAAGTGCCGACGCTGCTGAGAACGCGGCGAACAATGCCGCCCATTGGGCCGACGACAGCGTCGATTTCATTGAACTCCCACCTCCTCCCGGATCGCGCCAGTCCCGCAAGGCCTCGAAATCACGGGATGTCCCGCGGTACCCGTGCTTCATTGTCGCCGATTCTGATTTCGGAGACAACCCGCGGGCCGTCGCATAGATGCTTCCCTCCCTGACGACGCAACGCGGGCGGCTAGGACGCTTTCGAAAGTGTATTTGAAGGCCCGCGGATGGCAGGCGACAAAGTCCTGAAGCTGGCTTCTATCACGCTTCTGCCGAATGGGAGTTCCGGTCAGAACCAGCCGAACTCCCGCGACCGACGTAGAACCACAACTCCATCGGCCTGTCCGCAACATCCTGCGCGCAGGTTCGCCGGTTACGACCAGCCGGAAAAAAGCAGCGCCGCGCGGGAAGAAAACCCGCATACGCTCCGTCCAATGGGACGTAAGAAGGAGGCGACATGCCGCTACCATCCGTTTCGAAAGCCTTTTCCGCAGTTTTCCTTGCTTCATCTGTTTTCAGGGCCGTTACTGTTCTCGGGGCCGACTCGATTCAACCGCCGACAATTCCCATAACCGTTCACGAGTGGGGCACATTTACGTCGGTGGCTGGAAATCAGGGCGAGTCGGTCAGTTGGGCGCCGCTGGCCGCAACTTCCGACCTTCCGTGTTTCGTGCACAGACTCGGCAAAGGCATCGTCAAATTCACGCCGGGGCTGGTTCGCATGGAAACGCCAGTCGTTTATTTCTATGCGCCGGCTCCCACTACGGCTTCGATCCGAGTGGACTTCCCGCAAGGCTGGATCACCGAGTGGTATCCGAAAGCGACGCGCGTTTTCCCGGACAATCCCGGACCTTATGGCACAAACGCCAAGGGTGGAGCGATGTATAAGCCAGAGAACGGCAGCATCGACTGGACCGATCTGAAAGTATCGCCGGGGACGAACCCGCAACTGCCCACCACCAACGGACCGAGCCGATACTTCGCAGCGCGCGCCGCGGAGTCCGCGCCGGTGCAGTCGGGCGACGAAGACGAAAAGTTGCTGTTCTATCGGGGAATCGCCAACTTCAAGGTTCCTGTGGAAGCGGCGCTGAAGGGCGACGTGGTCGCGATTCGCAACACGGGGCCGGTTCCCATCTCGTTGGCGGTCTTGTTCGAAAACCAACACGGCCGCGTTCGCTTCCGCGTCGCGAATGACGTGAAGGATACCGCAATATTCAACGGCGCAGACTCAACCACGGGCGTCGAGGGAGTTCGCGGCGAAATGACAAGGGCACTGGAGCGAGCGGGCCTCTATCCAAAGGAAGCCGCGGCGATGGTCGAAACGTGGCGCGATTCGTGGTTCGAGAAAGGAATGCGGGTGTTCTACTTAGTTCCTCGTGCGACCGTCGATGAATTGCTTCCATTAAAAGTCTCGCCGGCGCCGCGGGAACTGCGGAGGGTTTTCGTGGGCCGTGTGGAAATGCTTTCGCCATGGCGGGAGCAGGAGATCCGGACGGCGATGCGGACGGGTGACACCCACACCCTCCTGACTTACGGACGCTTCCTCTCACCTTTTCTCGAGCAGATGAGAGAGAAGAGTCCTCTGGACGAGTCTCCGGCGGTGAGCGCCTGGGTAAAGAACCTGGAAGGCAAGCTGTTTTCTCAGCCGGCAGCTTCGGCATCCTGCGTGCAGTAACTCCGTATAAGATACGTGGAGCGTGGCCGATCGCGAAATCGACGCCGGCATCATAGAGGCCTGCCGCCGCGGCGACCGGGACGCCTTCCGTGCGCTCTACGAGTCTTACCGGGACAAGGTGTATTCAATCAGCCTGTATTTCTTCCACGGCAATGAGGCCGACGCAGCCGACGTGACGCAAGAGGTTTTTGTAAAACTCTATGCGGGCATGGAGAGCTTTCGCGGCGATGCCCTCTTCTCGACCTGGCTCTACCGGTTGGTCCGCAATTCCTGCCTTGACGGTTCGCGGGGAAAGGCGGCACGGGCCCGGAACCTCCAGCCGGAAGCACGCATCGCTCGGGTGAGCGCGGCAAATCAGGAGGAAGACTTGATGCGTGGAGAGGCGGCGAGAGCCGTGCAACGGGCTGTTTCCCAGCTGCCGCCAAAGTTCCGCCTGCCCATTTTATTGCGCCATTTCGAGGAATTATCTTACGAGGAGATGGCTGCAACGTTGAACTGCTCCATGGGTACCGTGGCATCGCGATTGAGCCGTGGGCACCGAATGCTCTGCAAACTGCTTACGCCAGGCGGGAGGCCGTGATGTTCAGACGGTCAACGCATCCCGGCGAGCACGAAAAGATAGCATCGAGCGCGCTGGCGCATCTGCCGATGGCAAAAGCGCCCGACGCGATCAGGACCGCAATCGAAGCTTCGCTCGACGCGCCGAAAGCCGCAGCCGTGCGCGTGAAGCGCCCCAGCTGGCGTTGGGCGCTGCTCCCGGCGACAATTCTGCTCTTGTACGCGATTACCTGGTCGTGGTATCGGGTGCATCGTGTTCGATGGGACGTAGTTCGTGTAAGTGGCTCATTGGCTCCACGCTCGGAGAGCATCGGCGCCGGAGAATGGCTGCAAACAGACGCATCCTCAAGAGCCGAAGTCCGCGTGGGGACCATCGGGACGGTGGAGGTTGAGCCCGATACGCGGCTCCGCGTCGTAACCACCCGGCCAAACGAACACCGTCTCCTTCTCGAACGCGGCGAAATCGCTGCGACGATATCGGCACCGCCAAAGCTATTCTTCGTTGAGACGCGATCCGCGACCGCCGTCGACCTTGGCTGTCAGTATCGGATGAACGTGGACGACAAAGGCAACGGTCTCCTGCGTGTGACCCTCGGCTGGGTGTCGTTTGACTGGCAGGGACGCGAGTCGCTGGTTCCGGCCGGCGCGAATTGCCGGACGCGGGCCGGAACTGGCCCGGGGACGCCATTTTTCGAGGACGCAGCGAAGGACCTGGTGGCCGCGCTCGACGACTTCGATTTCTCGGGCGGAGGCGCGTCTGCGCTCCGCACGATTCTGGACAGCGCCAGGCCGCGTGACACGCTGACTTTGTGGCATCTGCTGGCCCGCGTGGACGTATCGCAGAGGCCCCTTGTTTACGAGCGTATGGTTTCCTTCGCAGCTCCCCCGTCCGGCGTTACGCGCGACAAGGTACTGACGCTCGATCCACAGACCCTGAAAGTATGGAAAGATGAATTAGCCTGGAGTTGGTGACCACTATGAAGAGAATTCTCAGTTGCGTGATCCCGTTAGCGGCCTTCGTCGCGCCTGTTTTCGGCCAGGGCCTCTCGCTAACGATCGGCAGTCCGGTTGCGGGACAGGACTTTGCGCTGAAGACCTCGCAGTTCATCTTCCGCGTAAACGGTTGCGTTGAGTTGTCCAAGGCGCAGGTGACGGCCACGGCGATAGACAGTACGCACCGGTCTGTGGCGCTGCATCTCTCGGCACCGCAGCCATCGGGCGTGTTCGCGGTCAACCGGGAGTGGGGCGCGAACGGGAAATGGGTAGTGGCTATTACGGCGAACTGCCTGAGAGAAACGGTGGGGGCCATCGTTCCGATCAACGGAAACAGCTTTGCCCGGGACAATATTCAGCTGCTCTCGCACGCGCCGTCACAGGACGAGATCGACGCGGCATTGAAAACCTTTACGCCGACTCCTCCGTTGAGACAGTGAACGATCCGGAAAGGCCACAACGGTGAATACGCTGACTCGTGAGCCAAAGAGCTTGCCCGCCATTCCACTGCCCGCACCGTCGAATTACGTCGATACCTCAGTCTTCTCCGCGCTGCAAGAAGCGAATGACCACGCGGGAGATCGGCCTGACACCGCTGCCGCTGCGGTTGCTTTCGAATCTTCAGTGGGCCGCGTACGGCGTGAATCGCATGAAAGGTCCGTTTGGAATTCCGGGCAGAACCGCCGCGTCGGCCAGCAACTCGCAGCAGATTGACCTTTACGTCGCCCTGAGCGAGGGCGTTTATCTATACGACGCCGTCGGTAACCTGCTGGCGCCTGTCGTGGCTGGCGATCTCCGGGCTGGCGCGCTGACGCCCGGTCAGCGGGAATCAATGCAAAGGCACCGGTTCAGCTGATCTATGTCGTGGATACGCCGTTGCGGGCGCGTCGCGATTGCCCGCTATATCTTCTTCGGGGGCGGCGCCTGCACATAAGACGAATCATTCGGCTGCTCGTTCGCAAACTGATCATCATCCTTCACCTGCTTCTTGAGCGCCAGCAGTTGCTCCTTCAGCGCGGCCACGACCTTCTGCTGCGACGGATCTGTGTAGATGTTGTGCATCTCGAGCGGATCTTTTCTCAGGTCGTAGCACTCCCACTGATCTTTCTTCCAGAAGTAGATCAGCTTGTGCGTCTCCGTCCGGATCCCGTAATGCGCCCTCGTGTTGTGGTCGCCCGGATCGTGATAGTAGCGGTAATACATGGCATGACGCCAGTCCCCCGGCACATGCCCCTTCCATATGGGCAGATAGCTCCGGCCCTGCATGTCCGCCGGCGTCGGCAGTCCCGCCGCGTCGAGAAAAGTCGGCGCGAAATCGCAGTTGATCCCGATGGCCCGGGCCGTGCTTCCGGCGTGGATAACACCAGGCCACCGCGCCACAAACGGCATGCGCAGCGCCTCTTCGTACATAAAGCGCTTGTCGAACAGCCCGTGCTCGCCGAGGAAGAACCCCTGATCGCTGGTATAAATCACGATCGTGTTCTCTCTCAGCCCGTTCGCATCCAGCCAGTCCAGCACACGCCCCACGTTGTCGTCCACGCTCTGGACGCAAGCCAGGTAATCCTGCATGTAGCGCTGGTATTTCCAATCCTCGAGTTCTTTTCCCGTGAGCACCTTTCGCTGGCCGTCCACTACGATCTCCACCTCGGTCGGCTTCACCGCCAGCCACTTGTTCCGGTCCGCGGCGGAAAGCCCCGGCGGCGGAATCAGCTTGAGATCATTCCGTGTGAGATCGCGGAAGACCGACTGCTGCTGCTCATGCAGCGCATCCGTTCTCCCCGCGTAATCGTCCCGCAGCGTCACGGGCTCCGGAATGTGTTTCCCCTCGAACTGCTTGCGGTGCTTTTCGTCCGGCGTCCACTCACGGTGCGGCGCCTTGTGGTGCGACATCATGAAGAACGGCTTATCCTTCGGTCGGTTCTTCAGCGTATCGATCGTGATATCGGCGATGATGTCCGTGGCATAGCCCTTATAGATCTGCGAGCCGTCCTTGTCGTAGAGTGTCGGATCGATATACACGCCCTGCCCGGGCAGAATGTTCCAGTAATCGAAACCTGTGGGGTCGCTCCCCAGATGCCACTTGCCGATCATCGCCGTATAATAACCGGCGCTCTGCAGCATCTTCGCGACCGTCGGCTGCGACCCGTCGAACCTGTTGAAAACCGGCACGCCGTTCATGTGGCTGTATTTGCCCGTCAGAATCGTCGCGCGGCTTGGCGTGCAGATCGAATTCGTGCAGAACACACGATCCATCCGGATCCCCTCGTTCGCGATGCGGTCCAGATTCGGCGTCTGATTGATCCGGCTGCCATAGCAACTCATCGCCTGAGTCGTGTGGTCGTCGGTCATGATGAACAGAATGTTCGGCCGTGGCTTCGCGGTCGTCGCGCCCGACGCCAGTTGGGCCAGCGTCTGCGCAAACACGGGAAGCGCCAGCATGTCTCTGCGGGATAACGGTACCATGGCTCCTATTGGCTTCATTGCTTTCACTTAAGATACACCCCGGACCCGAAAGCCGCTTCCCTGCAACATTTGGTACTGGCGTTTTGCGGGGCTCTCGGATCGGGCTATTCAGTGACTGAGGCCCATCGGGTGGTCCCTACACGGAAAACCGGTGGAATCGGAACCCAGTTGGACCGGGATCAGTGTATATAATGCACTCCATGCCCTCGATCGGCAAGGAGTTCATTTATGCGTAGACCAAATCCCGCGCTGTGCATCGCGTGCCTGCTGCTGGCCCCTGCCAGTTCGGCATTCGCGCAGAAGGCAAAAGCGCAAAACGTTCCCGAGATCCCCTACGAATCCGTGCCCGACTTTCTGAAGCTGCCCGCCGGGTTGTACCTCGGCGAATCGATGGGCGTCGCGACGAACTCGAAGGGCCACGTCTTCGTCTACACGCGCAGCGCCAACACGCGGCTGTTCGAATTCGACCAGACAGGCAATTTCGTGCGCGAGATAGGTGTCGGAAATTACGGATTTGAATTCGCGCACTCGGTTCGCGTCGATTCGGCCGATAACATCTGGGTGGTCGATGAAGGCAGCAATACCGTGATCAAGTTCAATCCCGCGGGCCATGTCGTCATGGTGCTTGGGCACAGGCCGGAAGTTGTGGCGGGCGCAGTCGCAACGTCGAACGGACCGGCGCCGCCCGCGGGGAAGTACACATTCAGCCGCCCCACCGATGTCGCGTGGGACACGCAGGGCAACATCTTCGTCTCCGATGGCTACGGCAACAACCGCGTCGTGAAGTACGACAAGAACGGACGCTTCCTGAAGCAGATCGGCAGCGAAAAGGCCGGCAACGGAAAAGACCAATTCAATTTGCCGCACGGCATCGCGGTGGACGCGCAGGGCGTCGTCTATGTGGCCGACAGGTCCAATCACCGGATGCAGGTTCTTACCAACGACCTCGAACCGAAGACCACTTACGAAAACATCGGCGACTCCTGGACGGTGTGCGTATCGCCGGGGCCGCACCAGTATCTGTACTCGTCGAACTCAAATCCGAACGGCAATCTGCCGGGGACGTGGGATACGACGGGCGAAATCTACAAGATGGAACTGGATGGCACGATCCTCGGGAGGTTTGGCCATGCCAGCAAACAACTGGGTGGTTTCCAGGTGGCGCATATGCTCGATTGCCGAAACCCGAACACGATCCTTGTGGCGGAGATTGAATCCTGGCGTGTGCAGAAGCTGGTATTCGGACCGCTGATGGGCGCGACTCTGAAATCTTCCGCTCCGAAGCCTGCCGCTGCCAAGCCCGCGCCGCCGAAACCCGCAGCACCGGCTGCGGGAGCCGCGAAGTAAGAGGAGAACCCCATGAGAAACCTTTCCAAAGCAGTTCTCGCTTGTTCAATCTTCGGCGGTGTGATGCTGGTGGCGCAGAGTACGTCGGACATTCAATTTAAGTCGGACCCCGAGCCGCTGAAATTCCCGGATAACATCGCGCTCGGCGAAGCCGCCGGCGTAGCCACGAACTCGCATGGCGACGTTTTCGTGTACACGCGCACCGGCCACCCGACGATTACGATCGGCACGGCCCGCCCCTTCGCTCACGGCGGATCGCGGCTGGTTCAGTTCGATAAGACCGGTAAATTCGTTCGCGAAATCGGGCAGGACTCGTACGGTTTCCTGGTCGCGCAGCAGGTGCGGGTGGACCCGCAGGACAACGTCTGGATTGTGGACCAGATGTCCAGCATGGTGATCAAGTTCGACCCGAACGGCCGCGTGCAGTTGCTCCTGGGCCGCAAGGCCGAAGCGGAGACGGTTCCGGCTCCTCCACTCGGCTCCGGTCGCGGAGGACGCGGCGGCGGCCTTCCCGGCGCGGGTCAGCAGGCCGATCTGTTCGTTCGGCCCACCGACGTGGCGTGGGATGCGGCCGGCAACATCTACGTCGCCGACGGCTTCGGTAACGCGCGGATCGCCAAGTTCGATAAGAATGGCAAGTTCATCAAGTCCTGGGGTTCGCGCGGCACGGCCAACGGCCAGTTCGATACCGCGCATGGAATCGCGATCGACGCGCAGGGTAATGTTTATGTCGCCGATACGGGTAACAAACGGATCCAGATTTTCGATGGCGATGGCAACTATAAGAGCCAGATAGCGAATATCCGGTCCCCTGCGGCGGTCTGCATTACGCCGGGCGCGCACCAGTACCTCTACAGCTCGAACTCGAACCCGGTGAACGATATCGATAACGGCGGCGAGATCTACCGCCTGGAACTCGATGGGAAGGTGCTCGGAAAGTTCGGGAGAGCGGGTAAACTTCCCGGCGAGTTTGGCACCGTCAATGCGATCGATTGCCGCGGAAACACGGAACTCTACGTGGGCGAACTTGGCAACTGGCGTGTGCAGAAGCTCGCGCTGAGCGCCAAATAGTTCGTGCAGCAGCTTTCGTCGCGCCGCTGGCTGATGATCAGCCTCGCCTTCTGGGCGACGGTGATCAACTATCTCGACCGGCAGACGCTTTCCGTCGCCGCGCCCGTTCTGCGCGAGCAATTCCACATGAGCAATGTGGAGTACTCGCGCGTGGTGTTCGCGTTCATGCTGGCGTACACGATCATGAACGGCGTCTCCGGGCCGCTGATCGACAAGCTGGGCACGCGGATCGGTTACGCGCTGTGCATTGGCTGGTGGAGCGCTGCGGCGGTTTTACATGCCTTTGCGCGCGGCGTGTGGAGTCTGGGTGCGTTTCGTTTCCTGCTGGGTGTCGGCGAAGCGGGGAACTGGCCTGCGGGGGTTAAAGTCGTTTCCGAGTGGTTTCCGCCGCGCGAGCGCGCCATGGCTTGCGGAATCTTTAACAGCGGGTCGTCGGTGGGCGCTATCCTCGCTCCGCCGATAGTTGCGTTCATCCTGCTGACGTTCGGTTGGCGTACCGCGTTTTTCGCCGTGGGGGCCGCGGGATTTCTCTGGCTGCTGTTCTGGTGGCCGATTTACCGGACGCCAGCTATTGCGCCGGGCGAGCCTCCGGAGGCCGAGACCCGCATGCCATTTCGCGAGACCCTACGGGTGCGTTTCGTATGGGCCTTTCTGCTATCGAAGATTTTCATGGATCCGGTTTGGTACTTCTACATCTTCTGGTTTCCGGAATATCTGAAGAACGCGCGGCACTTCGACATGGCGGCGATCGGCAAGTTCGCGTGGATTCCATTCGTGGTGGCGGGTGCGGGGAATTTCGCGGGTGGTGCGCTGTCGGCGTGGCTGCTGAAGCGGAATGTATCGATCACCGTGACACGGAAGGGGTCCGTGACTTTCTTCGCCGCGCTGATGACTTCGGCGATTCCGGCCGTGCTTGTGCAGAATACATGGCTGTCCATCGCGCTTGTCTCCGTGGCAATGGCCGGGTACACGGGTTGTCTCGCCAACATGCTGGCGATGCCAGGCGATGTGTTCCCTCAGAACGCGGTGGCGTCGGTTTACGGGCTGGGCAGCATGGGGTCGGGATTTGGTGGCATGGTCTTCACGCTCATCACGGGTTGGGTGGTGGACCATTACTCGTACACGCCGGTCTTTATCGGCTTTGGCATCTTACCGCTGATCTGCGCGCTGGTGATGTGGACGCTGATGGGGCCGCTGACGCCGCGGGGCGCAAACACGGCCTGATATTGGGCCACGCGCTACTCCAATTGCGGCAAGTGTTCCGATTTTACCAGCAAACGAATCGACCTGGCTTGCCCGGGCGTTTTTTCGATGAGTCCGTTACGTTCCAGCGTCTTGATCATCTCGTGAATCGAGGGCGGGGAGACCTGAAAGTAGCGCTGTAAATCGGTTTCGGCGGGAGCTTGACGGTGAATCTTCGTGTAGTGGTGAATGTAGGCCAGATATTGGCCCTGTTTTGGCGTGAAACGTGGCGCTACGGACGGATCGAGCTTCGGCGCGGGCTCGATTGTGACCTCGAAGGCGTCCTCGCCAAAACTGTCGAAGGTGCGGACTCTCAGAATGTACACCTTTCCCTCAATCGCCGTGCGGACCGGTTTCTTCGCGGCAGCGTAAAGATTCGAGTGCAATTCCTTCGCGTCGGTTCCGGAGCTGGCGTAGTTGGCGATCCCGGTGGCGATGCCGGCGTGATTCATGAACACCCATTCCCGGCCACCTTTGTACTCCACTGAAATGGACTGCGCGTCGAACGACAGAGCGTGTGCGCACAAACTTTCGAGTAGCGTTACCGGCTTTCCCATACGCGAAATTCTCTCACCTAACCGGATCGCCGGCCTTCACCCAGTCTTCCGATAGCTGCACGTGTTTGATCGATTTGCCTTCGGCTACAAAGTAGCTATAGGTGATGTGGATCGTGCCATCCTTCGCCTGGATCACGGACGGGTAATGGTATTCGTTCGACACCGGCTTCGTTGGGTCGCCGTCCAGGTGCCGCCGCCATTTCCAGGTTTTGCCTTCGTCGTCCGAAATCGCGGCCACCAGCGAGTAACGCTTGTCTTCGAGATCGTTGTACGCCATGATCCAGTCGCCGTTGCGCAGCCGGATTACCTCAAGGCTGGTCCCGGGGTTCAGAATCTCGGTGTCGGCCGCAGGCACCCATGACACGCCGTCGTCTTTCGAGTAGCTGAATTGCGCTCGCTTCGGCGGCGGGCCGTTATCCCGGAGGTACGCCACCAGCGTGCCGTCGTTCTTGCGGACTACCGAAGGCTGGATGCCGCCGACACCGACGATCGGCTCGCTCGCGTTCCATGTGTAGCCGCCGTCGTCGCTGATCGCCATGATGCCGAACGAGTAACCATCCGAATACATCGGCACCAGAATGCGTCCGGACGGCAGTTCCTGCGGATGCGTGCGAGTGAACCAGCCCATGCGGGAGAAGTACATATCGTCGGCATGCTCGATGAGCTTCTTAGCTCTTGCGCCTTCCGGAGTATTGGTCTCCGCGATCTTCCCGAACACCTCGCGGGTCTTCGCGGAGATGTTCTTCGGAATGAGGAGAATGTTGTCCTGATGTTCCCACTTCGGCGGGCCGGATTCCTGCTGGTAGTCTGTGGAGATCTTGTACTTCATAAGCGCGGTCTCCCATTGGTGCGCGATAATCGTCGGCCACAGCAGGAAGAGACGCTGCTTTGAATCGATGAACATGGTCGGATTCGTATCGGGAAATCCGGGCGTATCGGCGATGATGAACGGCGTGCTCCACTTGCCGGTCTTCTGAATGAAGCGCGCGGCGTTGATCACGACATCGTCCGCCGTCCGTTCACCGGAGCCGTGAAACCAGCAGACGAGCAGATCGCCATTTGGCAGTTCGACGATCGACGACGAATGGTTGTGGATCTTTTCGAGCGGGAAGATCAGTTCGCTTTTATAGAACGGCTGGGCGAGTAGCGTGACGGCGGCGGCGAATCCGGCGGCGAGAATCGGGAGAACGCGCATGCCCACTATTAGACACCAGCGGGCCTGTGAAGCGGCGACGGAGCGTCAGGCCGCGGCCCGGTCGCCGCGTTTCTTCACGTCGATACTAAGCCGCTTGATCTTCTGATTCAGGGTGGAAAGCGGTACCCGCAGCGCCTCGGCCGCCTCGGTCTGGCTGCCGTTGAAACGTTCGAGATACTCGACAATCGTGCGCCGCTCGAACTCAGCCACAATCTCAAACAGCGACGCGTCGGTGGGCATTGCGCCGTTTTCGCTTGGCCGGGTACGGATTCCCGATGCCTGCACCAGATAGTCGGGCAGCACGTCGACGGAGATCAGCGGCGACGAAGCCAGCACAACCGCCCGCTCCACCACGTTCTCGAGTTCACGGACGTTCCCTGGCCAGTTGTGATCGAGAAACAACTGCATCGCGTCCGGCTCGAAACGAAGCAGCGAGCGCCCATCCTCGCCGAGATACTTTTCGTTCTCGCGGCAGAACCGGTCGAGGAAATGGTTGATCAGCGCCGGAATGTCCTCGCGCCTGTCGCGCAGCGTGGGCAGATCGATATTGATGACGTTCAGCCGGTAGTACAGATCCTCACGGAATTTCTTTTCCTCCACCATCTTTCGCAGATCGGCGTTGGTCGCGGCCAGAATTCTGACGTCGACCTTCACCACCTCGTTCGACCCCAGCGGCGTGAATTCCTTTTCCTGAATGACGCGCAGCAGCTTGGCCTGCGTTTCCGGGCCGATAGTGCCGACTTCGTCGAAGAAGATCGTTCCCTTGTTTGCAACCTCGAACGCGCCCTTTTTATTCTGGATCGCGCTCGTGAATGCGCCTCTCACATGTCCGAACAACGTGGATTCGAGCAAATCGCCGGGCAGCGAGCCGCTGTTCACAGCCACGAACGAGTAATCCACGCGCGGCGAATTGGAGTGGATTGCTTTGGCGATGAGTTCCTTGCCTGTGCCTGTATCGCCCGTAATGAGAATCGTCGACCGGCTTGCCGCCACCTGCGAGACCAGATCGAGAACCTTGAGCATCCGATCGCTCTTGCCGACGATATTGGGAAAACTGTAGCGCTGTTTCAGTGTGCGCTTCAGTTGAGTATTCTCGTCGAGCAGGCGCTGGCCGGAAATGGCGCGTTCGATTTCGATGATCAGCTTTTCGTTGTCCCAGGGCTTGGAGACGTAGTCGCTGGCGCCCAGCTTTACGGCCTGAACGGCCGCTTCCACGCTGCCCCAGGCCGTGATCATGAAGATCGGCGTGTGCCGGTCGCGCTCCCTGACGTCGCGCAGAACTTCCATGCCGGATTTGTCGGGCATCATCAGGTCGAGCAGCACCAGATCCCAGACCCGGGATTCCAGTGCGCGCTCGCCTTCGGTGGCGCTCGGCGCGAGCGTGACGTCGTAGCCTTCCAAAGTCAGCAGCGCTTCCAGACTTTCGCGAATGTCGGCTTCGTCGTCGATGACGAGAATACGCGCTTTTCCCGAGCCGTTTCCGGACGGATCGATTCCGCGCGTCATTACGCGCTCACCGCTTTTCGGACCGCGGGAAACTCCATATGGAAACAAGCTCCTTCACCGGGCCGCGATACGGCTTCAATCGCCCCGCCGTGTTCCTGGATGATGCCATAGGTGACGGAAAGTCCCAAGCCGGTTCCCTTCTTCACTCCCTTGGTGGTAAAGAACGGATCGTAAATGCGCCCCATATGTTCCGGCGCAATTCCGTGGCCCGTATCGGCGACATCCACCTGAATGCCCTTCTCGCTCCTGCGTGTAGTGACGTGGAGGACGCCGGAGGGTTCCATGGCATCGCGCGCGTTGAGGAACAAATTCAGAAACACCTGTTGCAGTTTACCCTGATTCCCTTTGATCGGATCAAGCGCGGGGTCCAGATCCGTCCGAACCTCCACGCCCGCCTTGCGTAATTGATGCTCCAGCAGCGCCAAAGTTTCCTGAATCACGGCATTCACCTGCACATCGGCCAGATCCGAAGTCCAGGTGCGCGAAAAATTGAGCAGAGAGTTCACGATTTCACTCGCCCGAAACGTCTGGCGCGAAATCTTTTCGAGCATACGGGATTTCTGCTCGTCGCCGACAACCTGCTTGGTCAGCATCTGCGCGTAATTGGAAATGACGGCCAGCGGCGTGTTCACTTCATGCGCCACGCCGGCCGCCAGAAGTCCGATGCTCGAAAGCTTGTCGGCCTGCACGAGACGCCGCTCCAGTTCGGCGCGCGCCGTGATGTCGTCGAAGATGACCAGGCGGCCGATTTGCTCCAGTTCGCGCGAAACCAGAGGCGCGATGGCAATGTTGACCGTGGCTTCGCCATGCGCGGTATCGAGCGTGAACTTATCCAGATGCTGGATGCGCATTTCTCCGCGCGTCCGGTCGAGTTGCTCGACCAGACCGGGCGGAAAGAGTTCCGATAGCCTCCGTCCCAATGCGTCGGCCCGGCCGATGCCGCTCAGCCGCTCCATCTGTGTGTTCCAGCTTTCCACGCGATCGTCCAGGTCGGCCGCCAGCACGCCCACATTGATGGATTCGACGATATTCTCGCTGAATTCCTTCAGGCGCTCGTACTCATCCGCCTTTTCCTTCAGCGAACGGTACAGGTTCGTGTTTTCGATGGCGATCCCTACGTAATTTGCCAGCGTCAGCAGCAACTCCACGTCGTCGCTCGCCAGGAACTCGCCCGTTTCCGTGCGGCTGACGCCCAGATACGCGATCGTGCGTCCCCTGACCGAACAGGGCAGATAGTAGTTCAGATCGAGATCCGCGATCGTTTTTCGTACCGAAGCCGGCCAGCCGCTGGCGATTACATCCAGCTGGTATCGGGTTCGCTCGAAAAACAGGTAGGGACCGCGCTGCGGCCAGCTCAGGAAACTCAGATCCAGAGATTCGCCGGCCTGCAGAGCGCGCGCCCCCGATCCCATCGCCATCCGTAATTTCCAGGTCGTCTCGTCGGCGACATTCTCCAGGCCCGACTCCGCCGCGGATTCCGGTGCTTGGGCGCGGCCGGCTTCGGGCGCGCCGCAATCCCTGCCGGATTCATCCGCGAGAAAAAACGCCACGTGCCGGATAGAAAGCGTCTGCATGAGCCGGTCGGCGACCGTTTGCAGCATGGGATCCAGGTCGGAATCCGAATTCAGCTCGCGCGCGAACTCGATCAGCGTGCGGCGGTAGTCGTAGCGGTCGCGATAGAAATAGCGGTCCAGCCGTCCCTCAATCCACGTCCGGACAGGCTGGAACAGGAATGTGGCAATCAGCATGACGATGACGAGGTTGGTGCTGCTGGTGTCCTTGAAGCTGACCTGCACCAATCGGCTGACCGCTAGTACGATCGCGTAAAACGCGGCCAGCACGCATACCATCGCAAGCGTATACGCGTAGCCGCGGCGGAAAATAACGTCCACGTCCATCAGCCGGTAGCGAACGATGGCGTACGCGATGGTCAGGGGAATCAATGGCAGCGTCAGCACCGCGTAATTCATCAGCGGATTGAACGGCAGATCGAAAATGAATGGCACCGCGTAAAGCGCGCCAAAAGGCGCAAAACCGAAGAGAACGCCGTTGCGCAGCCATTTGAGCTGCTGCCTGACCACGGTGTCCTCCGCCTTCCGGTAGCCGTTTTGCAGAACGATGCCGCTCAAAATGTAGGCGACCGTAAGCAACGCCATCCAAAGGCGGTCGAGCATCGACCTCACTTCGACCGACGAAAAGCCCGGCGCGGAGAGAACGCCCGCGGCAAACCCGGCAGTGACGAGAATCAGGATCGCCCCGGGCATATACAGGGCGACGATCATCCAGCGCCGCTGCCACGGGCGTGGCTCGGGAAAGCCAAGACAGAAATGGAGAAAAAGAGTGGGCGCCAGCCAGTTGCCGATCAGGTTGCCGAAGTACATTATTTCGTCGAACGGGTTGAGCTTGCCCGTGTAATGGAAGCAGGAAAAAACAAATGAGGCCAGGCAGAAAACGTAGAAATGGCGCGCTTTTGTCGCGCTGCCGCGCCGGAAATAGATGAACAGCCCGATTGCCAGGTACGCGATGCCGACCAGATACTGGTAGGAGAGCGCGGCCCCTCGCGCCACTTCCCCGATGAACACAGTGGCCGGAATATCCACACCAATCCGTCTGAGATCGTATTCGGCTTTTCCCCAGGCTCCGATGGCGGCCAAAGTGCGCGGCACATCGTCGGCGTGAAGAATCGGCACGCCCTGAATAGCGACCAGCACATCTCCTGGGTGAATTCCGGCGCGATAGGCGGGTCCGTTGTTGATTACGCGCACCGCCATCACGCCCTCGCCGCGATCGGACCATACGGCGCCATCGTCGGGCAACCTGAACTTATGGTTCTGCTCATAATTCACCCCGGCCGCAATTGCAGCTGCGATGGTGAGGACCGTCAATAAAGCGGTCGAGAGCTGGAATTTAAGTTCCCTAAACATCGAAATGCCTGAAGCGCAGCGTCCGAAGACACTGCCACATCCTTATCTTACGTGCAGTTCGGCTGCCAGCCCAACTCGCTCCGAAAAAACGGGCAACGATGAAACCAAAGGACTTGCCGCGTGGCAGATTCCAAAAAATTCCATTTTTGGAATATCCGAAATCACCGGCGGCTGGGCATACACCGTTTAGAACCGAATTCCTGGACGCTTCTGTCGCATCCACTCGACGAATTCGAGCGGCGCCTCCATCGTGGAAAGCCGGCTTTGACGCACCAGCGCCCAATCCGCGAATTCGTTCGATTCTTTGATCTCGCGCAATGTGACCGGTGGTTCAATGCGGCAAAGAAAACGGAACCCGGCGACCGCGAGCTTCGGATTTGCCGGGTCCGGACGGCCATCGCCGGTTACTTCGGCGACACCGACGACCGCAGCGTCGCCCATGCTGTGGTAGATGAAGACCCGGTCGCCGGTTTTCATGGCGCGGATGGCCCGAAGCGCCTGGGGATTGCGCACGCCATCCCAAATAGTTTGTTTCTCTTTGGCCAATTGTTCGATTGAGTACGTTTCCGGATCCGTCTTTGCGAGGAACCAGGTTGGCTGGGATAAAGTACTATGTCTCATCTACCGAAGTATATTCTCAGAGCCCTTAGTCTTGCTACGATTTAAACTGTGCGCATGAATTTGCTCCCGAAGATCGCCGCCGCGCTGCTGGTGGCCGGTCTTGTCGCTGGCCAGACTTCACCGGCCAACAGCCAACCGCCTGTCGGGGCCAGCGATCCTGCTGCACAGGCGAATCCGGCGCCAGGCGGATCGGCCCCTGCGGCGACTTCTTCGCCGGCAGCCGTTGCACCGTCGGCTAAGCCCGACGCGGGCGGTTCCGGCGGGCCCAATGCGGCATCCACACATGCTGCCGCACAACCGGGGAAGCCGGCTGCGACCGACTCCGCGCTCTACGTTCTGGGTCCGAACGACGTTGTCGAGGTTTCCGTGTGGCGCGACGTCAATTTGAGCAGAACCTATGCGATCGGTCCGGACGGAAGAATGTCGATGCATCTGATCAACGATTTCAAGGCGGCGGGGCTGACAGTCCCGGAGTTAAGGGATCTGATCACGGAGAAGCTGAAGGGATTCATTAACGACCCTCAGGTGAATGTGCAATTGCTGCGCGTCAACAGCAAGAAGTATCTGCTGGTCGGCGGCGTGTTGAGAGGCGGGCCAGTCACTCTTCTTCAGGAAACGACAGTCCTGGACGCGCTGGCGGCAGCCGGCGGATTTAAAGACTTCGCCAACAAGAAGAAAATAGTCATACGCCGCGGCACAAAGACGTTTCCTTTTAACTATAACGACGTGATCAAGGGCAAACACACCGAACAAAACATCCAGCTGCAGGACGGGGACATTATCATCGTTCCCGAACAGTAGGCGGAGCGAAACAAGATGGTACCTGCACAATCCTTCAGCATTGCAAGACGGGCGCTGGACCTCGAAGATTACATCGATGTCGCCCGCCGCCACGCAGGCTGGATCGCGGGTCCGGCCTTCTTCGGAATAGTCGCTTCCATCGTCATCGCCTTTCTGCTGCCAAACGAATATACATCCGAGGCGGTCATGTCGATCACGCCCGTGCAGATTTCGGAGAATATCGTTCAATCGACAATCGCCAACTCGATGAATGAGCGGATTCAGCAGATGACGCAAACCATCGAGAGCCGCGCGGCCCTGGGCGCCATCATCACCGATCCGCACCTTCTGCTGTATAAAGACGAACAAAAAGATCTGCCGCTCGACGATGTCATCGAAATCATGCGTAAGCATGTCACGATCGAACCCATCGAGTTGCCCGGGGCGATGAGCAAACGAGCCACCGGCTTCAAGATCAGATTCAACTACTCCGACCGGCTCAAGGCACAACAGACGGTTCAGGTTCTGATGAACAAATTCGAGGAGCTGGAGCAAAGCACCCAAAAGCTGGATCAGGACGCGCTCACAGGGTACGTCAGCGACGAGCTACAGAAGGCGAAGGCCGATCTTGCCGGGGCCAACGACAAGCTGACCGCGTTCCAGCAGGCCAACTTCGGCAAACTGCCGGAATCCACGCAGCTGAATCTTGGCCGCGAAGCCATGCTCACGGAAAAAATGCGCAGCGACACGGAGCAGATCTATCGCGACGAGGCCCAGGTCACCGCGCTCGAAACCCAGAAGGCGCAGGCGAAGGGCCGGCTGGAAATATTCGAAGAGACCGAGGCGGAGATGGAGTCCGCCGGAGTGCCGGGCAGCCCCGAGGCCAAACAAAACCAGGAACTCGCCGATCTCGATAAGAGCATCGACAACCAGAAGTTTCAGCTGGAGGATCTCAAGCGGAGGTACTCGACGTCGTATCCCGATGTTAAGAATCTGGAGAGCACGCTGGCAAGTTTTGAGGCGCGCAGAGACCGGCTTGCGGACGAACTCCGGGCCAAAGCGGAAGCCGAAGCGGCGAAGTCGAAGGAAGCGCCGAAGAAAGTTCCCGACGTTCGCGAACGCGAGCTTCGGCAGGACGTCAACGATCAGATCGCGCGCATTGAATCCGCCGAAAAGTCGTTCCGCCTCGACATTGACCGCCTCTCGGCCGAAAAGGAAAACTACAAGAAAGAGAGCGACGAGCTGAACGAGACGCTCAAGGAGAGCACCGGTCTTCAGGCGCCCTACCAGGATTTGCTCCAGGCAAGGACGCTGGCCGATCAGTACTACAACGACCTGGTGAGGAAACAGCAACTGGCGCAGGCGAACAGCCAGCTGATCCAGCGGAAGGCCGGCGAAAACCTCGAAGTGCTGGACTTGCCAACGCTCCCGCAACAGCCAACCAGTCCGAACCGGCCCCAGATTATCGGCGCCGGCATTGCCATGTCAATCCTTCTCGGGTTCTGCGCCGCCGGCTTGCAGGAGGCGAAAGACACATCCCTGAAGAACCTGAAGGACGTTCGCGCTTATACAAATCTTCCGGTTCTCTGCAGCATTCCGATGCTGGAAAACACAATGCTGGTCAAGCGAAAACGGCGGTTGACTTATCTCGCGTGGTCGGCAGCGGTGATTTTAGGGGCGGCGGCCGTCAGCGGCGCGGTGTTCTACTACACGACCGTCACCATGAAGCTGGAAAGGACAGGATGAGCCGCGTACACGATGCGCTCCGCCGTGCGGAGCAAATGCTGGATGAATCGGCCGAATCGGCTACGCCTGCCGGCGACAGCGGCGAATTAATACCAAACGAGGAGCTCGGCACCGCGGAAACAGGTTCATCTGTCGATGCATTTGCTCCGACCATCTCGGTTCCGGGCCTGATGCGCTCCGGGGCCAATGGTCTTCAGATCGATCCGAGAACATTTCTCGCTCGCTGTAAGACGATTCCGTTTCGCCCCGTACCGGAAGCTCACCTCATCAATCCCGACCAGCCCCACGAAGGCGCCGCCGAAGAGTTTCGCAGTTTGCGTACCCGTCTGAACCACATGCAGTCGCAGCAGAATCTGCGTCTGATTGTTTGCACGAGCCCATCGCCCGCCGAAGGGAAGACCTTCACGGCCTGCAATCTGGCGCTGGCCCAGGCGCAACTGGAACTGCCTGTGTTGCTGGCCGATCTCGATCTTCGCCGGCCGGTGGCGCACGAGCAGTTCCAGTGCGACAGGACTCCGGGGTTCTCGGACTTCGTCCTCGGAGAAAGGTCGCTCGAAGAATGTATCCGCCGCGTCGAAGGCACCAATTTGTACATCCTGCCTGCCGGCTCGGCCGTCCGAAATCCGCTGGAACTGCTGAACATGCGGCCGGTCCGCCACGCGCTCGATTCGTTCCGCAAGGTGTTTAACTGGGTGATCATCGACACTCCGCCGCTGCTGTTTTCGGCCGACGCGAATTTGCTTGCCACCATCACGGACGGCATTCTACTGGTGGTTCGAATCGGCGTCACGTCGTACGACAGCGTCGTTCGGGCTATGCAGACGTTGTGCGAGAACAACGTGTTGGGAATTGTCGCCAATGGCGCCCGCGCCGGGGAGTTGTACAGCAAGTACACTTACTACTACAGCAGGGCGGAAAAAACCGGGGACGACGCGGACGGCGAGAGTCGCGAGGACGAAGAGGTTGACGATAGTCCGGTGCCCGGACGCCCCGATTAGTTACCCCGCGCGCCGGTTGTGCGTCGTCGTCACACAGCGTTCACGATGTGAGCGATGTGATGATCGCCGTGCCAGGCGTAGAGGGCCAACACCTGATCCAGCCTCAGCAGACCATTCACCGGATGCCTCATGCCGCGGCTCCACTGATCTTCGTTAAGGCTCCGCAACAGAGTTACCCAACGGGCATGCAGGGATTCCAGCAGGACCAGCGATGTTTCAATCGGTGTCTCAGCCGTATCGCGTAACATCGCCCATGCGGCCTCGTCGTAAGGCTTGATCGTCGGCTCGTCTTCCGTCAGCGCAAGCTTGAACCGCACGTAGCTGTTCATGTGACTGTCCGGAACGTGATGAATCACCTGCCGGATAGTCCAGCCACCTTCGCGATAAGTCTTATCCAACTGCCCGTTCGTCAGCCCGGTGACCGCCGCATGCAACCGCGCCGGAGCCGCGGCGATGCGCTCCAGCATCGCTTCGCGTTCAAGCGGCGACACGGCCGATGGGTATTCAAAACGGCCGATAGGAAATCGAGGGTCATTGATGTCGTTCATACGGTTTCTCCGTTTATAAGATCTTCGTATGTTTCACGGGCGCGGATCAAGCGCCACGCGACACCTTCCACCAGTACCTCCGCGCCACGGGGCCGCGAGTTGTAATTCGAAGCCTGAACAAATCCGTACGCGCCGGCCGAACAGACCGCCAGAAGGTCGCCGGGCTTCACGTCGGCGATCTCGCGGTCGCGGGCGAGGAAATCGCCGGTTTCGCACACCGGTCCCACAATATCCGCAATCAGCGAGTCGCCTTCCCGTTGGCGCAGCGGCATGATCTCATGATGAGCCTTGTACAGAGCCGGTCGGATCAGGTCGTTCATCGCGGCATCCACTATGATGAATTCCTTCGCCGGACTCTTCTTCCGATAGAGCACCCTTGTAAGCAGCACACCCGCCGGACCCACGATCGACCGCCCCGGCTCGATCATTACCGTGAGGCGCGCGCGGCCGATGCGGTCGCGCAGATCGGTGATGAAGTCGCTAATTCCCGGCGCCTGGTCGGCCGCCTCGTACGCGATGCCAAGCCCTCCTCCCAGATCCACGTGATCGACCGGCAATCCGTCGGCCTGAAGCGTCTCGATCAGACCGAGCACTTTTCCGGCGGCTTCGAGTATCGGCGAGTAGTCGAGAATCTGCGAACCGATATGGCAACTCACGCCCGACGCCTGGACATTACGCAAAGATCGGGCTCGCGCGTAGACTTCCCTCGCAACCCCGATATCGATGCCGAACTTGTGATCCCGCAAGCCCGTGCTGATGTAGGGATGTGTCACGGCATCCACGTCGGGGTTGACCCGCAGAGAGTACCGCGCCGTCACACCGAGCCTTCCAGCCATAGAGTCGATTACGCTCAATTCGCCTTCGGACTCGCAGTTGAAATTCCGGATACCCGACCGTAGAGCAAGTTCAATTTCGGCGGGCGTCTTGCCGACGCCGGAAAACACGATCCGCGCAGGATCGCCACCGGCTTTCAGCACGCGGAACAACTCGCCGCCCGAAACGATATCGAAACCGGAACCCGCCCGCGCCAGCATCGCAAGAACGGCCAGCGAAGAGTTGGCCTTTACGGCGTAACAAACCAGATGCGGGAGATCGCCAAACGCATCGTCATACGCTCGCCAGGCGTCGAGTATCGACTGCGTCGAGTATACGTAGCAGGGCGTTCCGGCGCCTTCGGCAATATCCTCCAGGTCGACCTTTTCGCAGAACAGCCTTCCGTCTTTGTAGTGGAACATCCTCAATGTCCTGTCGCTGCCGAACGCCGTATCGCTACCCTGTAACCCGCATGACAATCAACGTCTGATCGTCGAACCGCGCGGCATTAAATCTGTCGAGATCCGCGAATATCTCTTTCACCAGTTCCGCCGGGCTGAGCGCACAGTGGCGTTGCAGTATTTGTCCGAGGCGGCCGGTGCCGTAGTCTTCGTGCGTTTCCGACTCGTGGTCCGATACGCCGTCGGAAAAGAGCGTCACCAGATCGCCAGGGCGCGCTTCGAAAGCGATTTCCTCGTATTCGCGATCGGGCAAGAGTCCTAACGGAACACCTTCCACGCGAAGATCGACGATCTCGCCGTCCCGGAGGATCATAGGCGGCGATCCACCCGCATTCGCCATCGTGAACGAAAGGCTCCGCGGATCCCAGAGCAGAAGCAGAAGCGTGAGGTACCGTCCCTCCACCTTGCGGCTCACCAGCGCATCGTTCAGGGCTTTCATCAACGCCGCGGGCCGGCGGCGCCGGGGCGCCAGGGTTCCCATCAGCCCGTTTACCATCGCGCCGAACAGGGCCGCGGCCGCGCCTTTGCCGCTGGAATCGCCGAATGCGATCTGCATCTGCGAATCGGCGTGGGCGTAAAAGTCGTACAGGTCGCCGCTGATCTCCCGCGCGGGCCGCAAGCCGATCGCTATATCGAGTCCCTGCACTTCGGGAGCTTCCTGCGGGAGCAAGACCGTCTGCAGATCGAACGCCGCCCGCAAATCGGCCTGCATCAGCCGCTCGCGCTCGCCAATTTCCTGATAGAGGCGCGCATTCTCGGTCGCGATGGCTACCGAAGGCGCCAGCAGGCTCATCGTTCGGGCGTGTTCTTCCGTGAAGAAGCCGATTCGCTCGCTTTCGAGGTTCATCACGCCGATCACGACGTCATGCACCATCAACGGAACCGCGAGTTCGCTGCGAATGCCGGAATCGGTCGCGATGTAGCGCGGGTCGGAGGCCGTATCGTGCACGCGCACGATCTCCCGTCCCACGGCCGCCGCGCCGGTGATGCCCTTCCCCATCGGGATATGGTCGATGCTCACGCGCTCGTCGTAACGAAGGCTGAACCGGTGCCGCAGAAATTTTCGCTCCGCGTCCACCAGGAGAATACTGAAGGCGCTGTAATCGATCAGATTCCGGACGCTGGACGCAACCTTGCCCAGAAGTTCGTCGAGGTCGAGAATCGACGAAAACTCGTGCGAAATTCGCGACAGCGCGCGGATGGTTCGGTATTGGCGCTCGGCGCGTCGATAGAGCTGCGCGTTGTCGATCGCCGCGCCCACGCGGCCGCCGATGAGGCGCAGCAAAGCGCGGTCGTAGTCGGAATAGGCACCGGTCCGGGCGGACTGCACGTCGATGACGCCGACGAGCCGCCGTCGGGCGATCATGGGCACGCTGAGCTCGCATCGGACAACGTCCGACGTCTGCAGATACCTTGGATCGGTGGTCGTGTCGACGACCAGAACGGGCTCACGGGTCTCAGCCGCCGCGCCGACGATCCCTTCGCCCAACCCGATGCTCAGATTCCGAACCACGTCTTCCCGGTGTCCGACAGCGTACCGGATACGGAGATCCCGCCGCTTTTCGTTGAACAAGAGTATCGCGAACAGATCGTACGGGATGACGCGCCGCACGATTTTCGCTACGCTTCCAAGCAACTCGTCAAGATCGAGAGTCTCGGCCATGACGGTCGACACTTCGAGGAGAAAATCCAGCAGGTCCGTGCGTTCGCGGAATTGCACGGGAACCCTGGCGCGCGGCGATCGCATATCTACGTGTCCGAGTCCGCGGCGCTGCTCTCGGTGCCCGCGCCAATACTTTCAACGATTCGGACGCTCGCGCTGGCCCCGATACGCGTCGCGCCGGCAGCCACCATCGCCCCCAGATCTTCGAGCGTTCTGATTCCGCCCGAAGCTTTGACGCCCATCGACGGCCCGACCGTGCGCCGCATCAGCGCAACATCTTCTACAGTGGCGCCCGTCTTGCTGAAGCCTGTCGACGTCTTGACAAAGTCGGCGCCGGCTGTCTGCGACAGCTGGCATGCGAGCACCTTCTCCTCGTCGGTCAGCAACGCAGTTTCGATGATTACCTTAACGATCGCGCTGTACGAGTGGCTGACCTCGACTATTGCCCGGATGTCCAACTCCACAACGCTGCGTTCCCCGCCACGAAGCGCGCCCAGGTTGATGACCATGTCGATCTCTTCTGCGCCATCCAGAATGGCCGCGCGCGTTTCGGCGACCTTTGCGGCCGTGCTCGCCGCGCCCATCGGGAACCCCGCAACGGTGCACACTTTCACGGGCGACTCCTTCAACTCCGAGGCAACGAGCGGCACCCAGAACGAATTCACGCAGACACTCGCAAACCCGAATCGCAGAGCCTCCGCGCAGACCGTTTTTACTTCCGCCCTCAGCGCTTCCGGTTTGAGAATAGTGTGGTCTATGAGACGCGCGATAGTGCGGTCAATATTCATTGTGGGGGTGGAAATCACTACCGTAACACAGGGCTGCCGGGATATTTTGAATGCGGCATGCGAGCGCAGGCGAGCGAACCGGCTTCGGACCACCGGCTCATCGCCTTGGCGGTAGTAAAGACGCCGTCGCCTCCTGTCTCTGTCGCCACAACAGCGGCTCGTTGTCCTGCAGAACCACGTGAATTCCGTACTGAGGCTCCGTGAATCCCTCCAGCCCCGGTCCTGATTTTGCGGATATCCTGACTGTGCTGGCCCGTCATGGCGTTGCGTTCGTGGTCGTCGGCGGAGTCGCCGCTGGGCTCGCAGGGAGAGCAAATCGATACTGCGGGTCGGCGTTTCCTATTCCTGCACCGGACATTATCGGAACGTACGGGCCGGGGGTGACGCGACGGCGGCTGTCGAAACCCTCAGATCTGCGAGGTACAGAACGCGCAGCGTTTGGCGCCGATCTGAATTTCACTGAGGCACTCGGGGCATTTCTTCGTCGTGGGGTCGGCCGGCGGCGGCTCCTTCTTCATTCGCGCCATGAGAGCGTTCACCGGAACGACCACGAAATAATAAACGGCCGTGGCAACCAGCAGAAACGAGATGGTGGCGTTGACAAAATTCCCCACCAGGAACTTACTGCCGTTCACTTCAAATGCAATCGCGGAAAAGTCGGGCTTTCCGACCATGGCGGCGATCAGCGGTGTCAGCAAATCCTTGGTGAACTCCGCCACCACGGATCCGAATGCCGCACCTATGACGACGCCTACCGCGAGATCCACTACGTTCCCGCGCAAAAGAAACTCTTTCAGTCCACCAGCCATCTTCATCGCCTCCCCCGACTACTATAGAACGCCGGTTCTGCGCGGTTTGAAGCCCTGCCGGACTACATGGTCGGGGGCTATACGCGGCCAGCAGCAGCCATCGACTGAAACGAACTTAGCATACATGTAGTCGAGCGGGAACAGGATTGCATTCTTGATGCGTATGAGCACCTCCAGACATGCCAACGCCACGGACTCTGACGCGTAGAGCATCTCACAATCGACGCTGTTTCAACGTCCCCCTTTTGCCCGGTGCCGGTGGCGTAAGGACCGCCTCCACTTCAGAACTCCTGGGATCATTCATGAACATCTTCTCGGGTGGACGGCTTCCGAGTTCAGAAAGGGATATTCTCATCCACAGGCGAGCGCGTTCTTCCGTTCCGAAGGTGTCTACAGCATGCGCCAACGCTACCGACACCCTGGAGGCAATTTCTTGAGTGCTGCCGTGCTCTCTATTCTATGACCTACGAGCAGCCGCAGCCGCCTGCGAATGCATCAGTCGCCCTTTCGATCACTGTTCGCCAAACGAGACTCTGCTACTTCGGCAGCCCGAACGCCCAGAACGTACCGTCGTAGGTCCCCAGATAAATCTTCCCGTTCGCGATCGACAGCCCCGCAAAATGGTTGAACGCCGTTATCGTATCGCCGCTCGACCAGAGTTCCTTGCCCGTCTGCCCGTCGAGCGCGTAGATCGTCGCGTGGCCGGACTTCCCCGCGCGAATCGACGAATCGAAATTCAGACCGATATCCGGCCATGCCTGCTTCGTCTCCTCGCCGCTGCCGTATGCGTAGACCACGCCGTTGGCGATCACCGGCGGATAGCCGCGATGCATGTCGCGCGACACCCAAACCGGCACGAGTTCCACTTTGCCCGCGGTCTCCTGCACCTTAAACGCGGCCACGCCGCCTTCCTTCGCCACGGGCGTATTCACCGTCGGGAATCTGAACTGCGAATGGACCGGACCCCAGAAAGGCGCCAGCACCCAGCGCGTTCCCGATGCGTCTTCCCAGGTGGAAAGAGCGCCCCAGCTTCCCTGGTCCTGGAAATCGGCGTCTTCGTTGCAGAAAAGCGGAGTCTTATAAAGAGGCGTGTGGTGATCGGCCCCGCCGGGACTCTTCGGATCGAGCAGGAATAAGCGGCACTCCTTGCCGGACGCCACCAGCAATTCGCGGCCTTTGTACGTGAAAATCGTCGCGGTGTTGTTCGGATCGAGATCGCGCTTCCAGAGCCAGTACCAGTTCGCTGGCGTGAAGTAGTCCTTCACCTTGACGTGGTCGCCATCGATCTGGAAGGCCACCATGCTGTTCGCGATGATCAGGTTATTCGGATCGCTTGTGTCCACGTTGCCGTCGCCGGTGGTAGACCAGATGGTGCCGGTCGAATCGACCGCCGCGCCGCGCAGTCCCCACAAACCGCCGCTGCGGCCCATGCCCTGAGTCATGTAGACGTGATGCGTCGGGTCGTCGAGCTTGGTCGCCGCCATGCCGCCGCCGATCGGCGCCCACAACGTGTTGCCGACCAGTTGCAGCGGGAACTTACTCTGCCCGAAGCGGAAAGGCGGCGTGAGATCTTCGCCGTTCGCGGTATCGAGAGTGTGCAGCATGCCGCCGCCATCCGTCATATAAATCGGCCGGCGGCCCTGCGCGTCGGGAGGGCCGATGACGGGAGTATCCGTGCTGCCGCCAGGTCCGAGGAAGCCGAGGTGCGCGGGATCCGTGTTGGCGTTGTTGCCCCCGCCACCGCCGCCGCGCCCCGGAGGCGCTTCATAAGTGAAATGCTTCTGCCACGCGAGCTTGCCTGTGGCGGCGTCGACGGCGTACAGGTTGTCGGACGCGCCGACGAAATAGACCATTTCCTTCGTGGTTCCGGCGCTTCGGACGCTGTTGAGAATCAACGCCGGCGTGAAAGAGAACAGCGCTCTCGAGATGTTATCCGTCTTGAGTTTCCACAGCGGCTTCAGGTTCTTGACGTTGTCCTTCGAGAGGATCTTTTCGTCTTTTTGCCAGCCGGTGCGCTGGAGGTCGCCGCCATCCGTGGTCCAGTCCGCCGCCCGAAGAAGCTGGAAACCCAGCCCGCAGGTAAGTGCCGCAATCGCGATATAGACTTGTTTTCTCATTCCGGATCTCTCTTGTTCCATCAGAAAATAATCGGTATTCCGTAGGCATGCACCTGGCTGTCGTGCGTGGCGAACAACACGATGGAAGCGTCGATCGCGATTCCGCCGGTCGCGTAGCTGGTCGCGGTGGTGCCGCTCGACCAGATCTCTTTGCCCGTAGACGAATCGAGCGCATACAGGACCGCGTTCTTGTTGGCAGCCCCGGCGCGTCCCTGTCCCGTCGACAGCGCGAACACGAGGCCGTTGGTCACGGCGGGAGCGGCCGGCGAAATCATGTCGCGCGAACTCCACTGCGCCGTCAGAGCCGGCTTGCCGCCGCGGTCTTCCACTTTGAATGCGACGATGGAACCGGTGGGAGCCGCGCCGTTGGCTGTCGGGAACTTCAGCGGAGAAGCGCCAGAGATTGATGCATAAATCCAGCGAGCGTTTCCGTTGGCCGCGTCTTCCCAGGTTGCGAAGGCATTCCAGATGCCGTTGACGCCATCCGACGCCGCGAAGATGTCGCTTTGCGCGAGCGGCGTGTGATGGTCGGCGCCACCGAGCGAAACCGAATCGAGCAGATAGATCCTGCCATCGGTTCCGCCCGCAACGACGACATCTTTACCGTTCCATGCGAATACGGTGGGAGTCGCGCCCGGCACATCCGCACCTTTCTTCACGGCCGGAGCCGCGCCTGAGGGAGTGAAGTAGTCCTTGACCGCGAGGTCTTTCGCGCCGAGGGCGACGACTGTGTTGCTGTACTTGCCGGCAACGGAACCTTGCCCATCGGGGATCAAGCCGTAGACCGTGTTGCCGTCGTTGCTCACTGCCACGCTGGCCGATCCGGCAAACCCGCTGCCGTTGGTCGGGAACGACGTGACCTTCTTATCGGGTGTCGAAAGATCGATTGCGTATAAGGCGTTCGGGTTGCCGCCGCACTCGGCTTGTGTTGCCGCGTAGATCACCGTTCCACTGAGAGCCAGATCGCTCACGCGCGAGTTTGACGGCAGGAACTTCGCCGGCGCGGTCGCCTTGTTATCGCCATCCTGCTGCCGCAAGGTTTGGAGATTGCCGTCGCCTCCCACGGCCCAGACGTGCGGGCCAAGGCCGCCACCGCCGCGGCCGGCACCTGCTCCACCACCGCGACCAACGCCCGAACCGCCGCGACCGCCGGGGGCACCGTTAACTCCGAGGGCCGCACCGCGCCCACCCGATGCGCCGCGTCCATCACCCGGACCACCGGGCGCGCCTGCACCGCGTCCGCCGCCGCTGTTCCCGCTCATCGTGACGCCAGCCGTGATTCCGCCGGGACAAACCGCGGTCGAGGCTGTCGCCTGCGGCTTGGCGCCGTTGTCATCCACATGGGTCTTGAAGTAAGGTTTGCCCGTCCAGAAATCTATGGAGTACACGTCGGAATTGCCGCCGACGAACAACAGCGCTTTAAATCCCTTCCAGCCGATAATGTTGCCGAGCAGGACGGGCGTACCCATACGCTGGGCTTTCGCATCCACTTTGTAGGAATAGAGCAGCTTGATGCCGCCATTAGCGGCGCTTTCCCGCGAAAGTTTCGCTTCGCTTCTCTGCCAGCCATCGCGCTGGGGATTGCCGCTGGAACTCGGCCAATCCGCGCATAAAATAAATGCGCCCGCCATCGTCGCCGATATTGCGAGCAATAAAGCCTTCCTCATTCGAAGAACCGTCCTTTTCCGAATTGGCCACCATCGCGCGGCCCGAATCGCGCGCGCCGGGTGAGGGAAAACTCACCTTGCCACTACAGATCATATAGCGGGCGTGTGCGTGGTGTCGACAGAAGTTGCGGCGAACGTGGCCTCCGCGCTACCATTCGATTTCTCCCCTTCTTTCAGTCGGATGCCAGTTCAGACCCCGCCAGTGCCTACGCGCAAGATCCTCGCGGTAATGAACGACCTGTTTTTTTCCGCCAAGATTCACGACATGGCGAAAAAAGTGGGCATGTCGGTCGAATTCCTGAAGGATAAGTCGACCGTGCTTGAAAAGGTGAAGGAGAAACCTTCGCTGGTGATCTTCGACCTCAATTGCGACACCGCCGAACCGCTAAGCATTATCCGCGCGATGAAGGCGGATCCCGAAACGAAGCGAGTGAGCACGATCGGCTTCGTCTCGCACGTGCAGACCGAACTGAAGCTGGAAGCGCAGGAGAGCGGCTGCGACATGGTGGTGGCACGCAGCGTCTTTGCGCAGAACCTTCCGGTGATTCTTAAGCGGCACGCGACGGCACCCCTGGCACGGCAATGAAAACCGGCCCTGGTCGCGGAGGCGCTGAGGCCGAAACCCCAAAACAGCGCCTACCGCGCTGCCAACAGCGCCCGTAGCCTTCGCGCCCGCTCCGGCGCCCGCAACTGCCTTAAAGCCTTCGCTTCGATCTGCCGAATGCGTTCCCGCGTGACGTCGAACTCCTGGCCGATCTCTTCGAGCGTATGCTCGCGCTCGCAGCCGATGCCGAATCGCAGCCGGATCACCTTCTCCTCTTTCGGAGAAAGCGTTTTCAGAATTCCGGCCGTCTCGTCGCGGACGTTGGTTTCGATCACTGCGTCCACGGGGGACCCCACCCAGCGGTCCTCGATCAGATCGCCCAGCGCGGATTCGCCGTCGCGGCCCACCGGCGTTTCGAGCGACACGGGGTCGCGCGAAATCGTCTTCAGCTTCTGGACTTTTTCGACCGGAATGTCCATGCGGCGGCTGATCTCGTCGTTGGTGGGCGTACGGCCCATTTCCTTTTCGAGTTCGCGCGATGCCCGCAGGAACTTGTTCATGCTCTCGTTCATGTGAACGGG
>PLEX01000181.1 GCA_003136575.1 Bryobacterales bacterium | reverse complement strand
AACTGCAAGACAGAGGGGACAGCCTGCGTCGGTCTTCGCGCTCCGGCCATTTATTCCTTTCGGCCCCGCTTGTGTTGCCGTGAACGCTCACGCCGCAGCAGTTCGCGGTTGATGTCGGAGATCTTCTCCAACTGATCCTTCACCTGGTGGTAGTTTTCGACGCCGCCGCGGACTTCGTCCACCTTTTCCTCCGGGATGACGCTGCCCGTGGCGCGGCCCGGCCCGAGCGTTACCGAAAGATACCAGGAGAGTCCGTGCCGCTCCCCACGCGCGCACTTGCAGGATGGATTTCCGCAGGTTACGTAACGCTCCATCAGTGAGCCGCGCAGAATCCCGGCCACCGGCGGAAGTTTCGTCAGCCCCGTCTTGCGCCGGCGCAACGCCAGTTCGGAAAGGCGGCTCAACTCGTTGCTTGCTTTCACCTAACTGCAAGTAGACGTCAAAAACCCGCCTTTGCAACACTTGCGAATCTCAGGGAGTGCAACGGGAAATATCGTTTGCCGTGCGAAGTTGCTGCGTCAGAACCGCATCCGCCAGCCGCAGAGCAACGCTAGTCCGCCCGCGCGCCGGCCCTGCGGTTCGAGAACGCCTGCGGCTTTTTCTGGCTGCCCGCGCGTCCGCGCAATCGCTAACAGATCCAAGAACGCCTCCGTCGTGCAATTTGCCTTTATGCCACCATAGGGACTTGATACTTACCCTCACCATGAATCCGGCGATCGACCGCACTATCGCGGTCGACCGACTCGCCTTTGACGACCGCGCCTACATCCTTTCGAGCAGCGATTCCGCCGGAGGGCGCGGCATCAACGCCGCCTGCGTGATCCAGGCCTTCGGCGGAAAGACCCTTGCGATTCTTCCGGCCGGCGGCGCACCCGCGGCGCGCTTCGAGCAGTTCATGGATCATTGCGGCTTTCCCGTCGCCACAGTTCCCATCCGCAACGATATTCGCCTCAACCTCACGATCACCGATCGGCACGGCCTCACCGTCAAGCTCAACGAGGCCGGTCCGCGGCTCGACGCCGAAGAAGTCGCGAACGTCGAATCGACAATCGATAAGTATCTCGGCTCCGCTACGTGGCTGATGCTTTGCGGCAGCCTTCCACCGGGCGTTCCGGCCGATTTTTACGCGCGCATGATCGCCCGGGCGAAGAAGAAGAACGTCCGTACTCTTCTGGACACCGACGGCGACGCGCTCTCGCGCGGTATCGAAGCAGAGCCCACCATTGTGACGCCGAACCAGGCGGAGGCCGAACATCTGCTGAACACGGTGCTGCTGACCCGTTCGAGCGCTATCGCGGCGACGCGCCGCATACAGGCGATGGGCGCGAATTCTGTAGTGCTATCGCTTGGCAGCCGTGGAGCGATCGGCGCGACCGGTAGCCTGATGTGGGAAGCGATACCTCCCCGCATGGAGGCGATCTCGCCGATCGGCGCAGGGGACGCGTTGGCGGCGGCGCTTCTGTGGTCGATGGAAAATGGCGACGATTTTCCCGCCGCTCTGAGTTGGGGCGTTGCGGCCGGTTCGGCTTCAGCCAAGTTGCCCGGGATGCAGTTCGCCACACTGGAGCAGGCCCGCGCACTCCGCGGCGAACTGGATCTTAGAAAGATCGAGCTGTAAGCCGGTGGGGACGGCGTCGCATAACGGGCACGGCAACCTCGCACCCGGTCGGGCGGCGGAACCGCCTGCCCCACAAGGCGGGCCGGACATCGACGGGCGCATACCCGCGTGAGCGAGACGGCTACTACTCCGGAACGCGAGTCGGCGCACGACGGTTTTCTCCGGTCGGCGGGGATCGTTTCCGCCGCCGTGGCGGTGAGCCGCATCACGGGACTCGTGCGGGAAAGCGTACTCGGCTGGTTATTTGGAGCCAGCGCCACGTTCGACGCGTATGCGGTCGGCTATCGTGTGACGAACCTTGCCCGCGATCTGTTCGCGGAAGGCGCTCTCTCTTCGGCGTTCGTCCCTACGTTCACGCGCTACAGAGCCACGAAAACGCTCGCGGAAGCCCGCGAGCTTTCCAACATCACAGGGACGCTCCTGATCGCGATCGTCGGCGCAATCTGCGCGCTGGGGATGCTGTTCAGCGCGGGGTTCGTGGAGCTATTCGCGCCTGGCTTTCACGCCGTGCCGGGCAAATTCGAACTGGCGACGCGGATGGTGCGCACCATGTTTCCGTTTCTGCTGCTCGTGGCCCTTGCCGCGCAGGCGCAGGGTATTCTTTTCGCCTGCGGCCGGTTCGGTGTATCCGCGCTTTCGTCCAGTCTCTTCAACGTCGGTTCGGTATTATCCGGACTCGTTCTGGGATACTGGCTCGGCCCGCGGCTGCGCGTGAGTCCGGTCCAGGGCATGGCTTATGGCATCCTGTTCGGCGGCGCGGCGCAGCTTGCGTTTCAGTTGCCCGGCGTCTGGCGTCTCGGCCTTGCGTGGAAGCCGCGGTGGAATCCCAGCCACGAAGGTGTGCGCCAAATCCTTAGGCTGATGGGACCCGCGACGCTGGGCGGGGCTGCGCTTCAAATCAATCTACTGGTCAACACCAACATCGCAGCCGGATTGCGCGACGGCGCGGGTCACATCATGAACGGCCCGGTAAGCTGGCTTTCCTACGCCTTCCGCTTTCTGCAGTTGCCGATGGGATTGTTCGCGGTTTCCATCGCCTCGGCAACGCTTCCGCGGATCTCGAAACACGTGGCGGAGGGCGATCTCTCGGCGTTCCGCGAAACGTTGTCGCGATCTATTATAACGGCGCTGCTGCTGACTGTGCCTTCGTCGGCCGGCCTGTTGTTGCTGGGCGAGAGCATGATCGGAATCGTTTACCAGCATGGCCATTTTCTGGCCTTTGACACTCGCCAGACGGGGGTGGCGCTCTCGTTCTACGCGCTCGGACTGGCGGGATACGCCGTGGTCAAACTGCTCGCTCCGGCGTTCTATGCGCTTGGCGACGCGCGAACGCCCATGCTGGTGAGCATAGTTTCCGTGCTGATCAACGGCTTGTCGGCCATCGTGCTGGTTCACGGAGTGGGCGCGTTCCATGGACTCGGGTATCCCGGGCTCGCGTTGTCTCTTTCGCTGGTAACTACTTTCAACGCCCTGTTGCTGATAGTACTCATGCGCCAGCGCATCGGAGGGGTTCGGGGAAGAGTAATCGCGATCAGCCTGGCGAAAATCCTTGCCGCCACAGTCGCTATGGCTGCGGTGGTCTATGCTGTGACCACCGCTTCGCACGCGTGGGTCGGCTCCGTCGGACACGCGCGAATTGCCAACGTGGTCTTGGGTGTTCCGGCTGGCGCGCTGGTGTTTTATGCTGCCGCGTCCGCGCTCGGAATCGCCGAACTTGCCGATGCCAGGGATGCCGTTTTGAGGAAGGTTCGGAAGGCGGCCCGCGCTTGACCGGACAAACTCGCGCGCGTGGCTGATGAGGCGGGTGGGTATTGATCGGTAAGATTGGTGGAAGTGAGGCGGTCTCGGGCCGAGGAAGTGGATATCGTATGAAAGCCAGCACATTTTGATCGAAAATTCGACGCCGGCGAGAAGATCGTGTAGATTGTGGATTCGTTGGACCGGGAGGCGCGTCGCGTAGAGTGACCCGCCGGTCGTTGGTTAAGCTTTGGCTCGCCGACAGGTTGGATCAACCGACAATCGTCGACCCTCCTCGCAATTGAGCCACGCCCTCCCTCGCTCCGGGTACGACGACGGTACCCGTATAGCGAAATGGTATATTTATACAGTCTAGTGAATATTTAATCATATGAAATACTCCGTTGGTATTGTTGGGTTTAGCGGTTACAGCGGCGCCGAAGCCGTCCGCATCCTGGCCCGTCACCCTCATTGCGAACCAGTTCTGCTATCGCACCGCGCCGATGTCGACGGGTCTAAACTGGTCCGGAAACCAACCATCCGCCGTGGCCAGGCGAACGCCGAATCCGTGGCCACCGAGGGTCTTTCCGCCGTCCTGCTGGCGACACCGCAGGACGTTTCGATGGACCTGGCTCCGCAGTTTCTGGCGGGGGGGGCCATCGTCGTCGATCTCAGCGCCGCATTTCGCCTTGGCACGCCCGAGCGATATTTCGAGTGGTACAAGGAGGAGCACACTGCCGCGAATTTGCTCCCCGAAGCCGTGTATTCCATCCCCGAGTTTCACCGCGTAAAGGTGCGCGGGGCGAAGCTTATCGCCAACCCCGGGTGTTACCCGACGGCGGCTAATCTGGCCATCCGTCCGCTGATCGAAGCGGGGATTGTCGACCGCAAAGCAGGCATCGTCTGCGACGCGAAAAGCGGCGTCAGCGGCGCGGGCCGGAAGCCTGCGCTGAAGACCAGTTTTTGCGAAGTGACGGAGAATTTTTCGGCCTACTCGATTCTCAGGCATCGGCATGTGCCGGAAGTGCTGATGGTCAGCGGTTTCGAGGAATCGGAGTTCAGTTTTACCGCGCAGTTGATCCCGATCGAGAGGGGCATTCTCGAAACGATTTACTTCCGCCTGACGAAGCCAATGACGTCGGAAGAAATCATCTCGGATATCTACCGGAAATGGTACGGCAATGAGCCGTTCGTGCGGCTGCACGAGGGCGGCAGCGTGCCCGATCTGCATGCGGTGGCGCATACGAATTTCTGCGATATCGGAGTGGTTTCCGATCCGGCCTCGGGCAGATGCGTGGTCGTCAGCGCGATCGATAATCTGGTGAAGGGCGCGGCTGGGCAGGCGATTCAGAATCTGAACCTCGCGCTCGGCATCGAAGAGACAGCGGGGCTATTGTAATTTCCGTGAGAGCGCTCATTAAAATAGGCGGAAGCCTGCTGGACGATCCAGCGTCGCGGCACGATCTGGCGCGCCAGATTGCGGCGGTCGCGGCCAGTGGCGTGCAAGTTGCAGTGGTGCATGGCGGCGGCAAGCAGATGACGCGATTCCTCGAAGAGCGCGGCATTAAGAGCACATTTGTTCGTGGCCTGCGAGTGACAACGAGAGAGACCATCGACGCCGTGCTGAAAGTACTTGCGGGGAGCGTGAACACGCAACTGGCGGCGGCTCTCGGTTCCGCGGGCGCGCGGACGGTCGGCCTGACGGGGATCGACTCAGGCGTGGCGGTCGCCGAGCAACTGGATCCCGAGCTTGGATTTGTGGGGCGTGTCATATCGTCGGACGCGTCATTGCTTTCCACACTGACCGGCGCGGGCTATATGCCGGTGATCGCGTGCGTGGCTGGCGGCGCCAATGGCGAAGTATTCAACGTCAATGGCGATTCCATGGCCGTGGCCGTAGCTTCGGCATGGAAGGCGGACCGTCTCGTGTTCCTGACGGACGTCCTCGGCGTGCTCGATGCGTCGAAGACGATTCTGCCGCTTCTGACCATTGAGGATTGCCGGAGGCTCATCGCCGAGGGCATCGCCACGGGAGGAATGCAGGCTAAGCTGGATGCGGCCACAAGCGCCGTGTCGAACGGCGTTGCCGAAGTGAGGATCGTGCGGGGTTCGGACGCGCGCATAGTCAGCCGTGTCTTCGCGGGCGAAGGTGCGGGCAGCAGAATTGTGGGGGGAGCGAATTAAGATGATCAGCGCTTTGAGACCCGACCTCATGGTGGACCACGCCACCGTGTCCAACAAAGACATTGAGATTCGCAAGGCGTCGATGCAGGATATCCCCGCCCTGCTCGAACTGATTAACGGCTATGCAGCGAAAGGCATCATGCTGCCCCGCACGGAATTTGAGCTGTCGGAAAACATGCGCGACTTTATGGTCGCGTATGACGGCCACACGCTTGCCGGATGCGGCGCGATGCACTTCTACTCGCCGCAGATGGGCGAGGTTCGTTCGCTTGCGGTTGCCGAGAGCCACAGGAAACACGGCATCGGACGCCTGATGGTGGATGCGCTCGTCTACGAAGCGAAACTTTACGGGCTGGACGCGGTTTTCGCATTCACTTACGTGGAAGAGTTTTTCGGGAAAGCCGGGTTCCACGTGGTGGAGCGCGGCGAGTTGCCGCTGAAGGCGTGGAAGGATTGTCTGCGCTGCCCGAAGTTCCAGGCGTGCGACGAAATCGCGGTGATCCGCGTGCTGCGCCCCCAGCGGTGGGAGCAGAAACAACAGCTTCCACCGGTGCTGGGCGTCGAAGACGGCAGCGTCGTCATGTTGCCTGTTCTGCGGAACTAGCGCCGAGCGCTACACTGTTCCCCATGGACGCAAAACTCCGCGCATGGTGGTCGCACAGGCAGGGCCTCGACGGAAGCCTGATGGGACGGTCCGCGCGAGAGGTTCTGAACCTAACCGGATGGTCGAGATCGGTTGGCGGCGCAAGTCCCTATCTCACGCTTTTCGCAAGGGCGGGTTTGAGGCGCGATGCGGTCGATGCCGAGTTGTCAAGCCTGAACATCCATGAACTGCCGAGCGCGCGCGGCTGCACGTATGTGGTTCCCGCCGAAGACTTCGCGCTGTCACTCAAGGTTGGCCAGTGCTTTGCCAGTAAGACCGAAGTCGCGACGGCGCATAAGCTGGGCGTGACCGATGCCGAGATCGGCAAACTAAAAGAGGCCGTTGTGAAGGCGCTGAACGCCGGGCCGCTGGAGCCGGATGCGCTCAAGGGCAAGGTTGGCGATGCGGCGCGAAACCTGGGGCCGGAGGGCGTGAAGAAGGGCCTCACGACGACGCTGCCGCTTGTGCTCGGCCTGCTGCAGTCCGAAGGCGCGATTCGCAGACTGCCGGTCAATGGCCGTATCGACCAGCAGCGATACAAATACGCCATCTGGAAGCCGAATCCGTTGGCGAAGTGGACGCTTGACGCAGAGGAGTCGTTTACGGAACTGGCTCGGAAGTACTTTCGCTGGATCGGCGCAGCAACGGTCGCCGAATTCCAATGGTTTTCCGGCCTCGGCGTGAAGGCTGCGAAGCTGGCTACGGACCCGCTCAAACTGACGCCCATGCACGGTGAATTCCTCGGCTCTCCCGAAGACTGCGCGGCCCTCGAAAAGTTCCGGACGCCGAAGAAACCTCATTACGTTCTGACAGGAATTCTCGACAACATTACCCATCTGCGGCGTGGAACCGCGAGTCTCATTGCGGCAGAAGACGCGACGGGGGATTTTGCGCCGAGAGAAGGCTCCGTGATGGAATTGTCCAGCCATATCATTCTGGATCGCGGGCGAATTGTCGGCCGCTGGGACTTCGACACGGAGACCGGAACGATCGCGTGGAGTTCGTTCGTGAAAAAGGATCGCGCTCTGGAAGAAGCTGTGGCGCGGATGGAAGCCTACATCCGCGAGGACCTGGGAGATGCGCGGACGTTCAGTCTGGACAGCCCGAAGTCACGCGCGCCTCGTATTGCGGCATTGCGTAAGGCTGCGACAGGCTGATATGCCGACCGCGTTTTTGGCCGACCCGATCGCGAAAGAGCACGATACATTCCCAAATCATCCGGAACGCCCGGCGAGATGGGATGCGGCGATTCGGGGACTCGGCGGCGCCGCACTGGCGCAAGTTCCCGCTCGTACAGCGACGCGCGACGAACTGGAACTATGCCACACGCCGGGCTATATCGATACCGCAAGGCGCGATGTGGAAGCGGGGCGGACGGCGCTTTCCACCGGCGATACCGACATCTGTCCGCACTCTTACGAAGTTGCGTTGCGCGCCGCGGGCACCTGTCTGAACGCCGTGGATCTGGTGATGGGAGGGCGAGCGGACAACGCTTTCTGCATCGTGCGTCCGCCGGGGCACCANNTTGGCCGCGTTCTGATCGCCGATTGGGATGTGCACCACGGGAACGGAACGCAGGACATCTTTTACGACGACCCGTCTGTATTTTTCTTCAGCACTCACCAGTCGCCCTGGTATCCGGGAACGGGCTCGGAGCGTGAACGGGGCGAATACGAAGGCGAGGGGACCACGATGAATTGCCCGTTTCCGGCCGGATCGGGTCGAGATGAGATCCTTGGCGCGTTCCGAAATAAGTTGATGCCCGCGATGAAGGAGTATCGGCCGGATCTGGTAATGGTCTCGGCTGGATTCGACTCCCGTCTGGGCGATCCCTTGGGACAGTTCCGTCTGACCGATGACGATTTCGCGGAGTTGACGTCGCTGTTACGGGAAGTGGCCGACGAGTATTGCAAGGGCCGATTGGTCTCGGTGCTGGAAGGCGGTTATAACCTGACAGGCCTCACGCAGGCGGTTGCGGCTCATACGAGAGCGCTTGGCGGGGCGTAGCCGATGGCGAGGTTGACGCCTTCAGCGGCGGTGACCGGATCGGAAAATCGTAATTCCGGCCACGCCCGCAGCCCCAGCCTGTACGCATAATTCCGCGTTCTCCTGGGTGATTCCACCCAGCGCAATGACCGGCAGACGGGCTCTCGCTGTGATCGCGCACAAGGCATCGAGGCCCAACGGAGGCCGGCTCAACGGCTTCGAGAGCGGCGCAAATATCGGCGCGAGTACGGCGTAATCCGCGCCCTCGTCCGCGGCGCGCGAAACGGCCGCCTCGTCGTGGCATGCGACCGTGATCAGGAAGCCCGGCGGAGCGATGCGGCGAATCAGGTGTGGCGCAACGGAGTTGTCGCGCAGATGAACGCCAGCCGCGCCGCAGGCAATGGCGACGTCCGCGCGGTCGTTTACCAGGATGCGCGGCCCACCTCCGGCGATCAGCTTGCGAACGACCCCGGCGAGCGCGCGAGCCGTCAGGCCCGGCTCTCTGACCTGGATGAAGTCGACGCCGGAACGGGGCGACGCGTCGACGCAGCGGCTGGAACCATCGGTGATCATGATTCGGATCACGGCTTACCGGCCTGCGCTTCGGCCTTGTGCTTCTCGTGCGCCTCCTGCGCATGGCGGACCAGATCCTTGAGGTTGAATCCCGCCATCGCGACGGCTATCGCACCTCCTACGAGTCCGGGAAGGGTCAGAAAGCCGAACAATAATTCCGCGAGAATCTTTGCGTCCGGCGCTTCGGTGAAGAAATGCCGAAGGGCGTAGATCGCGCTGGCTTGAAAAGCCCCGACGGCTGCCGGAGCCGTGGGCACCATGGTACCGACATTCTTCACGATGAGCAGAAACGCCATCTGACCGAAGTTGAAATAGAAATTGTCGGCCCGCGTAACGGCCCATACGGCAAAGATCTGCATCGCCCAATACAGGCCTGAACTCAGCATGACGACACGCAATTCGCGCCAGTTGCCAAGCTTGTGGATTTCATCGAGGAAATGCGCAAATCGCGCGGCCCAACCGCTGTTGCTGACGTAGTGGTGGGCGTGAGCCTTATAGAACAACGCAAACAGCAAGAGAAGCGCCAGACCGGCGACTACTGCCGCGTACACCACCATTACGCTGGTGACCGCGCCCACACCCTCCACTACCCAGAACGTCGCAAAGTAGAACAAGACAACCCATATTCCATCCATCACGCGGAGAATCACGGAGGACGTGATCACGAGCGGAAGGTGAATGTCGCACTTCCAGGAAAGGAGGAAACAACGAACCGCTTCGCCGGCGCGCGCGGGAAGCAGATCGTTGGCGAACAGGCACGCATAAACGGACTGGACCGCTGCGCCGTAGGGTGCCTCGACCGCGGGCTTCAGCAGTTCCCGCCAGCGCCATGCATCGAGGAAGAACGACAGTAGCTCAATAGCGACGGCAAACGCGAGCCACCACCAGTCCATCGTCCGCAGGTGGTCGCCAAGCAGGGCAAGGGGAAAACGGGCAAATGCCCACCACAACGACGCGAGAGAGATGCTGTACCCGAGGGCGGGGAGCAGCCAATTGGAAGCCTTTCGCCCCGCCTGCGGCGGCTCAACCGTGTCCATGGCTTAGTCTCAGTTTACCCTCTCCGGCAGTCCCTCAATGATAGCCGAACCCCGCTTCGATACGGGCATCAGCGGTTGCGCCGCGCTCGCAGTAGCATCCGCCCGGACCAGAACACGATGGCGAAGAAGACCGAAAGGCTAATTGCCACGACGGCGAGCCGGCGGCCCGGAGGAACCTCGCGGGAGATTGCGAAAGGCAGCGGGTCCGCCTCCGTTCGCACGCTGAGCGAAACTCTCACAGGCGGCGCTCCCCGTTCATTGCGGATCAAGACTCTGTACAAGCCCGGTGTTGCGATCATACGTTCGAATCCACCAGAACCGCCCGTTGCCGTGGCCGCGAGCGATTCGTATTCCCGGCGTCTCGCGAAGAGGAAGAAGTCGCGTTCGGAAAGCAATTCTAAACGGACAGTCGGCGCGCCGCTCACGACGCTGAAATGGCATCCGATCGCCGTCGGCGTGCGTTTGATACTCACAGGCACCCAGCGGTAGTCACTGAGGACAAATGTCTGTCCGGGTTCGGCGGGCTGTTCTTCGGCGTGTACGGACGAAGCGGCGGAACCGGCGACGGGGCCGCCCGGGGCACGGTACGCGGTTGCGGAGACCGGCGCGATCGGAGAGGCCGACCGCGAACAAGCCGACAGCGCGTATACCAGAGCGCCTGCTATAGCGACGGCGAGCACAACCGGCAGGCGAAACCGCCTGCCCCGCAGGGTCCGGGATGCAAGCCTCATCAGACGGCGTCTTTGCCCTTTTCCGAGTACGGCTGTTTCAGATATTTCGATACTTCGTCCTGCGCGCCCTGCGTATTGTCACGGGTGCGCTGCGCCTGCGTATATTCGTTCACCGCGCGGTCGCGCTGCCCCGTGATGTCGAAAACCTTGCCGAGATAGATGTGCGCCCAGACCTCAACCCACTTCGGATTATTGTCGCCGTTCAGCGCCTCCCGGAATTCGTTGGCCGCCGACTGATAGTTATGCTGCAGGAAAAAGACTTCTCCGACCCGGTAATGCGCCATCGAACTGGTTCTCTGCGTGTCCAGCGCGCGCTGGAATTCCTTCAGCGCTTCCGGGAATTCGCCGATCTGCACGTACTGCTCCCCCTTGCGAATGGCCACGTCCACGCGCATTTGGGGATTCATGTGGAGTACCTTATTGCCCGAGTCGATAGTCACGCTCCTCGGCTTTCCGAAGGTATCGACGGAAAACTCCGACGACGTGCCCATGACTTCGACGCGCTTGACTTCGGGATTGCCGTCGGTCTCGATTTTCAGATCCACCGGCATGCGGAACGTGTCGAGATCCTGCGTGATCTTGCCTTGCACCCGGTAACCCTTCGTGCCGACGCGGAAGATCGTGTATTCGAGCTTGAATTCGGGAGCGCCGTTGTTTTCCACCCACTGGATGAAAAAGTAACGCAGATCCTCGCCCATTGCCGACTCACACGCGGCGCGGAAATCGGCGGTCGTCGCGGATTGCCAGGCCTTGTCGGAGAGAAACTTCTTCAGGCCCGCGAAGAACTTGTCGTCGCCCATCGTGCTGCGCAGCATCCCGAGAACGACCGCGCCTTTGTAGGCGGTCAGCGCCCAGTATTCCGGCGAATAGTCTTCGAGGCGGGACGATTGAATTATGGGAACGTCGTCCACGGTGAGCGAAGTGACCTCGTTATCGTGCATGGTCGCCTCCAGTGCCGCCGCTCCTTTTTCGTGCTCGGTCCAGAGGGCCTCAGAGTACAGCGCCATGCCGTTTTCGATCCAGATATGGTTGCGATTGACGGGAGACACGTCGGTTTCCCACCATTGCCGTGAGATCTGATTCGCCAGCACCTTCACGTTCACGTCTTTGGCGATAGCGCGCGGCGCGAGAAAAACCAGACCGGGTCCGCCATAGCCGTTCGGTGCGCCGTCGGCGGTTTCAACCAGCGTAAGATTCGCGTACGGAGCAAGGCCGTACAAGCTGGTAAAGTGCGCCACCATATGCGCCGTCGTCTCGCCATAGGCGTCGGCAAAGGCAGTCTGCGGCCCGCGGAACCAGAGAGTCGTAGTGCTGCCGTCGGTCGAGTTCTTCACCGGCTCGCCCTTCACGATGGCGATGTCGCCGGGGAACGAAGGCTTGGTGAAATCGTAGGTGAAAACCACGCCGCTGCCTGAATCGGGCCGCGACGTTCCGGAGCCGCTGCCAATCACTTCATAGCCCTGCGGCACCGTAATGTTCATCTTTGACGTGAAACGGTCGGTTGTGTAACCGCTGATCGGGAACCAGCGCGAGGGATACAGCAGGAAGCCGTAATCGCTCTGGATCGAGGCGAATTTGATGCCGTAGATGGGCGATTCCTCGTCGCCGGACAGGCGGCCGTCGTAGATGAAGGTTATTTCCGTCATCTGGCCTTTCGGCAGGATACCCGGAAACGTGACGCGAACCGTATTATCGGCCTGCGTGCGTGCGGAATTGAGCGCGTTGCCCTTCGCGTCGGTGATCTGCGATATGTTCAGCGCGTTGTTGAGTTCGAAGGTGGCGGAGTTCGCGCGGTCGTCGAGAGAGGCGAAACGCACGACGACGTGAGCGTTGATGGTTTGCGTGGAAGGGTTGATCTGCGCGTCGATCGTGTATCCGTCGACGTCGATATGGGTCGCCTGCGACCCGTTCTGTTGAGCCGGACACACGGACGCCCCGAGCGCCATGAACGCCAGCAATGCAATTCTTCTCATTCCGACCTCCCCAAAATCACACTTGCTTCCCGAATACTTCGACTACCTCATCGGCCGCTTTCGACATGGCGTCGCCCAAACCCGTCAATCTCGCAGCCACCTCCGCGAGTGCTTCTTTCATTTTCGCTCTATCGGGGCCGCCGTCAAGCAGGGGGGCGGCTACGGCTGCGATTCGCTCCCCGGTCATGTCGTCCTGAATCAGTTCCGGGACGACATGGCGGCCGGCGATCAGATTCACCATCGAGTAGAACGGAACCTTTACGAGGGGCTTGGCGATGGCGTAGGTCAAAGGCGTTACTTTGTAGAAAGTGACCATCGGCGCGCCCAGAAGCGCGGCCTCCACCGTGACCGTCCCGCTGGCAGCGAGAGCCAGGTCGCAATGGGCCAACGCATCCCATGACTGGCCTTCGATGGCGCGAATCGGGCTTCCCGCCAGCGACGCGTCGAAGAAGGCCGCCCCGCAGTGAGGCGAGGCCGGCAGGATGAAGCTCAATTCCCGCCCTTTCGAGAGCAACCCCGCGGCGCGCACGAGCGGCGGGATGTGACGCAGAACTTCGCTGGGACGGCTGCCGGGGAGCACCACTACGAGTGGACGGTCGGGCCTGAGATTGTGTTTCCGGAAAAACTCGTCGCGGGTGAGCGTCGGGCGGATGCGTCCGGCGAGCGGGTGTCCGATATAAGTGACCGGAACGCCGCGATCGCGAAAGAACTCCTCTTCAAACGGAAAAATGCAGAGCAGACGGTCGATAATGCGGCGCATGGTCTTGACCCTGCCTTCCCTCCATGCCCAGACTTGCGGGGCGACCAGGTAGATGATCGGAATGCCTTGTTTCTTCAGCTTTTTGGCGACGCGGAAGTGGAAGTCGGGAGCGTCGGTCAGGATGGCAAGGTCCGGCTTTTCGCGGCCAGCGGCATCAATGAGTTCCCGGAATCGGCGCCAGATGCGCGGCAAATGGCCGATGACTTCGACGACGCCGACGACGGCCAGATCTTCCACGCGGATGATGGGGCGGAGACCGGCTTCACGCAGATGTGGACCCGCGCAGCCGAAGAAGTCCGTCCCGGGCCAGCGCTTGCGGAGTTCAGTCAACAGGAGGGCGGCGTAATAGTCGCCGGAAGCCTCGCCGGCGGAAATCATGATCGATTTGGGCGCGCGAGGCAAATAACCAGATTAGCGGTTGTCGGACCGTGAAATCGCGGGGGAGAAATCTGATAGCATGTTCGGCTATATGAACATAGCGCGAGTCGGAATCATCCTGGGTATTCTGGCGACCTGCGCATTACCGCAGAGTCCACCTCCGAACCCTCCTGCGTTTGAAGTAGTTTCGGTGAAGCCGCATGAGGTGCCCGAAGGGCGCGTAGAGTTCCGGCTTCGCATTTCACCAGGCCCGCCCGTGCCTATTCCCACGGGCAACCGATTCACAGAACGCGCCGCAACCATGCAGGATCTCATCATGGACGCCTATGGAGTCGAGGCGAAGGCCCGGGGTGACGAGGCTCCAACTTCCGAACAACTGCGGCTTATGTTACAGAACATGCTGGCGGACCGATTCCAGCTCAAACTTCACCGTGAAATGAGACCGCTACCCGTCTATGCCCTCGTAGTCGCCGGAAATGGTCCGCAGGTTCGCGAAATCACGAAAGAGGCGTTTGATGCTCAGCCGCGCTATGGGCGGATGCCAGCAAGGTGGCCAGAGCGTACTCAGACCACGATGACGATGTTTGTCAATTCACTTGCTCGCCAGGTGGATCGCCCGGTGCTCGACCGGACGGGCCTCACCGGATATTATGAGCTGGCCACGCCGGAATGGATGCAGCCGGATTGGGATCGGCGCTCGGACCCGGTGGCGGCCCAGGGGGCCGTGATGTCAGAGCTTGAGGCCAAAGTCGGCCTGAAGCTGGAGTCACGGAAAGACCCGGTGGAAGTTCTCGTGATCGATCACGTCGCGATGCCGTCGCCGAATTAACGATAGCTGGCCCGCAGCCGCGAGGCTAAGCCTGCCTACCGTCCCCGCTGGCCCCGCGCCGCGGCCTGCGGGCGGAACGGTATCGCCGGTGCCGTCGCGGCCGCCGCCACCAGTACACCCGCCGTGCTGATCATTTCCGCCATCTCGTACCCGGGCAGTTCTTCGGCCGTCTTGGTAAATGTTAATGCCCCCGATGGCGCATCGAAGTCGATACTCACCAGATCTCCGGCCCGAATCTGATCCGATGCAATCAGGTTCGAGAGCGGATGCACAACGGTCCGTTCGATCACCCGCTTCAGGTGGCGCGCTCCGTATTTCAGGTCCGTGCCTTCTGTGAGCAGGAAGCCGCGAGCCGGCTCGGTCAGGTTCATCACGAAGGGAATAGAACCCGGCGCGCGAATGATCCGTTGTTGCAGCACCGCCAGTTCCAGACCGAGGATTTTGCGGAGTTGCTCCGAGCCCAACGGCCTGAATACGACGACCTTGTCGATGCGGTTAATGAATTCCGGCGTGAACTTCCTGCGGGCCGCTTCCACGCCCACGCGGGACAGTTTGCCGGTCAGCGATTCGTCGACTTCGCCCGATTCGCGGGCGCGGTCCACTTCGCAGGTTGCAAAGCCGAGGTTGGGACGCAGCATCGCGTTCATCTCGCTCGCGCCGAGATTGCTGGTCATGAAGATCAGCGCCTGCGAAAAATCGACTTTACGGTTGTCTCCCAGCGTCAGCGTGGCTTTATCCAGAATGCCCAGCAGCAGATTCCAGAGAGAGTCGCTGGCCTTTTCGATTTCGTCGAACAGGACAAAACTGACGCGCATCGCTTCCGTGTGGTACTGATTCAGCGCTTCCTGGCTGAGTATGGCGTGGGTTTCGCGATGCCCCAGATATCCGGGAGGCGAACCGATCAGTTTGGCGATTTCATGGCTGTGCTGAAACTCGGAGCAATCGATCTTGATGACCGCGCGCGCGTCTCCCACCAGGGACTCCGCCGTCGCTTCCACGAGCCTTGTCTTCCCGGTGCCCGTGGGCCCGAGAAACAGGAGATTCCCGATGGGCCGTCCGGGGCTGCTCATGCCCGCGACGTAAGTCTGATAAATGTTCACGATCTGGTCGATCGCCTCGTCCTGGCCGACGATGCGATTCCGCAGGTCGGCGTGCAGTTTCGATGCTTCATGTCCCGTTCGCGACGGATCGAGTTTCCTGTTCGTGCGTACCATAGTCAAACTTTTTTCTCCAAATGCACTTATCGCCCCCTCGCGGAACAAATTCGATCCCTTAATGTGCAATTTTCGAGCCAGGTTTCCAATCATGGCAATTCAAATTCTTTTGGCTCTAAGCAGGCTTACGCGGCGGCTTGCTGGGTTTCAGATCGACCCGGCTGACGGTGGTTCTGCGTGGCATTTGCAACAGCATCAGTACCGCATCGGCAATATCCTCGGGCGACACCTTCCAGTCGGCCCGGCCCTCCGGACCGTTGAATTCCGTATCGGTACTGCCCGGCATCACTTCCGAAACGCGGATGCCATCATAACGGTGGTCGAGCATCGTGGCTCCGGACAACCCATTCAAGCCGGACTTCGATGCGTTGTAACCCGCGCCGCCCGCGAACGGACTGGTGGAAGAGAGTGAACTGATATTAATAATGTCGCCACCGCCGCGCTGTTTCAGGATCGGCAGAACTTCGTGGGCGCAGTAGTAAGCGCCCGAGAGGTTCACGGCCAGCATGCGATCCCAGTCGGCCGGCTCCAGCGACATCACGGGTTTGTAGGTCCGGATCGCCGCGTTGTTCACCAGAATGTCGATACCGCCAAAAGTCCCGACAACCTGGCCGACAAAACGGCGCACGTCGTCGAGACTCGATACGTCTGCCGCTACGCCGAGAACTTTTCCTTTCATGGAAAGGCGAGCGACTGCTACATCGACGGAATCCTGGCGGAGTGCGCAAAAAGCGACGCTGACGCCCGCTTCGAGCAGACGTTCGGCGATAGCACAGCCGATGCCGCGAGCTCCACCCGTTACAACTGCAATTTTGCCGGTTAACTTTTCCTGAGCCATGTATATCTCCAAAACTCGACAGTGTGGTAAAGCTGCCGTACCATAAAGATAGAATGCACGAGGGCACTACGTCGGGCTGGCGGCAAACAATCGAACGGCACCACACCCTGCTGGTGGAAGATCTGGCGGCGCAGGTGAACGCGGAGCTCGAATCGGGCGTGGCCCGCGCGCTCGCGGAAGAGCGATCGCGAGCGGCCGGCGATATGGCCCGCGCGGCGGAGGACGCGAAAAAACTTCGGGATGAGGCCGTCGGCGCTTCCATCGTTCGCGCTTCCGAAGAGGCGCGTCGCAGGCTCTCGGAATCTCTGAACCAGACGCTGCGGCGAATCCGCCAGGCCTCTTCCGAAGAGGAAACGTTGCAACTGCTGCTTGAACACAGTTCCGCTTGCGCGGTGGCCGCCGTGGTGCTGCCGATCGAGGGCAGGCAGGCGCGCGTGGCCGCATGGCGCGGCGTCGCGCTGCGCGAAGAGGAAGAAGACTCCGTTCCCATCGAATTGAACGATGCCGCAGCCATCGCTTCGTGCGTGGAGAGCCGCGATCCGGTGGTGGCGCTTGCCGATCCCGGGGAGATCTCGGCCATTCTGGCTACGGCACTGAAGAGCGTCGGGGGCGGAAAGGTCTACCTTTTTCCGGTTACCGCGCGTCAAAATACCGTGGCCCTGCTGATGGCGGCCGGTGAAGTGGCGCCCGCGCCGATTGAACTGCTGTGCGAGGCGGCCGGAATGAAGCTCGAGTCTTTGGAGGCCCCGGTCGCGGCAAGGGCGGCTGTGCGGGCCGAGACGCGGATCGAGACGCCGGTCGAGCCTCTGGTGCAGATTGCCGGTGTCGCGAACGGAGCGTCCGCCCGCAGGGCCGGCGTTTCGGCGGACTGGGCGAAGCTCACGCCGGAAGAGCAGGCGTTGCATCTCCGCGCGCAACGCACCGCGAGGGTTCGTGTGGCCCAGATGCGGATCAGCGAGTCCGAAGCTCTGCGGCGCGGCGTGCAGTCCGGGAGCATTTATGGCGCGCTGCGGGCGTCGATCGACACGGCGCGCGACGAATTTCAGCGGATGTACGCCTCACAATCGCCGACCATGGTGGACTACCTTCATCTCGAAATGATGAGAAGTCTGGCGCATGGCGACACTAACTTACTGGGCCAGGATTATCCGGGGCCCATCGGCTAGAATGCACGCCTTCAGGTCGAAAACTTCGCGCGTCGTATTGTTCGTGGCGGGAGTGTGGGCAACGGCATTGCTTCCGTTCCACGCGGCGAACGCCGCCTCCGTGAGTGGCAAGGACGACGTCGCGGTGGCCCGTCTGGGGCAGGCGATCTCGGCCTGCGAGAAGCACGATTTTTTCACGGCGGTGCATCTGCTGAGCGCCCCCGGTCAGCCCGCCAAACTGCGCGACTACGTTTCGTACTACCTGGCGAACGCCCAACTGGTAACCAACCAGGGCGATGCGGCGGTGAAGATGCTCGGAAGTTATGTGGCGAATCCCGTAGCCGCTTCGCCGCTGGCCGGTCGCATCAGTTTGCTGTACGCGAAAGGTCTGCTGGGCCAGCACAACGACGCCCTGGCCAATGCGGCGAAGGCCCGCCAGATTCTCCAGAACGACTACCCGCTGCTTCCCCAGCCCGATGGAGACTTCACTCTGGCGCAGGCGTTTGAAGCGACCGGTTTCCCCAAACAGGCGACTATCTATTATCAGCGCGTATATTATTTGTATCCTTCGGCGGACCAGTCCGAAAGAGCCAGAGTGTCGCTCGAAAAGCTGCGCGCGGCCCTCGGAACGGACTACCCGGCGCCGACGCCACGCCAGTTGCTGGATCGGGGGGCCGCGTGGCTGAAGGCGAAGCAATTTACGAAAGCTCGCCAGGAATACGCGATGCTGGCCTCGGAATTGACTGGCGCGGATCGGGACGAAGCGCAGTCCGGCGTGGGCGCGGCTTTGTATCTGGATGGCGATTACACCGGCGCCGCGCACTACCTGGCGCCCCTGCAGCCGGAGGGCGCGGAAGCCGCCGCCGAACGGCTTTACTATCTGACCGAGGCTTACCGCCGCCTGAACGAGGATACAGAGATGCTGGACGCGGTTCGCCAACTGGGCGAGCGTTATCCCGCCTCACCCTGGAGGCTGAAAGCGCTGATTACGGCCGGCAACAGATATCTGCTGTTGCAGGATCGCGCGCAATACGTGCCTCTGTATCAGGCGGCCGCAACGAATTTTCCGGGTGACGGCGCCGCCGCACTTTGTGAGTGGCGCGTCGTTTGGGCAGCGTGGCTGGACCGAAGTCCCCGGCGCGTTGAACTACTCAAGGAACAGGTGGAGATGTTTCCGGGCGATACTCACGTCAGCGATGCGTTGTTTTTCCTTGGCCGGGCCGCGGAGCAGGAGTCGAATTTCTCGTCAGCGAAAGCCTACTACGAACGGCTGAATTTCTATTTTCCGCACTATTACTACGCGGGGTTGGCGCGGACGCGGCTCACCGATCCGAAGATTTCGTCTGCAAAGCCCGATGTGACGGTCCGGGCATGGCTGGAGAAAACTGCCGATGCGGCGCACTCGTCCGGTATTCCGGCGGATCTGATGGCTGCTCCGAACGAACCCACACGCCAACGCATCGACCGGGGGCGGCTCCTGATCGCGGCTGGCCTGACCATGCAAGCCGTGGAAGAGCTCGAGTTCGGAGCGAAACAGCAGGCCGAGCAGCCGACTCTGCTGGCGATGGAGCTGTCACGAGCCATGCCGACGCCGTACCTGGCCGTTAAGGTGATGAAGAAGTTCAGTGGGGATTATCTGTCGCTGCCATTCGAAAAAGCGTCCCGGTCGTTCTGGGAAATGCTGTTTCCTATGCCGTTCGGGGAGACGTTGACGGCTACCGCGATGGAGAGAGATCTGGATCCTTACGCCGTCGCCGGACTGATCCGGCAGGAATCGGAATTCAACCCCGGAGCGCGATCGGCCGTGGCTTATGGGCTGATGCAATTGATTCCCTCGACCGGCAAAATGCTCGGGAAAAGAGATGGAGTCAAAGTAACGAGTGCCGGGATGCTTCTAAATCCCGCCCTGAATATCAAACTCGGAACCCAGTATCTTCGCGGACAGCTCGATCACTGGGAAGGCGACTGGGTGAAGACGCTGGCTGCGTACAATGCCGGCCCATCGCGGGTTCGGGAGTGGCTGGAGCAGTTCGGTTACGGCGATTCGGCTGAATTCGTAGAGAATATTCCCTTCAGCGAGACGCGCGACTACGTGCAGGCTGTATTGAGGAACGGCCAGGTGTATCGCGAGCTGTACGGGAAGGAACGCGCGGTGCTGGCGTCGGATGTGGTCGACAGTTCGTCGGTGCCACCGGCGCGTTTGACGAATACGGTGGCGGTGAGCAAGGCTGTTGCGAAGTTGCCCGGTCCGAAGAAGCCTGAGACGGCGTTGGCGACTCCAAAGGCTCCGCCTAAGAAGCGTGGGGCGAAGAGCGCCAGGGGTACGGGCGCGAGTGCGGCAGCGAAATCGACTGCCAAGCCTGTTGCCAAACCCGCCGCCGTCGCAAGCGCGAAGAAGTCGACCGCGAAGGCTCCGGTGGCCTCGAAAAAATCCACGAGCGGCCATGCGATGGCTGCGACTGCGCAAAAACACGCGTCGGCATGAGAGTATAGCTTCATGTCCGCCGGTGTGTTGTCCGGTGCCGCGGCGACACGGTTCCAGAGCGCGCGCACCTTTTCTTTTAAAGAATCCGTGATCCGCGAGATGACTCGCCTGGCCATCCGGCATGGAGCGGTCAATCTGGCGCAGGGGTTCCCGGATTTTCCCGCGCCTAACGACATCAAGCAGGCCGCGATCGACGCGATCAATGCCGATTACAACCAGTACCCGATCACGTGGGGTGTGAGGCCGTTCCGCGATGCGATTGCGCGAAAATACCGGCGCACCTACGAGATGGAAATCGACCCGGAACGCGAGATTACGGTGTGTTGCGGGGCGACGGAGGGAATGATCGCGTCCCTGCTCGCGGTCACGAATCCCGGCGACGAGGTGGTGGTTTTCGAACCGTATTACGAGAACTATCACCCCGATGCCCTGTTGTGCGGCGCGGAACGAAAGCTGGTGACGCTGCACGCTCCGGACTGGCGGTTCGATCCCGACGAACTGCGGCGGGCTTTTTCGCCACGGACAAAGGCGATTGTCGTCAACACGCCGAACAACCCGACCGGCAAGGTGTTCTCGCGGGAGGAACTGCTGTGTATCGCGTCGCTTTGCCAGGAGTTCGATGCGCTCGCGATTACCGACGAGATCTACGAGCATATTACGTATGATGGTTTGCGCCATGTTCCGATCGCGACGCTGCCAGGCATGCGCGAGCGCACGATCACGATCAACAGCCTGAGCAAGACGTTTTCAGTGACAGGTTGGCGGGTCGGCTGGGCGATAGCGCCGCCGGAGATCACGAATACGGTTCGGAAGGTCCACGATTTCCTGACCGTGGGCGCGGCGACGCCACTGCAGCACGCCGGCATTCTGGCGCTCGATTTGCCGGACTCTTATTTCGACGGGCTATCGGCGGAATACGATGGCCGGCGGCGCGCCGCGATCGCGATGCTGGAGGCTGCGGGATTCCGCTGCTACGTGCCGGGCGGGGCGTATTATGTGATGTGCGACATTTCCGGCTTCGGGGCGAGGAACGACGTGGAGTTCGCGCAGGATCTGGTGGAGCGGGTCGGTGTGGCGGGAGTGCCGGGGTCGAGCTTTTATCTCGATCCGGCGCTGGGGGCTTCGCAGATACGGTTTTGTTTCTGTAAGAAGTATGAGACGCTGGCCGCGGCAGGCGAGCGATTGAAGCGGATTTGAATGTTGGCTGGCGATCCAGTTGAATCGAGTACCCGGGAGTTATAATTCAGGTGGCTGATTAGGCAGCCTCCACGGAAGGGGAAGGGTTCAACCCAACTCCAAATCCATGGAGGAAATTGTGAGCGGAAAACTGCCTTCCCGCCCCAATCTTGAATACCTGCCGCGCCCCCGGGGGCGCCGAGACCTTCCGACTTTACCTCCGACACGGGCAGCGGATGGATACTCAGCCGCTGGAAGCGGAATTGACCCGGCCGCACCCGTTCGCGGCGTTCTCCCGGTGGTCAGGGACCAGGACGAGGACCCGGACCGTTCGGTCTTGAGCCTGCGGTCAGTCGGCTACTTGCCGATGCAGAAGGTTGAAAAGATGCGGTTCAGGATATCGTCGGCCGTCGTCACGCCGGTGATGGCGTCTATCGGCTGCAGAGCGCAGTAGAGATCGAGCAGCAGCAGTTCGTGCGGTAATCCGGCAGTTGCCGCGCCTCGCGCCTTTTCCAGCATGGCTGCCGCTTCCTTCAAGAGATTTTCGTGGCGCAGGCCCGTGATGAAACCGCCTTCGGTCTGCGCCTGGCCCCCCGGGGCAAACGCGTTGATGGCGGCGACCCTGAGCGCTTCAATGCCCACGCCAGTCAGAGCTGAAACGGGGATCTCGCCGGGGGCCGATTCGAACCCCGGGAGATCACGTTTGTTCGCCACGATGAGTGCCTTACCCTGTTCCCTCCCTTTCGCGATGAGCGCCTGCGATGGCGGGTCGGAGCGGGACGTGCCATCCACAACCACGATGGTGAGATCCGCATCGGCCATCGCTTCGTAGCTGCGTTCGATGCCGAGGCGCTCGACCAATTCTCCGGTCTCGCGAATTCCCGCCGTATCGACCAGGCGAACCGGAATGCCGGCGAACTCGACCGTTTCCGAAACAAGGTCCCGGGTTGTGCCGGGAATTTCGGTGACGATGGCGCGGTTGCGATCCAGAAGGCGGTTGAATAAGCTGCTCTTGCCAACGTTCGGCCGCCCGACAATGGCGAGAGAAAAGCCTTCACAGACCAGATTGCCGTAGCGGAAACTGCGGACAAGTCCGCTGGTTTGGGCAATGATCGGATCGAGACGCTGGAGGATTTCGGACGCGGGCGCGACGCTGATATCGTCTTCCGCGAAATCGATGCCCGCTTCGAGCAGCGCGATCAGTTCGAGCAACTGCGTTTTGAGGGGCGCGATCAGGCGCGAAACCGAACCCTGGGTTTGTTGCGCGGCGACGCGGGCCTGGTAGAGCGTCGTCGCTTCGATCAGGTCACGGACGGCCTCGGCGCGCGGGAGATCGATGCGGCCGTTCAGATATGCGCGCAGCGTGAACTCGCCCGGTTCGGCCAGACGCGCTCCGGCCTGCACGGCGCGGTCGAGACAGTGGCGAAGAACGACCGGCGCGCCGTGACACGATATTTCTATGACGTCTTCGGCTGTGTAGGAGCGGGGAGCGGCGAAGTACGTGACGATGGTTTCGTCGACGATCCGGACGCCGTCATGATCGGTGAGTTCGGCCCGCGTGGCGGACCAGGAACGGAGACCGCCGTGGAGCCGAAGAATCGAGGACGCGATCTGCGTGGCCTGCGAGCCTGAGATGCGGACGACTCCGAGGCCGCCGCGTCCAGGGGGTGTGGAGATTGCGGTAATGGTGTCGTTGAGCCTCATGACTGAAGAGCCAGGGCGCAGGCCCAAGGCCTGCTCCACATGGCCACCCTGTGCAAAAGCAGGCGAAACGTCAGCGGGGGCGGCGGGGGCCACGGCCACGGTCGCCGCCACGTCCGCGATCTCCGCCGGGGCGGCGGTTTCCGCGGTCGCCAAAGCGGTCGCCGGGAGGCTCGGGCGGGCGTCCGAAACGCGATGGCCGGATCGGCGGTGGGGGCGCTTCCGGCAATGACGGCATCCCGATCGGATAGACGATCACGCCGCGGTACGGGCCGGCGCCGGAGCTCTCGCTGCGCAGCTCGGTTTCGTTGCGAAGCGCGATATGAATAATGCGCCGCTCGCGGCTGTTCATCGGAGTGAAGCGGAACGGCTGGCCCGTCGCTTTGACGCGTTCGGCGGCGACCTGCGCGGTCATCCTCAGCTCTTCGATGCGGAGTGCGCGGTAATCATTGGCGTCGAAAGCGATGCGCGAATGATCGTCCGAGTGCATGCGCAGGGCTTCCTGCGAGACATGTTCGAGCGCCAGCAGAAGCTCGGCTCGGTTGCTCAGGATCAGGTCGACGTCTTCGCCTCGAAACTTGACGATGAGGTCCGGACTTTCGAATTCGGTGCTATCGTGGTTTCCCGCTTCGAGCGTGAAATCGAGAGCGAAGCCCGCGTTTGAGATCACCTGCCGCAGAAACTTTTCGATCCGTGGACCAGTTTCCTGAACCGAATATTTGGGCTTCAAGCCTTCTTCCTGCCGTCTTTTATCATTTTGTTCCCGGGGATGACGGGGGCAGTCTTGTTAAAGAACCATTGCTGCGCCACGCCAACCAGATTGCTGGTTAGGTAGTATAACACCACGCCGCTTGAAAGGGACCAGAAGAAGATTCCCATCATCACCGGCATGAACTGCATCATTTTCTGCTGGCTCGGATCGCCACCGGCCGGCGTGGGCGTCATTTTCTGCAAAACGAGACTGGTCACGATCATGATGACCGGCAGGAAATGGATGCCGAAGCGTTCCGGCTGCGTGAGGTCGGCGACCCACAGCCACTGTGCGTGGCGCATTTCGACCGACACCGATAAGACCTTATAGAACGCGATCAGGAACGGAAGTTGGATCACCATCGGGATACATCCGCCGAGCGGATTCACACCGTGCTGCTTGTATAGCGCCATGATCTCCGCCTGCTTTTCCTGGGCGCGCGGATCGCTCATGCCGATGCCTTTATACTTTTCGTTGATCTTGTTGATCTGCGGCGAGAGGACCTGCATCTTGCGCATCGATTTCAGGTTCATCAGCTTCAACGGGAACAGGGCGAGGTTGATGAACAGCGTGAGCACGATGATGGACCAGCCGTAGCTGTGCACCGCTTTGGTGTTCAGGACGCGCAACATGATGAACAGCGGCTGCGCGATGATGCGGAACATGCCCCAATCGATCAAGTGGCTCAGATTCGGATTGACGAGCTCCAGGATGTCGCCTTCCTTCGGACCGACGAAAAGGCCCAGCTGGTTGCGCGCTTCGCCGCCGGCGGCGACTCCGGGAAAAGGCTTCTCAGCGGAACTGAAGACCGTGGCGACGTTATCGCTGTAGAGCGTCGTTTTCAGCGTAGTCCCGACCGGCGGCAGGAACACGGCCGCGAAGTACTGGTCGTCAATGCCGAAGAAGGCGAACGAGCCATCGACGTAGTGCGCGCCGTTCTTGGCGTCGCCGGCCTGTTCGCGGGTCAGTTTGTCGTCTGCCAGATCGTAGCGGGTAGCGGCCTGGTGGTTGTACGGAGATTCGACGTCCATGTCGCCGAATCCGGCGCGCCAGGAGAGCTGGTGCGGCACGCCCACGCCATCGCGCGTCACTTCACTGGCGATTTGCACAAGATAGCTGGTGCGAGCGAAGGAAATCACTTTCTTCGCGACGGTGTGGCCATCGGAGTAATCGTATTCAATCGAGAGGCCGTCGCCGCGCGGGTGGTACGACCAAAGAGCTTTGTTGAGCGGCGTGGTCGGCTCTCCGCGGAACTGCAGGGCCAGAGGGAAGCCGACCTTCATTGCCCCGAGCTGATTCACGATTTCGAGCGGATGGCCGCCCGCGTCCTTGTACTTCTTCAGCGTCCAGCTGATTGCGACGCCGCCTTCGTTGGAGAACACGACATGGTAAACGTCCGTATCCACATACCAGGTCTGTTTGTTGGTGGCGGCTTGGACCGGGGCTGTCGCGGGGGCGGAGGGCGCGTTTTCCGAAGACGATCCGGGCAGTGAGCCGGAGGCGGAATTCGGCAGCGGCGTGGCGGTCTTCTGAGAAGTGGTCTGCGCGTCCGCTTTCTGCGACGCGGTCTGCGCAGGCGCGTCCGCCGGGACCAGGCCGGCTTCGCGGCCAACCCATTGCCAGCCGATCAGGATGGCGCCCATAAGGCCGAACGCGATGAGCATGCGCAGCTCGTTCGATAGCTCTTTCGGTCCGTTCGGTTTATCGGGTGGTGTAGGGGAACTCATTTGGTTGGTTATGGCCGCAGGGCTTTTTTCGAGTGCACTCAGCGCGGCACGGGGTCGAAGCCGCCTTCGTGAAAAGGATGGCAACGTCCCAGACGTTTCAAGCCATACCAGATTCCACGGGCCGGCCCGTGGATTTCGATGGCCTGACGCATGTATTCCGAGCAGGTCGGATGGTAGCGGCAAGCCGAGGGCAGGAACGGAGAGATCAAGCGTTTGTACCCCCGGAGGAGGGCCGTGAGAGCGGAGACCGCTGCGTTGCGCACCGTATAAAAAGACGTTTCACTTCGCTCCGAAGATCCGTAAAGATGCAATCGAGAACCTTGCGCCGGGGATTGAACACGATGGACCACCCCTCACTCAGCGAGGCCAGCTCAAGCCGGGCCGCTTCCCGGACGCGGCGGCGGATGCGGTTCCGTTTAACGGCATTGCCGAGGGCTTTTGGAGTGGTGAAGCCGATCGCTCTGCGTCCGGCAGGGGCGATTGCGGCATTTTCGTCGACTGGTTGCGGCCCGGCGAGACAGAACGCGGCGAACAAGGGACAGGAGTATCGAGTCCCATGGTCGTAAACTTTACGGAAATCGCTGGATCGGAGTAGCCGGACACTTTTGGGAAAACCGGATTCGGACTCGACGGGCCGTTCTTCGCGACCACGCGGGTCCGTAATGCTGTCGTTCGCTATCCGGACTACCTCTCCGAGCTGACAGTCAGCTTCTTGCGGCCCTGCGCCCGGCGGCGCGAGAGCACGGCGCGGCCATCGGCCGTCTTCATGCGTTTGCGAAAACCGTGCGTCTTGGCGCGGTGCCGGTTGTTCGGTTGATAAGTACGTTTCGGCATTGTAGTAGGGGAAACCTAAAGTATACAACAGCGCGGAGGGCGGTTGCGGGGCGGGAGATTGTGGCGGAAACGAGACGAATGCGCAGGTGGGCACCGCGCGGTCGCCAGGTACAGGCATGGGTGGGACGCGACCAGAGGCTGGGGGGCGAATCACGCGGCTTCCATAACTTGCAAACCGGGCTTCGGGCCGGAATTCGGGCCGCCGGGGCCGTCTTCCCTGATGTCGGGCTACCTGACCTTAGAAGGCGTGCACTTCAGAGCCACCGAGGCGACTTTCAGGGCAGTTTCGCGACGGAGGGCGTCCAGGATCCTCAGTCGAAAAAACGGACCGTTTGCGCCGCGCCTGGCGGGAGTCCGATAGGCTAAGACTTTGACATTGCAGATCTGCGAAGGATGAGTTCCTCGTTCTTGCCGGCCTCGCAATTGCGTTTAGACGCGGTAAATAAATAAAAATACAACTTGGCTTACGGGCGGGGATGATCGTGTAGTTCCAGCCGCTGTGGAATTTATCGGGCTTCAGGTGGACCTGAACCAACTGTTCATCGGAGACTTTGCGGCCAACGGGGTACTGGCGACGATCCAGCCGGCAGGTCACGGTGAGACCCTTGGCCGTCGTGGTTGAGGCGATCAACTCCACCACCGTCTCGTAGTCGCGCAGCGGCTCGCCGCGCCAGTTGGACGAGATGAAGGAAAATAATCGGTGCTCCACCTTGTTCCATTTACTGGTGCCAGGGGCGGGCAGTGGCAGACCGCCAGCGTCAGCCCGGTCTGATCGGCCAGGCGCTGCAGTTCCCATTTCCACAGCCGCAGACGCCAGCCATTGCTGCCACCGCATCGGCAGTAATCAACAGGCGCCCCGCCCGCGGATACAACCGGCGGCCTTCCGCGCGCCACCACCCGCGGATCGACGCCACCGCAAACGCGCCCGTGTCGTGGTCGGTGCCTACGTTGACAAACCCGGAGTTGCGCCCCGGATCGTTAGATCCCGCAGGGATAGGCGCGGGGCACCTCGGGGCCGGGAAAATCATGCCCGTTGACTTTTTCAGCCGTCCCCTTCTTGCGCCAGCGCCGGCCTGGATTCTGATAATTACCGATCAGTTCCTTGTTCTTTGTGTCCACGGAAATGACCGGCTCACCGGCCCCCAAAGCGGCCT
>PLEX01000020.1 GCA_003136575.1 Bryobacterales bacterium | reverse complement strand
CAGATCAGGCCCGTCGTGCCGTCAGTCACCGTGCCGTCCTGGTTGTCGGTGAAGCGATTCGGTCCCGGCGCGCCGACGATGCCGACGAGCGGATTGGTGCCATCGTAAGCGGAGAAGTCCGCGCCGATCAGAGGCGGACCGGGAAGAGCCGGATTGCCGGGATTCGGCAAGGAAATGTAATGGATCACGGTCAGATACATCGGAATGTCGTCGATTCTGTTGCCGATGAAATCGTCCGTGTGGTCCGCTCGGGTGACCCTTGCTCCCGATGGCACGGAGGGATAGAAACTATAGCCAGGTTTTGTCGCCCAGATGTGATAATCCGCGCTTGCGCCGTTGGCCAGGTTGTTCCAGGCTGGCAGCGAGAACGAGTAAATGCCGTTGGCGTCCGTAGTCGTGGTCTGGTAGATAGAACTGGTATTGGTCGTGTACGCGGTGACGAGGACGCCCGCCAAAGGCGTGCCGTTAAAAGTTGCGGTGCCGGAAACAAGATTTGCCGGCCCGTTGGCAGTGCCGGCGGCGACACCCGGGGAGGTGACGGCACAAATCAGCGCCGCGAGCATGACGCCGCGACTGCGGCTTCGCGTGGTTAACATGACGGCCTCTCGGACAGAAATGCACCTCTGTCCGGCGTGAATTGACGGATACTTGTTCTATCGGCGCAGCGGGCCGGAGTTTGAGATCAGCCCCACATTTCAGGATCGGCGGTGTTTGGCGGCCATCCGCCGGGGCGCTCGATGAGGACTATATTTCGTCCGCGACATGAATTGTCCACACCGCTTGTGGTACGCTCGTATCGGGACGTGTTCACGTTCTTCCCTCTGGAATCGCCCGCCCGGTTGTAGTACACTTGAAAGCAGAATTCGTCAAAAGCGTTAACGATCCCGGACAGCTTCCCACCGACGGACTGCCGGAGGTAGCGTTTCTGGGAAGAAGCAACGTCGGTAAATCCAGCCTTATCAATGCGCTGGTTGGACAGCGCAAGCTGGCGTTCACCAGTAATACACCCGGCCGCACGCAGTCTCTGAACTTCTATCGCATAGACGACAAGTTCTATTTTGTCGATTTACCCGGCTATGGATATGCGCGTGCGCCCCGCGAATCGGTGGACGAGTGGGCGGGATTCATTGAACATTACCTGCGGGAACGCAAGCACCTCGGCACGGCCTTAGTGATTCTGGACGCACGCCGGGGGTGGATGGAAAAAGACCTGGATCTGAAGATGTGGCTGGAAGCGAACGGGTGGCCATACAGGGTCGTGGCCTCCAAGATGGACAAACTCAATCAGGCGGAGCAGCAGCGCGGACTAAAAGCCATCAGGCAATACGCCGAGCCGCTGCCGTTCTCGGCCACAACAGGCCGGGGAGTGAGGGAAATTTGGCAAGCGATAACGAAAACACACCAATCATAGACACACCGCCTCAGGATGCGGGCACGGCGGAAACTCCCGCCGTTTCCATTCTGGAGAAGACGGCAGCGCCTCCCGCCCGGGAGTCGGTTGCCGAGAGAACGGACGAGGCGGCCAGGCCGCCACGGCAGGCGACGGACGATTCGGCCCGACCTAACCGGCATCCGAAAGGAGAGCACCGGCAACGGGACAGAGCCGATAACGGCAGGGCCGGGGATAACAGACCCGACGCTCCGAGGACCGAACAGGCTCCGGCGGCGCAGGCATCTCAGCCCCCTGCCGGCGCCCCTGCGGAGCAGCAGGCCCCGGCCAACGGAGTGGCTGCCGCATCGGCGGGCGCTGTGGTGCCGTACGCTCCGGTCGTGGAAGTACAGGTCGGGCAGTCTCCCGGTCACCATCCTCACGCCCAACGCCAGCTTCACCCCGGTGAACAGCGCCGCAAGCAACAGCAGCAGGGCGGCAAGCAGGCGGGGCCAACGCTCGATCTGGTCGAACTTAAAGATAAGAGCATTCTTGATCTCAACACGATTGCGAAGGAAATGGGCGTTCTGAACGCCGCCGGTCTTCGTAAACAGGAACTGATCTTCAAGATCCTGCAGACGCAGGCCGAAAAGAGCGGCCTGATCTTCTCCGAGGGCGTTCTCGAGTGCCTGCCGGACGGCTTTGGCTTCCTGCGCGCGCCCGAGTACAACTATCTGCCCGGTCCGGACGACGTTTATGTCTCGCCTTCGCAGATCCGCCGTTTCGATCTGCGGACCGGCGATACGGTCTCCGGCCAGATACGCCCGCCGAAGGAAGGCGAGCGTTACTTCGCGTTGATTAAAGTCGACGCGATCAATTTTGAGCCACCGGAGGAAGCGCGCAATAAGATCTTCTTCGACAACCTGACGCCGCTTTACCCCGATCGCCGGCTCAAGCTCGAGACGGTGCGCGACAACTTCTCGGGCCGCGTGATGGATCTGGTTACGCCGATCGGCAAAGGCCAGCGCGGTCTNNACCGACATGCAGCGCTCGGTGCGCGGCGAAGTGATTTCTTCCACCTTCGACGAACCGGCGACCCGACACGTCCAGGTTGCCGAAATGGTGATCGAAAAGGCTAAGCGCCTGGTCGAGCACAAGAAGGATGTGGTGATTCTGCTCGATTCGATCACGCGTCTGGCGCGGGCTTATAACACCATCGTGCCGCCCTCGGGCAAGGTGCTTTCGGGCGGCGTCGATTCGAACGC
>PLEX01000170.1 GCA_003136575.1 Bryobacterales bacterium | reverse complement strand
AGGATCTGGCTGGCCGTTCGGCTTGGCGTCGGCTCGCCGGTATGCGGACAATGCGGCTCGCCGATCGTCGCATACAAAAGGTTCAGATAGGACGCGATATCCGTCATCGTGCCCACAGTGGACCGCGGGTTGCTGGCGATTGTCTTTTGCTCAATCGAGATCACGGGAGACAGGCCGTAGATGAAGTCGACGTCGGGTTTCGCTACCTGCGCCACGAATCTTCTGGCATAGCTCGAAAGCGATTCCATGTAGCGCCGCTGNNGACGATCAGCTTGTCGCGCGGAATCTCCAGCGATATATTTCTGAGATTGTGCACACGCGCTCCCTGCACCGCAATTGTGCTGCGTGCGGCCGGTCGCGCGCTCTTAGAACTCATCGGGCGCTTCTCCAAGATGGACAAACGCCAGTTCCTCGACGCTGACGTTGCTCTTCTTCGTGATTCGGACCGGCGTGGAGACTTTACCAATCAATCCCCGATCCGCCAGATATTCGCACGCGGCCGTGACGCCTCCGGCGCNNAACCAGGCTTCGATCTCGCTGCAAGATCGCGCTTCGCCCGCCTCGCGCAGGTAATCGAGCACGAGTTGGAAAAGCGTTGCCGCCCGTTCAGCCAGATAGCTGTCAATCGCATCCAGGGCACCCTGCACGTTCGCCCGTGTCTTTTTCACGTTCAGCAGGTCCCGATACACCGTTTTGAAGAATGCCGGATTCAGTTTCATCGCCTGCGGCATCACTTCCCGATCGGCGAGAAAACCCGCCGCGATCACTTCTATCCGCGCCAGCGAGTTCGCCGCGTAGAGTATCCAGAGTGCCGTGTAATCCAGGTCGCCGCGCGTGACGAACCACTTGTGAGCCTTATAGACCGATGCCAGAGCGTGCGTCGCCGCCGCGAGGAGGGCAACCTGCCTGTCGCGTTCGCCGATCCCTTGCAGGCGCGAACAGAGTTGCGCGATGGTCTCGTCGTGTGTGTAGAGCAGGCGCCCCTTCGCCAGCAGCGAATGCATGAACGAATTGCGAATCGCGCCCTCCACTGTCTTGCGAAACTCGGCGCGCGGCATCAGGAACGCATGGACATTCAGACCGCCCGCATAAAGCGACAGGCTGGCCGACTCCACCTTCTTATCGTCGATCGTAACCAGCGCCAGATCGATGTCGGACTTCTCCCACACGACATCGTGCGACAGGCTGCCGCAGAGAATGGTTGCCAGGACAGAGCGGTCCGTTTTCAGTTGCGCAACGAGATCGTCAAGTGCCGCCACGAACTTCTGTTGGATGTGTCCTGTGGCGGTGCTCGTCATTTCAAAATACCTATTCTCCGGCGCACTTGGCTCCTCCGTCGGTTTCGGCTCCCACGCTCGCCAAAAAGCTTCATTCCATTTCAGCACAATCGGCGATTCGGTCGGTTTCAGCGCGCCGCGCGTCGTGGGAGTATCGGTTCCGTAACGTCCTTGGTAATGAGTCCGGCGGCATCCATTCCCGCACATGAACACGATCCTTATCGCGGTAAGGACTCAATTTCATTCGCACCAGACCCAGGACCGGTATCACCCAGAAGTCCTGGCCATGCATCCCGTCCCGAACAGGTGAATGCCGGATGGGACTCGAGTTGAGTCGCCTTCACCTTCTCGCCGGTATTGAGTAAATGGACGGCGTTGCGTGCACGGTTGGCGTCACCGTAGAGGATCATGTCGATCCCCGCCGAATGCCGAAACCGCAGACCGCTTTCTTCCGCAGCCGCGATGACGGACGCCAGATCATCGCGCGGGCTACGTCAATTACTTCGTCTTTGCGCCACTCAGCTGCGCGATGGCCGCGAGGGCCGTCTGCGCCGCATTCAGCCCCAGCCGGAAATCGTCGTCGTTGAACGTGGCGTAGAGGTCGGTTGGCTGATGATGATGCGGATCCCAACCGTTGCCCAACTGCGCACCACGCTCGGCTTCGCGCAGGCTGATGGCGGGCGTCAGGTCCATGAACGGCGTCGAATCCGTGTTCGTCATATGCGGCCCGATATTCGCCGGGTAATCGGTCGCATACTTTTCGTTCGCCAGCTGGAACTTGCTTGCGAGGCGCATGGCGTCGTCGGCGAACTTCGACGTTAGCTGGTATTCGATATTGACGTCGGCCTCCGGGCGCTGCTCCTTGCTCATGGTGCCGTCTTTGTGCGGCATGCCGTGGTCGAACAGCATCATGTCGTGCTGGATCATGCCGAGCCATTTCGGTTCGGGAAAACGGCCGGAACCCGCGGGAGATTCCTTGCCCTGCAGATCCTTGCGCTGGTCTACATACGCTCGCGCGCCGTTCAGTCCCGTCTCCTCGTTATTCCAGAGCGCGAAGCGAATGGAGCGTTCGGTGGTGACGCCGGGCGCGTTGAGCACCCGGGCGAGTTCCATCACGAGCGCCGTGCCGGAGCCATCGTCGTTCGCGGCCTCGCCAAAGCCGATGCCGTCCATGTGTCCGGCGACAATGTACATCTCGTCCGGATGCAGAGTGCCGATTTTCGTGCAATATACTTCCTCGCGTGGGCCGGGCGTGGAGGGTTGAGAATCCAGTTCACGAAGCACGGGATCCGGCTGCTTCATCGGATCGTTGTTTACCGCGTCCGGAATCCGGTAGCCGCGCCGCCGCCCGCCGCCGGGGGCTATAGCCTGGTTACCACCGCCTCTCCCACTCGAGCCACCCGCACCGCGGCCGCTTCCGCCGCTGGCCCCGGCCGCTCCGGCAGCCGGCTGGTAGTTGTAGTGAATGCGCTCGGTGTTGGCGCAGCCGTAGCTCTTAAGCTGCGACTCGATCCAGTCGATTGCGGCGCGGTTGCGATCTGTCCCCTGGCGCCGATCGCCGAACCGCGTCAGGCCCTTGATGGTCGCCTTGTATCGCGCGAGATCCAACTGGCCGACCAGCGCCGCGATCGGGTCCGCTGCGCCGGGCGCGGAGGCGGGTTGCTGCGCGGGGATTATGGTCGCGCAGAGCAATAATGCAAGGAGACGCGTGGCAGTCATTTGTCCTCAATTCCCGGGATGGTAGGTTTTCTCCGCATGGCTCTCAACGTCGGCGCGATAGAAATAAACCTCGCGCAAATCTCCGGTCGCGTACCGCTGCGCCTGATCGTTGAAATGCGGCGACGCTGGATCGCCGCTCTCGCCGCCCGCGCTTACGGCCACCGCCCGCACCTTCGGTCCGAATTCGACCACGGCGACGAAGCTGTTGCCGCTCGTCCCGTACCATTTCTTCGTCCCCGTGTAAGCGCGCGCGCCGAATGACGCCAGAGAGCCCCATGTCGCGGACGTGAAGCCGACCGGAATACTCGGTACCGCGTCGCTGAACGGCTGCACGATGTCGCCGGTGAGCCGCTGGAATCGGTTGATATCCCCCCACGGCGTCTTCCAGCTTCCGAAATCTGCGCGCAGCTTGTCCGACGCGGCCGCGAGAGACTGCAGCAATTGCTCCGGTGCCGCGCCCGAACCGATGAAATCTTCGTTGGCGAGTCCGGCCTTTCTCGCATCGCTCGCGACACGGCGCTGCATGTCTTCGCCCCAGAACACGGCGAGCGAAGTAGCCACCGAATCGACCGCCCAGCGCTGATCCCACTTGCGCATGATCTCGATCTGCTCCTCGACGCTCTTCTTTACCGCATCGCTCGCGGGCGCCGAATCGTACGCGCGGATGAGCGCGGGCAGAGGCTTATCGAACCACGTGAGGTAGCTATCGTAAGCCGCGGCCAGAAGCGATTCCAGCGTGAAATCTTTCTTGTTTTGGAGAACCCGAACGGCATGAAGCCCTCGCGCCGTCTCGTGGCCCGTCTCGACATAGGCCGGATAATCCTCCTTCTTCAGGCTGCTCTCACCGGCGCCGGACCACGGCCAGTTATTGGAGTTGTAGAGCCAGCCGCTCTTCGGATTGATCAGATGCGGCGACTCCTCCACCGTCAGCAGCCCTTTCCACTCGGTGGCAGGATCGCTTCCATCGACCGGCTTCGTCCAGTCGAACTTCGTATCGCGACGCGGAATGTAGTTGCCGTGAAATTACGCGATATCTCCGTCGGCATCGGCGAAGATCGTGTTGTTCGAGGAGTTGGCCATCAGCTCCAGCGTCTTCAGATATTCCTTGTAGTTCCGCGCCTTGGTGCGTAGATAAGACTGCTCCAGCGCCTTGATGTGCTCCTGCATGATGCGGAAGCTGACCCACTTGCCATTCTCCTCGCGTACGACCGGACCGTGATGCGTCTTATAGACGGTGAACTTCTTCTCTTCGAGCCCCTTGCTTCCGCGAAATGGAACCGAGATCTTGCTCTCGACCATTGGCCGCCAGTCGTTGCCGTACTTGTAGAAGTAGTGGCCGTTTCGTTTCTCCACGGTTTCGAGGTATTCGTCGATCGCGTCCACGTTACTCGACGTGTGCATCCAGCCAGCCTTGTCGTTGAAGCCCTGGTAGAGGAAGAACTGGCCCCAGGTCGCCGCGCCGTAGGCGTTGAGTCCTTCTCCACTAACCATATGGAGCTCCGAGCGGAAGAAGAACGAAGTGTGCGGATTGATCAGCAGCAGGGCGTGGTGCGAAGAAGTGTTCGAGGGCGCTACAGCCATTCCATTCGATCCGCGCGGCTCCGTATCGGCAGCCTCCACTGGCGGAAGCAATCGGCTCATCGGCCCTTTGCCGTAGAAGGCTTCGAGGCGGGTGAGGTTCACGCGCTCGATGTCGCCACCGATGCTGCCTTCGGTGAAGCTCAGCGCCATCCATGGCTCGAAGTGCCGGATGACTTTGGGCGTCACGGCGGGGTGCTTCGCGAGGTAGTAGTTCAGGCCGTCCGCGAACGCGTCCATGAGTTTTTGCAGCCATGGCGGGCTGGCGATATATTCTTTCTTGAGTTCCTCGGGATCGATGAAAAGCTTCATCCGCAAGTCGAGATAGATTCGCGCTTCGCCCTCCGCTTCGGCCATGCGGCCCATGGCGTTGATGTAGTTGGTTTCTACGCGGTTAAAATCGTCCTCGGCTTGTGCGTACTCCGCGCCGAAAACGGCATCTGCGTCGGTCTTGCCGTCGACATGAGCGATGCCCCACTTGTCGCGGACGATCGTGACGTTCTTCGCTTCCTTCTCCCAGCGGACGGCTTCTGGGCCGCCGGCGGCCTGGAGCAAAACCGCACCGGCCATCGCAAAAGCGAACAGCAGTCTGTAAGGCCGATTTCCACTACCCATAGTGCTCCGCTCCTCCTATTTCCTGTAAACCACGCCCGCTTTCATGACGAACGAAACCTTGCTCAGAACGCCAATATCGCTCAGCGGGTCGCCGGGCACCGCGATGATATCCGCGTAATATCCCGGCTTCAGCGCGCCGATCTGATCCTGCCATCCGAGGATCTTCGCGCCGTTCACAATCCCCGCCTGAATCGCGGCGAGCGGCGTCATGCCGTACTTCACCATCAATTCAAATTCGCGCGCCTGGGTCCCGTGAGGAAACGGCCCCACGTCGGACCCGACGGCCATCGGCACTCCCGCCGCCAGTTGCTTCTTGAATTCGCTGGCATGATATTCGATGCTCGCGCGGCGAGCCGCCGTTGCCGCCGCAGAACCGGCGTGCTCCGCGAAGTACTCGGAGATCGCAAACGTCGGAACGGCATAGATCTGCTTCGCCTTCATCAGCCGCATGGTTTCTTCGCTGAGCTGGTAGGCGTGATCGATGGTCGCGACGCCGGCGCGCGCCGCGTAGAGCGTCCCCGGCTCGCCGGTGGCGTGAACCGCTACGCGCTTGCCGACGCGCGCGGCTTCCGTGACAGCTACAGTCAACTCAGCCTCTGTGTACTGATAAGGCGTGGAGAATACTCCATTGCGCAACGAATCGTGGCCGGTTTCATAGATCTTGACGAAGTCCGCGCCTTCCTTGAATTGCGCGCGTATTACGGTGACCAGTTCGGCGGCGTTGTTGGCCCACGTGGCATTGGGAAGAACGTGCTGCTCAGGGTTATACTGCGACGCGTCCTCATGACCGTTGAGGATATCGACCGCGTTACCGCTGATGCGAAGGCGCGGGCCGGGAATTTGCCCGCTGTTGATGGCATTGCGGACGGCAGTGTCGGCCGAACCCGCGCCTTCGGTGCCCATATCGCGTTCGGCAGTGAAGCCGGCCATCAGATCGTCGCGAGCCGCGATGGTCGCGGTGATCGTGCGTTGCGGGACGGATTCTTCGACGGTTTGCAGATCCTCAGCGCCAGGGTGAAGGAAGAGGTGAACGTGGACGTCGATCAGACCAGGCATGAGCGTACGGTCGCCGAGGTCGATAGTCTGCGCTCCCGCCGGGTGCGTGACGGCACCTCCGGCTTCGACGATGCGATCTCCGCGGACCAGGACTTCGCCCGGACTCAGCATCTGGCCTGTCTGCACGTCGAGCAGGCGCGCGGCGTGGAGCACGGTTACGGTTTGCCCTTCCGCCATCAACGAAAACAGAAGCGGCGCGAAAGCAAGAATAAGTTTCGACGAGTGCTTCACTGCAATCCCTTCAGCGCGCTATTGCGCACCTTGGCGACCCCGTTGTACTGCGGATCCACCAGTTCAGTGATATCGTACATCGCCACGGCACCGGGCAACACGGCGATCTCGCTGTGGTTTGCCGGACGGGGCGCCGAGACGGGTTGTCTATCGGCTGGGATAGAGATCGAGATTACGGGATCTCGGCTTCCCATTATTGTACAAGTGGCCGCAGATGGAAGCTCCGCTGACGGCACTTAATCGACGATCCTGTAGACTGGTTTCGACACGGATTTATGCCACGCCGATTTCTCCTCGCAGCCATTGCCATCATGATCTTCAGCCTGGCCGTCGCGCTTGTCCTGGCGCAAGCCCCACCCGCTCAGCCTGCCGCGAAAAAACGAATCCTCGCGATCGGCGACGTTCGCACCGGCTTCCAGCACGATTCGGTTTCGCACGCGCTGGCGACAATCGACCGCCTCGGCTACGAATCGGGCATCTATGTCACGTACCTTCGCACCGATTCTCAGTTGCTCACCAAGGGCAAGGTCGAGCGACACGATCCGCGCACTCCCGAACTCGGCGCCAACATCAACGCGAAGAACTTAGACTATTTCGACGCCATCTTCTTTATGGGTACTGGCGAAAACGACATGACCGACCAGCAGAAGAAAGATCTGCTGACATTCGTCCACGACGATGGCAAAGGCTTCGTGGCGGCGCACACCGGCGACGACGCGTTCTTCACCTGGCCCGAGTTCGGCGAAATGGTCGGCGGGTATTTCGACAACCATCCGTGGGGCCAGTTCGACGCGCCCGTGATCGTGGAAGACCAGAACTTTCCCGCGATGAAGGCGTTTCCGCCGGCCTTTACGATCCACGACGAGATCTACGTTCACAAAGCGCCGTTTTCGCGCGATAAGGTTCATGTGCTCGCCAGGCTGGACGAGACGAAGCTCGATTACGGTAAGGCGCAGAATCTGCATCGCACGGACAAGGATTTTCCCGTGGCATGGTCGAAGAGCTACGGCAAAGGGCGTGTGTTCTATTCGACATTCGGGCACGCCGCCGAAACCTGGGACGATCCGCGGGTGCAGAAGATGTATCTGGAAGCGATCAAATGGGCACTCGGACTCACCACCGGCGATACGAATCCGCATGCGCGCTAGCGCAGCGGAAATTGGAGTCAATTACACAAATGGCCCCGTCTATCCGGAACTACCGGTGCCACAGGGCGCTTCGGAATGCGAGTTCGTAACGCGTAACGCAGTTCCCCAACCCGAAACAGCGCCCCTTTAGCCACCATCCGCCAAGTCGCGTGTAGCCGTCACTGCGGATGCGCCGGTAATTGTAAGGTAATTTCCGGTACTCAAACCGCCCTTGAATCCCTCCGGGCCTTCGCGTAACATGCGCAGCAGCGCCTTCTCCTGGGCGCGCATTGATCCGGCCCCGCATCCGATCCGGCAGTTTCGTTTTGTCGATCAGGAATTCAACCTTCGCATTCGTTCGTTTCTGCGCTTCAATCGCGATACCGGCGAACCAGGCAAGCCACACCGGTCCTTCGGGATCACTCACCGCGTAGCGGTCCATGAGGGAACCGGTTTCCGGTTCCCTGCTCGACCGGGGCCAACTCTCGGATTATCCGCCATCGGTGAGGTCACCGAAAATACATCTCGTCGGTCTGAGGCGGAGCCTCGTTAGTAGTAGAATCTCTGCTGTGACTTCCAAATCGTTAGTCCTCCTTGCGCTTTCCTCAGCGTTGGTAGTTCGCGCCGCCGATGTCCCCCGCCCCGAGTTTCCCGAGCCGCAGTTCGAGCGCGCCGACTGGATGACGCTGAACGGCTCGTGGGAGTTCGCTTTCGACGACGCCGACGCCGGTCTCGACGGGCGCTGGTATTCCGGCGAGCGGAAATTCGACAGGCACATTACGGTGCCATACTGCTTCGAGAGCAAGCTGGGCGGCATCAACGACACCAGCTTTCATCCTTGGGTCTGGTACAGCCGCCAAGCCGCTCTCCCCGCCGCGTGGCAGGGTCGGCGCGTGCTGCTGCACTTCGGCGCGGTCGATTATCAGTCGATGGTCTGGGTAAACGGCCAGCTCGCGGGATCGCACGAAGGCGGCAACACGCCCTTTCAGTTCGACATCACGCCGCTGCTGAGGGTTGGAGGCAACACGATCACGGTGCGCGCCTGGGATCCGCCTACGGACAAACTGATTCCGCGCGGGAAGCAGTACTGGGATACTAAGTCGAAAGGCATCTTTTATACGCGTACGTCGGGGATCTGGCAATCGGTGTGGCTGGAGGCAACAGGCCCGGCATGGCTCGACAGCGTTCGCACGCATACCGATCCACTTGGCTACGTGAAGTTCGACGGCATCGTCGCCCTTGCGAAAGGAGGCGATCAGCTGCGCGTCACCGTAGCGTCGAAAGGGTCGGAAGTTGGGAAGGGCACCGAGGCAGCGACGCTGGATAAAGCCTCCGTATCGGTCAAGATCCAGAACCCGGAACTCTGGTCGGTGGAGAATCCGAAACTCTACGATGTGAAACTCGAAGTGCTGCGAAACGGGCAGCCGGTAGACACAGTGAAATCGTACTTCGGCTTCCGCACCGTGGAAGCGCGCGATGGCAAGGTGTATCTCAATGGCAAGCCGACCTATCTGAAGTTCGTGCTCGATCAGGGTTACTGGCCGGAATCGGTGCTGACGCCGCCGACCGATGCCGCTATCCAGTACGATATCCGCCTGTCGAAAGAGATGGGTTTCAATGGCGCGCGCAAGCACCAGAAAGTGGAAGATCCGCGGTTCCTTTATTGGGCCGACAGGATGGGCTATCTGGTTTCGGGCGAAATGGCGAATGCGCAGGGTTTCGACGAACGGTACGCGGAGCGCTTCAACCGCGAGTGGATGGAGGCGGTGAATCGCGACATCAACCATCCATCGATTATCATCTGGGCGCCGCTGAACGAGAGTTGGGGCGTCGGCGATCTTCGCGACCAGAAGGAACAGAACCATCTGAAAGAGTTGTACGCGCTGACGCGCACTCTCGACGGCTCGCGGCTGGTAATCGATAACGAAGGCTGGATGCATACAGACATGACCGATCTGATGGCCATCCACGACTATGCGAAGACCGGAGCGCTGCTCTATGACCGGTATCGGGATTTGGGCAAGAAGCCGGTGGTGATCCCGGACAATGGCAGGCCGGCGCTGATTGGCGGGTATCAGTACAACGGAGCGCCGATCTATTTGTCGGAGTTCGGCGGGATTGCGTTCATTCCCCCTGGCCACGACGTTCCGCCTGAGGCGTGGGGTTATTCGGGAGTGGAGAAGACGGCTGCGGACGCTCTCGACCGGCTGGATGGCCTGTACCGTGGGTTGGCGAAAATTCCGCAGATCATCGGGATTTGTTATACGCAGCTGACGGACGTGGAGCAGGAAATCAATGGCCTGATGACGTTCGACCGGAAGCCGAAATTCGACGTGGCCAAAGTGAAGGCGATGAACGATCTGCTGCAGTAATGCGTAGTACAGGGAGGAGAACAAAATGATTCCACATGAGATGACGTCGACGGCATTTGAGCTTGCCGGACACGAGGTGACGGGCAACCTTGGGATTGTGGCGGGGGATTGTGGTTCGGTCGCGATCGGTGTTCGGCACCATCGGGGCCAGCCTGCAAACGATGGTCGGAGGGGATATTTCGCTGTTTACGGAACTCTGCGAGAAGACGCGCGAGGATGCTTTCGACCGAATGCTGCAACACGCCGCTGAAAAGGGCGCGGACACGGTGGTCGGCGTGCGGTACGACGCTACGGAAATCATGCAGGGTGTTACAGAAGTGCTTTGCTATGGGACCGCGGTGAAGGTCCGGAAGATTTAGCCGAAGATAAACGCCGATTCACGCCGATAAGAAAAAACCTAATAGATTTCATGCGGCGTGGAGCACGGCCGTCGCGTTTTTTCCACAACGGCGCTTGTGTTTTTGGCCCGATCCGCACGGGCGTGGGGCGTTGCGCGGCGTTTGGTGCGGCACCGAAGCGTTTTTGCAAAGCGAAACCCTCATGAGCCGGATCGCCCCCCACCATGAAAATGTGGGAGATTGTTGGTGAGACGGGAGAAGGCGGCCGGCGTGAGTAATGGGGCGGTTGAACCGAAAGCGAAACTGGCCAGGCCGACATGTTGAATCCCCCAGTGGAGCAGTTGAGCCGCGAAAGAAAGTAAGTCCCGAAGTGTCGGCTGTTTTCCCGTCGGAAAGAAAAACAGAAGATGATTTGCGCAGCAATCGAACGATGTGCCGGAATCGATGTGGGGAAAAAGATTCTGGCCGCATGTATCATGACCGGACCGTTAGACGGAGAGCCGCGGGTAGCCAGGCGGCGCTTCGGAACGGTCACCGCCGAACTGGAATCTCTGCGGGAGCGGCTGAAGACGGAAGGCATTGCCCACTTGGTGACGGAGTCGACCGGCTCGTACTGGAAACCCGTCTTCAACGTGCCGGAAGGCAGCGTGAAGGTCTTCCTGGCCACCCCCCGGAAGTGAAGAACCGACGAGGCATAAGACCGACGATAACGATGGCTGGTGGCTGGCGCATCTGTTGCGACACGCCATGATCCATCCCGGTTTCATTGCTCCGCAGGCGATTCGCGAACTGCGCGATCTGACCGGTCGGCGCAAGCGTCTGCTGGACGACGCCACAAGCGAGAAAAACAGCGTGCAAGAAGTACTGGAAGACGCCAACGTGAAACCGGGCAATGTGCTGACCTATGTGTTCGGCGTGAGCGGGCAACTGATGCTGGACGCTTTGCTGGAAGGAAAAGCGCAACCGGCCGAGGTCGCCCAGTTTGCCAAACGGGGAGCGAAGAAGAAGATCCCCGAGATCATCCGGACGCTGGAAGGGCATGAGCGACCACCGTCGGCGCATGATCCGCTACAGTCTGGAGACATGAAGTTTCTCGAGGAGCAGATCGCGGAAATGGACCGAGATATTACCGGGAAGATTCATGAGGCGGGACTCGACGAAGCCCGCCAACTGATTCAGACTGTACCCGGCATTCAGGACCGCAGCGCTTCCAGTATCCTGGCCGAAACGGGAGCGGACATGACGCAGTTTCCCACGGCGAAGGCAACAACATCAGCGCGGCAAAAGCAGGAACAGCCGCACCACCGGAGGCAATCCGTGGCTGCGGGGGCGTTGACCGAATGCGCCCGGGCGGCAGCGGCACGAAGAACTGTTCGCGGAAAGATAAGTTCTGGCGTGTCGCCGCCAGATCGGGAGGCAAGAAGGCACCCGCCCTGATTGCAGTCGCACACACGTTGCTGGTGCTGATCTACCAGGTTCTGGAAACACACCAACCCTTCCAGTGCCGCAAAGTTCCTCTGCCGGGCGAACCGCAGAAGCGGCGCATGATCCGCCATCATATTCGACGACTGGGGAAGCTGGGCGTCGCCGTCACCGGAGCGCGTACGCCCTTTGTTCCTGCGCAAAATGACGTTAAGGCACAGGGCGCTGACTGACCAAAACACCACACTCGAGGAATTTTCGAAAGAACCCTCGGAAGTTCGGAATTTCGACCTGGTGACGGAACGGGCCGGTTCAAACGCACGGGCACACTGCTCCATCGGTATAATCGACGTGGAGTGAGCGTTATTCGCAAGCCAATTTCCAAAATTTCCCCGTTACTTGCGCTCACCCTCCTGCCGGTCGGTTTGATGGCGCAGACGGCAGCGAAAGTTGCCGCGAAACCCACCGCCAACGTCGCTCTCAAACAAGCCAACGCGGCTCTCCAGCGTGAAGATTTTGCAGCGGCCGAAGCAACACTCCGCGCAGACCTGAAGATACATCCCGCCGACGCCGAAGCCCTCAGCCTGCTTGGCCTGGCGCTGGACGGCGAAAAGAAACTGACGGAAGCCGACGCCGAACACCACCGCGCCTTGGCTGTCGCACCGAAGAATGCGACGATCGTCGCCCGATACGCGCAGCACCTGCTGGCGGCCGGCGACGTGAAAGGCGCGCGCGAGGCCATCCAGCAGGCGCTCTCGCTCGACCCCGCCGACCGTCTGGCCAACCTGCAACTGGCGCAATCCGCGCTGCGGCAAAAAAATCCGGCTATGGCGTTGAATTATCTCGACCGCATCGCTCCGGGCCAGCGCGACGCACCGGATGTCGCGGCTCAGCGGCTGGTGGCTCTCGATTCGATTCCCGGAAACAAGACAGACGCCGACGCCCTGTTCTCCCGCTTCTCTCGAGCTACCGAGGACGACGCCGCGCTCGGCTCTTCCATCGGCTGGACGCTCGCGCAGGCCGGACAGTACGATCAGGCTGAAACTTTTCTGGGCCACGCTCATGCGGCGGATCCATCGGACTTCCACGTACTCTACGATCTCGGCGTGGTCGCGCTTTACGCGGGCCACAACGAACGTGCGCGCGAAGTGCTCGAAACCGCGCTGCGCGAGCAACCGAATAACGTGGACGTGCTCTACAGCCTGGCCTTCGTGGCAAGCGGACTGCACCAACCGGAGGCGGCAATCCGGTGGCTGGCGCAAGCGGCGAAACTGGCGCCCGAGCGCGCCGACGTGCAGCGCCTTCTGGCCGTTTCCGCGAACGAACTGGGTGCGTGGGAAGATGCGGCGGCGGCCTGGGGCCGTTATGCGAAGCTCGCGCCGAACGACGACGAAGCTCGGCGGGAACACGGTTTCGCCACCATCCACCAGGGACAATTCGAAGCTGGCATTGCCGATCTCGAATGGTACGTGGCAAAACATCCGGACGACGCCATGGGATTCTTCGAACTCGGCGCGGCACAGAGCGCGAGCGACCCCACGCAGGGAATCGCAAGCCTCGATAAATCTCTCACTTTGAAGCCGGATTTTCCAGCCGCCCGGGCGGTGCGTGGATCGCTCTATTACAAGCAGGGGAAGCCCGAAGCGGCGCTGCCCGATCTGGAGGCCGTCGCAAGCCAGACGCAGGATTCCGCCGTGCTGGATCGGCTGGGCCAGACGTACCTCGCTCTGGAGCGTTTGCCGGATGCCATCCGCATTTTGCGCAAAGCCGCCGAGTTGCCGGGCGAGCCGACGGTGCTGCTGCATCTCGCCAACGCTCTGGCCGAAGCCGGCGAAACGGCCGATTCCGAAGCGCTGCTCGAACGCTACCGCCAGGCCCGGCCCGCGCAGGGTCCGGTCGACCTGATGCATTTTCTCAGCCTGACGCCGGAACAACAGCGCGCCGATTACCGAACGCGCGTCGAGAAAGCGATCAAAGACAATCCCGGCGACCCGGCCGCACAGTCCCACTATCTGAAACTCCTGCTCGAAGAAAACCAGATGGACCAGGCGGCCGCAGTGGCTCATCTGATTGCCGGTCTGAAACCACCTTCGGCCGTGCTGGCCGACGATGGGCGCGCGCTGCTCGAAGCGAGGCAGTATGCGCCTGCGAAGGAATTGCTGACGTCGGCCGCGGCCAGCGGACCATCCGCCGGACTGGATGTGGATCTGGCCATCGCCACCTTCCACGCTCGCGGCGATGCCGTGGGCTCGGCAAATGCAGCTGCCGAAGAGGGACTCCGGCAGCTCGATCATGCTCCGGAAGCTAGCCGGAACGCCGATTATTACCTCGCGCGGGCGCAGATGCTGGATGCAGTGGGAAAGACGAACGACGCGTTTGCGGCACTCGATCTCTCAATTCGCGCCGAGCCGGCCCGCGCCGAGCTTTACTGGCAAAAAGCGATCCTGCTCAACCGGAACCACCGTACGCCGGAGGCATTGCAACTGCTGGATCAGGCGGTGAAGGCACTGCCGAGGGAACCCGCAATTCCGCTGACCGAAGCGGCGGTGCTGGAATTATCCGGCAAGACCGGGGACGCTCTGCGCGTGATCGATGAAGCGCAGCGCACCTGGCCGGAGGTCGCCGCTGTGTGGGTGGCGCGCGGCATGATTCTGGCCGCACACCAGCGCTTCGACGATGCCCTGCGCACCCTGGAGGCCGCTGCCGCGCACGGAGCGCGGAGTCCGGAGGCGTGGGCGGCGCTGGCGGATATGACTATGCGTTCCGCGCCGGATCGAATCGATCCCGCCAAGGCCGCGGTAGCCCAGGCGCTGCGGCTCGCGCCAGACGATGCATCGATTCAGGATCTGGCGGGGCGTATCGCGCTCGGCAAGAGTGGCGACGCGCCGCCGACTCCCGCTAAGCTCTTCGAGGCCCGGCCGCCGCGGGACTGGTAATTGGACACCGGCGCGGCGCCCACCCGTAATCCAGCGATTTCCAGGCTTACCATATGTGTCGGCCAGGAAGATTTGTGCTGACAATACACCCCCAAATCATTTTCGGCGTCGCTCGAGCGATCCCATCGATAACGATAATCTCGACCGGACCCCCGGCCGTTTCCAGTATCAGCCCCAATTGATCCTTCACAGCGGTGAAGATCGTTGGACCTGAACGCCCCAGCCCTTCCTCCAACGCGCCGAAGACCGATGAAACGGATTCTTCCCCCAAATGTTCCTGTTCCCATTCCAGATTGAGATCGCAATCGCCCTTGAGCCCCATATTGCTCAACCGTGCGGTCCAGACGGTCGCCGAGGATATCGGCCAGCCTCAGCATAGATTCCTCCGTGGCTGCCATCTTCGCCTTGCCTCCACAGATACTGACGCACAACGTGGGATCATCCTTGCTCTCAGGGGCCGCGACGGGCAGCTTGAGCTTCGCCCCGCCTATCGCTACCGTCAGGAGTAAACGGAGAGTTGCCTGGTCTCGCGATGAACTGGGTTGAACCTGTGCAAAGGCGCGAGCCCAGGTACCCGATATGCAAACGAAACAGGTGGCCGCGTCAAACAAGAATCCAGCGCAAAGTAGTCATGCCTGTCGAAGCTTTCCCTGCCATTTCAGTTTTCCGTCGGTGTCTTTTCCATCCGATCCACCACCATCACCTCTACCGGCCCCTTCCTGCTTTCGAGCCTCAGCCCCAGTTGCTCCTGAAGCGCGGTAAAGATGGAAGCTCCGCCAGACGTTTCGGCCGCGCCATCCGCCGACGCCAGCCGGAGATCGGCTTCCGGCGACCAATCCAGCTTAAAATCGAACACTCCGTCAAGCCCAGTTGCGTCGGTGACGGGCAGCCCGGCCTGTTTAGCGATCAGATCGGCGAATTTCCCCATGCCGATCCTCGTAGCTTCAAAATGCCCGGGTTGTCCCGATGTGCGGGGTTGGCCGGCTTCCACCGCCCGAATCTTCGGCCCGCCTTTGGCCACAACCAGCGCGTACATCGGCAGTTGCCTCGTCTCGTTGTGCAGAACAAGTTTGAATCGTTCTGCCAGCAGCGCCTGGATCATTTGCCGAACCTGCGGAACGGGAGTATCCGCCGGAAAAGTTGCTTCTATATCGAAGTGTTCGGTCGTGAGCCAGGCCGGCCCGGCGATCGTATATTCGCGGTCGTCCGGAATACCGTACGCATTCAGCATGACCTTCTTCAGCGAAACGTTTTCCATCGATACCCGGCCCGCGGTCAGTCGAATTGCACTGGTGCCGCCTCCCGACTGGTTGGCCTTAATCGACGCCACTTCGAACGCCGGATTCTGTGCGCTTGCGCCATGCACGAGAAGGAAAAAAAGGAATGCTCCAGGCATTCGCATCGTTTCAGTACTCCCTTCAACCGTGCTAGACCGCTCAAACCGGCACTAATTCGCGGAAGCTCTCTCGGCGCTGTCGACGACGATGAACTCTACCGGCCCCTTCGCCGAATCCAGTTTCAATCCGAGTTGCTCCTGCAAGGCGGTAAAAACGGACGGCAGGGTCGATGCGGAGTTCTGCTCCGTGGCCCATTCCAACCGGAAATCGTATTCGCCCTTCAAGCCCGTGTTGTCGATCACCGGGCGACCCGCCTGTCCGCCCAAATGTTCGGCCAGCCTTGCCATCGTCACGCCTGTGCCTGAAATCGTGGCTGTTCCCGCATCGGTGGAAGTGCCGATACCGGACGCGCCGCCATTCGCGTGCTCCTTCAGTTTCGGGCCGTTCTTCGCAACGGTGAGCGAGTAGACCGTTCCTTCCCGCGTCTCCCTGTGAAATTTCAGCCGAAATCGGTCTGCCAGCAGAGCCTGGACGTATGGTTTCACTTCATCCCGGCTCATCTCTTTCGTCGTGTCGGCCTTTGCGACGATATCGTATTTATCGGAATCGAGCCAGCCGGGCCCGCCCGTCACCTGAAAATCCCTGACTCCGAATGCATACGCGATCAAGCCCTTCAGACTCACATTGACGGCGGCAAACTTACCGCCCGGATCGGTGCCCGCGCGCCTGCTGTCGCTTCCAGTAAGGTCCGGTTTGATCGACGCTACCTCAAACGACTGCGTCTGCGCACTGGCAAAAGAAGCAAGAGCAAGCAGAAAAAGTGTGAAGCTCCGCAAGGTCATGCTGGTGTTTACGCAGGCGGAATTCAAAGGTTCACGAAATCGCGAGGTTCCGGCTAATCCCTGCCGATCGCAAGATAGACCGCAACCGGCACAACGAATACCATCGCCACCATGCACGCGATGAGAAGTCCGTGCCCCTCGATCAGCGCCGCCACGTAGGGCACGATAGCCTTGATGTCGATACCGGTAATCCCCGCCCACGCCCACTTCAACGCGCCCTGAAACCAGCTCGACGTAGCGCCGATGCAAGCTCCCAATAATCCAACCGCACACGCGAACGCGGCCAAATGAACGGCTGTGATGGGCCGACCCGCGGCCGCAACCGCTTCCCGCCGCGCGCGCATTTGAGCCTTCCACCACACCAGACCCGAATCCGGCAACGTGCCGGGAAACGCCACGCAGGCCGCACTCTCCTCAAGCGCGCACTCGATGGCGCCGGCGACCGCTGCCACATCCGCGCAGATCTCGCACGTCTTCACGTGTTCGCGCAGTTCCGCATCCGCACGATCCGGCCATCGCGACTGCACCACGGCCATCACCACTTCCGATTCAAAGGCGCATTCGATCTGTCTCACTTCGCGCCTCCGTCCTCACGGCCAAGAAGCTTCGCCATGCGCCGACGAGCCCGGAACAGCAGCAGCTTCATGCTCGATGGCTGCACGCCGATCACACCCGCAATCTCGTCGTGCGACGCGCCCTCCGCATAGGCCAGCCACAGCATCGCGCGATCCCGTGGACGCAACTGGAACATGGCCCTCCTCACGTCGGTTCGCCGGTCGATGTCCGTTCCGTGGTCCCCGCCGCCTCGTCCGCAGTCGGCCAGGTGTTCGACGTCGTCGCCGGCCACCGATGCCGCGGGCCGCGTGAAACTCCGGCGTCGAGCGTCTTTTGCGAGATTCGTCGCGATGCGGTAGAGCGAATTCCGCCGATGCGCTTCGCTGTCGAAGCGGTCGCGATCGGTGGGAGCGACAGAGGCCGCCCGCAGGAACCGGTAGAACGTTTCCTGCAGAAGGTCGTCCGCCAGTTGCCGGTCGCCCGTTACGCGCGAAAGATACGCCCAAACGCCGCGAGCGTTCCTGTCGTAGAAGCCGCGAAAAGCCTCTTCGTCCATCACGAACACGGCCTCTGCGTCGGCAATCGCTTTGGCGCGGCTGACATCGCTGTAAGTCAATTCACGGAACACGATATTAGTCTACCTTGGCTATTGCGCCTCGGGCGCATCGGCCGGGCGTTTCTGCGGCACCGGTTCCAGTAATCCCATCTTGTGGGAAAGCAGAAACGAAACTCCGGCGGAAACGGCAAATCCGACTCCGAGAGCCCCTGCAAGAATCCCCATAATTTCCAGCGGTAGATGAGCATCTTCACCGGCCCGGCCGCTGGCAAACAGTAGCCCGATACCCGCGAAAAAGAGGACGACTCCGGCCTGCGCCGACCACATGATCCGGCTCAGCGGCGCGCCCATGCTGCGGGAAGCGCTCACACCTGTATCGAGCGAAATCGGCGCCGACTGCAGAAACTTAGACCCCGCCGGCGTCGCGATATAGGCCATGATTTCCTCGCTTGAACTGAAGCGATCCAGCAGCTTCGTGTGCACGTCGGCCTGAACGCTCGAAAGCCGGTGCCATCTGCGGTAATCGAGAAACGTGCGGATCAACCAGGTAATAAGCCCGATGGCCAGACCGAAGCCCGCAAAGATCAGCAAGCCCTTGGTGACGTTGTCCCAAATATTGAGGACCGCGGCTGTATGATCCTGCTGCGGCGACGGCGGACGGTTGAACTGGTCCCTCCCGAGCCCATCAAGATAGAACGACGGGTTGAGAGTGATTTCGGGATGCTCGGACAAGTAGCTCGCCAAAGCCGGGTAAGGCTTAAGATACTGTTCGAGGGTCATCAAGTTCGGGTCTTCCTTAAATATCTCGCGCAAGCTCGGCGGATATCGATTCAGAAGATTCCGGAACTCGTTCTTCGTCCGCTGGGCGTCCGGAGGCTGATCGCCCGGCGCCAACGGTCGAGTCAGTCCGACTGCCGACGTCCCCCTCTCTAACTTCTGCGCCCGCGTGGGTATCGCCTGTCCCAGGCTCATCGCCGCCGAAAGCAATCCAACCGCCCCGATTCGTTTTACCGTTCTCCCGGTCATATCTCATTTCCTCTGCCGGTAAGTACGCAAAATACTGTGCCGGGTTAACGCCGGCGCTTTTTATTGGAGTGGCCCGGCGACTGTGCCTGGCGATTCCCGGCTGCCGCGGGCGTCATAGGATGGTTCGAGACAAACCGCCATGACCACTTTCGTTCCCAACACGATACTTTCCGCGCAGGAACTCGACAGGCTCCGGGGCTTCTCTTCGCCGACAATAGCCAACGCGGTGGAAAGCTTCCAGGTCAGACCGCGACTCGCCGGTGTCACCGACTGTCGCATTCGATGCCTGTTCCCCGGATTGGGGCCCGTCGTGGGGTATGCCTGCACCGCGTCCATCATTTCCGCCGAACCCGCCCGGCAGCCGCGTACGGTTTCGCGGAAAGCGTATTGGGAATACGTGCGTTCTTTCCGCGGGCGTCGCATCAGCGTGATTGAGGATCTCTCGCCAACACCGGGTGGAGCTTACTGGGGCGAGGTCAACGCCAGCATTCACAAGTCGTTGGACAGCCAGGGCGTCATCACGAATGGCACGGTACGCGATATCGATGAGGTTGCGAACATCGGATTTCATTTCTTCGCCTCGGGTGTACAGGTTTCGCACGGCTTCGCTCATCTGGAGGGATTCGGCGAACCAGTCGACGTATTCGGGCTGCGCGTGAATTCAGGAGATCTGATCCATGCGGACCGGCACGGCGCGGTCGTCGTCCCGCGCGAAATCGCGACGCATGTGGCGGACGCGGCGGATCGGGTGACGATCTGCGAAAAACCCATGCTCGCGGCTTGCCGGCTGGAGAACCCGATTGACGAACTGGACCGGCTGGTGTCTCCTGAGTACTGACGCTTCCTGCGCCGGTCCCGGTCAGCAGCACTTGGCGCGCTGGTACTTAGCCCGGAAACGCTCGTCGCAGAACCTGCGCCACTCCGCGGGAGAGTGGCCCGCCTTATGCGCCAACAAATGCCGCGCGTAGGCATTCTCGTCGCCGATCTCGCGAAGGAGTTCGAGCAGGCGGGAAACGAGGGCGCGGATCAAAGTCATTGGAACGTATTAATGGCCGAAGCCAAAGCCGGATCCAAACGTGATCGTCGTGCTCCCGAACGTCAGTGTGGACGCGTCCACGTCGACCTGTGTAACCGTCCCGCTGGGCGCGCAAGCTGGGGCTGGCTCCAGAATCCCGGCCACTGTAACCGCCGTGCCCACTTTCAGAAGTGAGGCGAGCGTCGCATTCGGTCTCGGCGAGATATCGACAAATACCTTGCTTGTGCCGCCGGCGGGCGTGAACAGGAAGCCGTTGACAGAGCCCTCAATGCCGTAGTTGAGCTGGTTAATGACTCCGGATGTAGCCGGATATGCCGATGGTTTGGCGGGAGTCGGCTTTGTATAGCTGGCTTTTGTGGTGTTGTTCGTGAAACTGGTGACGTTGACCGACTGGATACCCGACGAGAACGTGACTGCTGTGCCGCTGTATGTAACGCTGTTCCCCGCAATGCCGAGCGAGGCTACGCCCGCACAAACCACCGACGGAAACGACAGAATCACGTTTGTGCTGAGGAGGAAAGACTCCACGGCTCCACCCGATTCGTTGTAATTCACCTGTGAGATGGTTCCGGTCGCGCCCGTTATCGTGGTGGTAGCGACCGGGCCAAAGGAAAAGCCCTGTTGCGCTACTGCGATTGACGCGGCGCCGGCAATGAGGCCGGCAAGAATCGCCGCTCTTAACATACGTGGTTGATGGATCATTTCGAACATTCCCTACAACAACAGAATACTCTATTTTCAAGCCAGCCGGATTCGGCCTGGGAACCAACCATTTCGGGGGAGTTCGCGCGACGATAACTACACCGGTCGGCTGATTCGCACGTCCTTTGAGAGGAGACGGGGGACCGCATCCGCGATGCTCGGCCAGTAGGTCAACATGTCGCCCGTCAGAGATACCAGTTCTCTCGTGACGTCGGCGATCCCGTCCGGTGACATGCCGCGCAGTTCGAGCGGCTGCCAGCAATCTGGCGATGCGATCAGTTCCCGGATCCTTGTCCGAAACTGCCGAATTTCGGTTCGCCACAAGTCGGAAAACCCGTCGAAATCGCCCCACTTCTCTTCGATTTGATTCAGTAACGAACGCCGGGCGGCGCGGACAATTTCGCGCGCATTCAAAACAAAACCCCTCGCAGAACGGCTGATCTCGCTCAGGTATGCACCGGGCAAGCGAAACGTCTCAAATGGCGCAGTTCCGGGAGCAACCGGGTAAGCCGAGAGAAGCAAAATGATCAGCTCGGCAATTCGGATCGTCTGCGCGTCGTTCGACAACCGCTGATAACGCCTATGGCCTGGCGCCTGATGCAACACGGCATAAGGCAAATGCGCCGTGCAGGCCTCGGGGAAGCAGCGCAGAAGCAAATTGCCGAAAAAACCGTCCTCGTTGCGGCCGATCGGGAGAAAAGGCGGCAGTATGCGCCGATTGTCGAGACCGATCGCCGTCGCCATGCAGACGGCGGCATGAGTGATCGTCGGCTGGCGCACAAGTCTCACCACTTCCCGACTGGAAAGAGACGTAGCCAGAATCGAATCCGATTCGCGCAACCGTTTCGTCGTTGCGGGCGACGCCATCCACAGCAGATGGACCGGCGAAAAATTACCCGAGTCGCCCACAACGCCGCAACTGGTCATTCGCACCACTCCGTTGCCATCTTTCACCAGCGCACGAAGGTGATGACAGGCGCCTGCGGAGTCCGCCGCCATCAGGTCGAGCCGCGTCCCAAGAAATCGCTCCGCATCGCCGAACAGATCCACGCTCTTCCACTCGACAGCCGCAGTCGCTTCCTCGCGGCTGCGGAAAAAATCCAGATCGCACGGATCTTCATGGCCCGAGAGGATCACATTCGAAGACCGTTCCGCGCGAACAGCCGTATCGCCCCTGGTGTCATCGTCCAGCATCACGATTTTTTCCCCGAGCGAATCGAGCAAAACGGCATTTCGGGCGGCACCTGCGGTGAACCAATCGCCTTCCTTTCCGAGAAGGCAAAATCGGCCTGTTGCTTCCGGGATTCCCTCGCGGCACAACTGATTGACGTACTTTTCCCGCTCGGCTCGCCCGGCATAGCGAACGGAAACGTGGAATCTGCGTCCGGCGCGAGCAGTCGCGTCACGTGCGGCGATGCAGCTTACCGGATCGCGGGAATCGTCCATCAACAGAATGCTCGCTGGCGCAGTGCGGTCCGTCAGATAGCTGGATAAGCACCCATCCAGCCGATCCGGCCGGTCCGACGTCACGATGGCTGCGGTCATGAATACATCCGGAGTTTGGGAAAGGATTTACTCCCGGATCCGCAGGGTGTCCAGAAAGTGAAACAGCGCCACGCCGATCAGCGCATTGACGCTCGCCAGAATCAACTCGCCCTGCAGATCGAACAGGACCTGCTGGTCGAGCACGGCGCGCTGCAGAACCCAGTAGAGAAACTGATGGAACATGTAAAACAGCAGGCACAGCAGAAGCCGCACCGCCGAATGCTCCACGTCGAACTGCAGGCCTACGGACGCGGAAAAATAGCCCACCATCGTCTTGCACATTCCGAACATGCCGATATAAAAGCGGGAGAACGAATCCTGCGCGAGCCCCAGAATCAGACCGATTGTCAGACCTCGGATCTGAGAGCGGCTCATCAGGGCGAAATAGATTGTCACGAGTAGCGGCAGATCGATTTTCGCCACGAAACGCAAGGTCTGAAAGAGCGGCAGATAAATCTGAATCAGCAGCGCCGCCAACGGCACGACGATAAAGACCCAGATCGGATATCGCGCACGCCGCACCTGTCGGGCGTCGTCGATAAGGATTCGGCCGGTCGATCCCATCAGCGTTGGGTCGCTCCACCCGTAGCGGGTTTCGCGGCCACACCCACGCCGGGAACAATAGCTCCGGATGCCCCGATCGGACGTGGAATCCGGCGCACAAACCCGGACGCGCCGGCTGCCGCTCGCGCAGCGCCACTGGCAGGCCGGGCGACACCGGTTGCCGAGTTTGCGAGTGAATTCGCAGCAAGTCTTGGAACCCCAGTCGCGCTTCTGGCGAATCCGCCGGATGCGCCAGACGGCCTCGGTACGGCGTTCATCGGGCGACCGACCGGCCCGCCCGATGAGCCTGTCGCAGCGCGTCCACCCACCCCGACCAACGTTCCGGCTGCGGCGCGGCCACCCGCCCCAACCAGCGTTCCCGTCGAAGCGCGCCCACCCGCCGCTCCAATCGGCGTTACCGCGGCCGCGCGAGCCGATGCCATTCCCGTACCGCCTGTCGATCCTGCCGCAGCGACGGGAACATTCACGCCCGGCACTTTCAAATTGAAATTCGGTGGCAGCGACCCGGGATTTCCCTCCCCCATCACGTGATTCTGCGCAGCGCCGATCTTCCTGTACTGATCGATCATCTGATCAGCCTGCGTCCCTCGTGACGGCGCCTGTGGAGCGTTCGGGTCGGCGACCTGATTTTCCGGCGCGAGGAAGACAGGCGAATCGTCGGGAGGCGCATCCGGGATCTTTCCGTTCACCGGATCGACGATCACGAAAACTTCCTCAGGCGCGGCCTCGGCTCCGTAAGGTTCGGCGTAAATGTCCTGAAAGGTCGGGCCGTCTTCCACGCGGAGAATTCGGCCCGCGGGCATGCCTCGCGGGAACAGGCGATCGTCTCCGGAAGTGAAGAACGCCTCTCCCTTTTCGACTTTCTGCCCGCCAGGCACATAGTCGATCTTGGCGGTGCTGTTTCCCATGCCCCGCAGAACGCCACGAACGTGATTCTTCTGCGTTTCGATAGCCGCCGCGAAACCGGCGTCGGTCACAGAAAGAACCTGGCTGGCGAACGGGTAGACCGCGAGCACCTTGCCCACAATGCCATCCGGCGTGACGACCGCCATGCCGCGTTCAACGCCGTTGACCTTGCCGCGATCGATCAGAACGGATCGCGTGCCCACGCCCGTCGTGGCGCCGATCACGCGCGCGCCAATCATCTTCGAAGGCGAATGGGCTTCAAAACCGGCCAGAGCCCCCGCGCGTTGCGCTTCGGCGAGTTCGTTCTTCAGCAGTTGGTTCTCGAGGCGCAACCGGTCCCGTTCCGACCGCAGCTCGCGGCTCTGATTGCGCGTTCCCTGAAAACTGAAATAGTCGGTGAAGACGCCGAATGCGCCCGAGCGCAGGTTTTCGATGGCGCTTGCCACGGGCGTCACGGCGCTGACGGCCCAGATTCGCAGCAGAGGCACATCGTCGTCCTTCCGCACCTGCCAGGCGATGGCAGCGATTTGGGCAATAATCGCCACGAACAGTACTGTGATATTCCGGTACCGGTGAAGAAGCGATTCCATGGCTGTTAGAGGGTGCGTCCTCTGTTAAAGATTCTCTCTCACTACGTGCTCATCCGGCGGCGCTCCGTTATTTCGCGGCGTATTTTCGCGCGTTTGCCTCGCGCGTCTCTCCAACATCTATTGATCGATGGAGATTCTGCGCAGCAACTTGAAGTCGCTGAGCATCTTGCCGGTGCCAAGCACGACCGACGCCAGCGGGTCGTCCGAAATCGAAACGGGCAATCCGGTTTCTTCGCGAATGCGCTTATCCAGATTCTTGATCAGCGCGCCGCCGCCTGTGAGGATAATGCCGCGGTCGCTGATATCGGCGCTGAGTTCCGGTGGCGTCCTCTCGAGTGCGACGCGAATCGCGTTCACGATGGTCGCGATGCATTCGGCAAGCGCTTCGCGGATCTCCGAATCGTCGACTTCCACCGTCTTCGGCACGCCTTCGATCAGGTTGCGGCCTTTCACTTCCATCGTCAACGGACGATCCAGAACGAACGCCGAGCCGATCTGAATCTTGATCTGCTCCGCCGTTCGCTCGCCGATCAGCAGATTATGCTTCCGCTTCATATACTGCATGACGGCGTCGTCCATTTCATTTCCGGCGATTCGAACGGAACGCGAATAGACGATACCGGAAAGCGATATGACAGCGATGTCCGTGGTGCCGCCCCCGATATCGACCACCATGTTTCCGCCGGGTTCGGTGATCGGCAGGCCAGCGCCGATCGCGGCCACCATGGCTTGTTCCACCAGATGCACTTCACTGGCCTTGGCGCGATACGCCGAATCCATGACGGCGCGTTTTTCCACCTGCGTGATCTCGCTCGGAACGCCGATTACGATGCGGGGATGCACCAGCATCTTGCGGTTGTGCGCCTTGTGGATGAAGTAATTCAGCATCTTTTCGGTGACTTTGAAATCCGCGATGACGCCGTCCTTCATCGGCTTAATGGCAACGATATTGCCGGGCGTACGGCCCAGCATTTCTTTGGCTTCTTTGCCGACGGCTTCGATTTCGCCGGTTGTTTTGTTCAGCGCGACGATGGAGGGCTCGTTGACAACGATGCCCTTTCCCTTTGCGAACACAAGGGTATTAGCGGTGCCAAGATCGATGGCGAGGTCGGACGAAAAAAGGCTGAAGAGTGACCGAAGGTTCATGTAAGTTATTCAAAATGCAAGGGAGAGCTTGCCGCAGGATGAACCCCAATAGTACCACAGGAATAGAGTAGTACCTCCGACTGCCGGAGCGTACTCGTGGAACCCTGCTCCCGGCGTAAAGAAAAACAAGCCTCAGCGGTCGCCGAATCCCGATTGTTTCAGGATCATTCTGTATTAAGAAACGTTTTGCGACATTGCCTACGGAACGGCGCAGGCGAAATTGGCTGCGTCGTTAACGTCGCCCGAGCCCTCATAATGCGCGACTTTCGGGTAAGCGCAGATCGGCCTCGTAAGCGTCTTCGACGGATCCGAGACGACTTTGCCGGTGCCGATGAAGTGGCGGGCGCGACGCCCCGCTCGACCCAGCGCACGAGTGCGGCGATGAGGTCGCGATCGGGATCTTCCTTCGCCCCGACGACGGTCTGTCCGTTGCCGAAGACGTTCGGGCCGAGACCGGCGCCACAGTGCCCCATGCCGGGAACGAGGAAGAGGCGGTAGAAATCGTCAACCGGACCTTTCGTCGAGCGCGGATCCGGCATGCGGCCGAGGAAGGCCTTCACCGCCTCGTAGTAGTCGATCGAATCCTGGGCGGGAATCGCGGCGTCGCCCCATCCGTGGTACTGGATCAGCTTGCCGCCGCGCGCCCGGAAGGGACGCAGATCGGGGTTAGTCGCGTTCAGAACCGCCGATGTTTTTTGATCCGCATACTCGATGTCCGCGTCGAAATTCAGGGTGCGGAAGTCGCGCCCGTCCTCGTAAACGGCTTGGCCGTAGAAAGTGTTGGCGAACATGAACAGCGCGGGCGTAGACGCGGCTCCCGGAATTATCCACGCCGACCAGCCGCCGGCCACCGCCTCCGTTCCGGGGGTGTCGCCGGGGTGGATCCGCGCGCCGGTGCGCGGGTTTTTGGGGCCATCGTAAATCTTGCGCAGGGCTGCCACTTGCGGGCCGGTCAGGCAGTCGGGTGAATCGCCGGCCTTGCAGGCGAGCGCCGCGGGATCGAAACGGCAGGCGCGCGGGTCCTCGATGAGTCCGTCTTTGACGCCGTCGAGCAGGTCGCATTTTTCGACCACCGCCTTCTGGATCGCCGGGAGTTTCGCCTGAGGGATGGTTCCGGCGGGACCGTCGAGCAGGGCGCGTTCGTCCCAGAGCGCGCGGGCCATCAGGTGCGTCCAATCGTTGGCGGGCGCGCCGGCGATGATGCCGTCGAAATCGTCGGCGAAGCGTTGCGCCTCCATCAGAGCTTCCCGGCCGCCGTCGGAGCAGCCTACGAAATAGTTGCGGGACGCTTCCCTGGCGTAATAGGCGAGAACAATGGCTGCCGAGTTAAGGCGCGTTTCGTGCAGCGCACGCCAGCCGAAATCGACTAGCCTTTCGGGATGGCCAATGGCCCATTCGGCGGTGCCGCCGGTGTGCCCGTCGTCCGTGCCGGCGGCAGCGAAGCCGCGGCGGAGAGGCTCGGCGAGTGAGCTGACAGGGATGGTACCCGCCCATCCGCCGTTGCCCAACTGCATGTACTTGCCATTCCAGTTTGCGGCGGACGGCATCCAAAGCTCGAACCTGATCTCCGAATCGGACGTGGGCCGCGACACGGCTTGCACGGCGCAGTGTTCGGGTATGTTCTGCGCCGCAGCCACGAGCGTCGATGACGAGATGGCCAGGTGCGGGACCTTCAGGGTGGAAAGCGATTCGCAGGGCGTCTGCGCGAATACGGTTGCCGCCCCGAGCAACATCAGGACGGGCGGGATGAGTTTGGTGGTCATCCGCGCAGATACTTATTGAAAAAGTCGACCGTGCGCTGCCACGCGAGTTTCGCGGCGGCTTCATCGTAACGCGGCGTGGTGTCGTTATGGAAGCCGTGATTCGCGCCTTCGTAAACGTAACCCGTGTAGGTCGCGCCGTTGGCTTTCAGCGCGGCTTCAAAAGCGGGCCAGCCACCGGTAAGCCGCGTATCGAGCGAAGCGTAATGCAGCAGCAAAGGAGCTTTGATTTTCGCGATGTCCTCCGGCTTGGTCGGCTGCTGTCCGTAAAAAGGAACACCGGCTGCGAGATCCGCGCCAAGGCGCACCGCAAGCGTATTGACGATTCCGCCGCCGAAACAAAAGCCGACCGCGCCGATCTTGCCTGTGCAATCCGGACGGGCTTTCAGCCACCTGGCGGCGGCGATGAAGTCTTCGGTCATTTTTGGCTTATCGACCTGATTGAAAAGAGTGCCGCCTTTTTCGTCGTCGCCGGGGTAACCGCCGACGGACGTGAGGCCGTCGGGCGCAAATGCCATGAAGTTGAGCACACCGAGGCGGCGGGCGACATCTTCGATGTAGGGGTTGAGGCCGCGATTTTCATGAACCACGATCACGCCGGGCAGTTTGCCGGTGGCGTTGGCTGGCCTGACGAAATAGCCCTTGATGGTTCCGTTGCCCTGTGGCGAATCGACCGTGACTCGCTCCGTCTTCAGGCGCGAATCGTCTTTCGGGACCTGCTCGGCCCAGGCGTAGTTGGGGCGGAGGGCTTCAAAGAGGCTGGCGACGGTGACGCCGCCGACCGCGAATTTGGCGGCCCCGTTGAAGAAGCCGCGGCGGTCGATTTCGCCGTGGACGTAGAGATGGAACAGGTCGAGGAGTTCCTGCGGGAAGTCGCTGGCTTTCCTGCGTTGACTGGTGTCTGGCTGCATGGATTCCGGTTTCCTTTTTAACGGGAGGATATCACATTTCGACGAGGGAATTGCTCCGTTGCTGCACGCTGCTACCGGCCCGGCAAGGCCCTGCGGGTACCCGTCGCCAACGCCCGTGCGGGAAAGCCGATCCAGGAAGTTGGTTCCCCTCGTGGATTTGTCGCGCGGGGCGCAGGCGCCTGCCGGTGCGTGCCTGTTGCGTGCCTATAATGAATGCGAAACGAGAGACTTCCCCCATGAAGACCTTCATCATCCCGGCGCTGGTTGCGTTTGCGGTTATCGCGGCTATTGCGCAGAGCCGGATCGACCCCGTCACCATCGACGTGGTCGCTACCGATAAGGCGGGCTTCGTCAAGAACCTGACCGCCAAAGATTTCCACGTCTGGGAGGACAACAAAGAGCAGACTGTCATCAACGCCGTGCCGAATCCGCCGGGCAAGCACGTCATCGTTCTTCTCTTCGACAACAACACGATAGCCGTCAATCTTCAGGCCGATATACGCGGCTATGTGGCGCGTTTCATCGACTCTTCGGCCGGGCCGAATGTCTACATGGAAGTCGCGAGTTACCTTGCCGGCGTGAGGGTACTTCAACCGTTTACAACCGATCCCGCGCTGCTCAAGTCGTCTCTGATCGGAACCGCGGCCACTGGCGGAGCGGGGACACAGACCGTCCGCATCGGCGATGCCAGCAGCCAGACCGCTATCCAGTCGAGAACCTCGTCGGCGCCGGCCGGCGCGCGCGCCACCGGGCAAACTTCGCTGGCCAACGCCTCGGCGAGCGACAGCAGCAGCATGGGCACGCAGGAGATGATGGAATCGATTCGCGGACTCGTGGAGTCGATGGCGACTATTAAAGGTAGAAAGACGCTGATACTCTTCAGCGGAGGCAGACAGTTTTCGCAGGACGCAATCGTCCAGGTGAATGAGATGCTCGCGGCCGCCAACAAGAACAACGTCGCGATCTACGGAGTTTCCAATAACACGGCTTTTGCCAAAACCTTCGCCGACGATACCGGCGCGACATTCGTCAAAGTCACGCAGTACCTTCCCGAAGCGCTGCAACAGATCGTTCAGGAACAGGACGCTTACTACAGCGTCAGTTACGAGCCACCGGCGGATCCAGTGGTTGGTTGTCATCAGTTGCGTGTAAAGAGCGATGCACCGGGCGTCGAACTGCGCGCGCGAAAGTCTTACTGCTCTCCGAAGCGGATCGATGCGCTTGCCGGTACGCAGATTGGCCGGGATCTCGACGCGGAGTTGACCGGGACGGCGGCGGGAGGCCTCGTCACCTCGTTACAGACGCCTTATTTTTTCAGCGGCGCTCAGCCTCGCTTGGAGATTGTCCTCGACACGCCAGGCGCCGGCATCAAATTCCGGAAAGAGAAGGGCAAATTTCATGGCGAGTTGAATGCCGCGGGCGCCGCGTATCGCAAGGATGGCAGCGTGGCCGCCCGTTTCAGCGAAACCATGCCTTTCGATTTCGCCGACCAGAAGCAGGCCGAAGCCTTCGCGAGGCTGCCGTTCCATTACGAGAACCAATTGACGTTGCCGCCTGGCGAGTACACTGTGAAGGCCGTGATCAGTCCCGGTGGCGATGTTTGGGGAAAGGCTGAAGCGGCGGTCGCGGTGGAAAGCCGCGACCAGACGAAATTGGCCATGAGCGGTATTGCGCTTAGCCGCGAGTTGCGCAACGCGACCGACAGTGTCGGCGGGCTGCCGCCGGACATGATCGGCGGCGAAACACCGCTTCTCGCCGGTGGCCGGCAGATTGTGCCCACGGGCAACGCGCGCTTCCAGAAGACCGAACGAGCGCTGTTCTATGCGGAGATCTATGAGCCGTCGTTCGCCGGGCAGGCTCCGGCGCAGGTGTCCATGCGCTTCCGCGTGCTGGATCGGGCCTCGGGCTCGGTAAAGAACGACAGCGGCGTTGCCAGCGTCGCAGGGTATGTCAAGCCTGGCAATCCTGTAATCGGCGTGGCGTCCACCGTGCCCACAGCGCAACTGACTCCTGGAGCATATCGGCTCGAGATCACGGCTTCCCACACCAGCGGGCCGGACACCGTGGTGCGCTCGGTCGATTTCGATATTAATTAAGCGGCTCTCCGTAGATGTCAGCACGTGCCCAGGCAGAGCGCCGCCGAATCGTTTAAGGCTTAAGCGCTTTGGACTCAGCCGCTCGGCTTATCTCATACAGTCCGGCCTGGGGCAACTCCCCAAGCATGTTCGCCGCCGGGCGTAACAGGTGACGCTTCACGTCACGACATCCGGACGCCAACGTTGTCCGGAGGCCAACGGTGACGGGATGCCGCGAATGTGGGTCGGTTTATCCGCGTTTCAGGTCCGCCAGCAAGGAGATCGCCGCCTCGATATCTGTCATTCTGCGCACAGGGTCGCTCGCTTCTCGCTCAATCGAGAGTGGTCCGCTGTACCCGATCTCGCGCAATTTGGCGAGAAATCGCGGGATTCCGACTGAACCCGCGCCCAGAGGCCGCTCCTCTCCCAATGCGCCGGGCTTGCCTGGCTCCGGCCAGTCGCCATCCTTGCAATGCACGGAAATCACGCGCGAACCGAGGATGCCGAGCGCCTCGATCGGGTCACCCGTGCCGTAGAGAATCATGTTGGCGGGGTCGAAGTTGATGCCGAGGTTGGGGCGGCCGACGTCGTTCAGAAAAGAAAGCAGCACGTCGGCAGGCTCCTGGCCGGTTTCGAGCGCGAAGGTCTGGTTGCTTCGCGCGGCGTAATCGCAGACGCGGCGGACCATGTCGCGAACGGCTATGTAATCCGGATCCTCGGGCGATTCCGGGACGAAGCCGATGTGCGTGGCGATTCCCGGCGCACCGATGGCCGCCGCGAAGTCGCTCACCGCCAGGGTTCGCCGCTCCCGTTCGTCGCGCGTCGAAGGTGGAATGAAGCCAACCGTCCGCTGGACTGTGGGGATATCGGCGTAGCTTTCTCCGCTGTACGCGGCGAAGACGGTGAAGACGCGGAATCCCGCGGCTCTCAGGGCGTCACGCCACTGGGGGGCGCAGGAGAGATCAAGATCGCCGGGAATACCGAGTTGGCCTGACCGAATGCCGAGGCGAGTGAGTTCGGCGAAGGTCTCGGCAGGGTCGCGGCCCGCCCACAACATGACGGCGGTCTGCAAAGGCTCGTGCACGGTTTGTCCTTTCAGCATTGGATTCGTTCCCCGTTTTTCTCTCGCGATTCCAGCAGACGGGCGATAAGAGATACCGCCATGGCCGATTGTGCGGGCGGGCATCGATCCGGCTGGACGCCGTTGGCAGCGCAATCGGTGAAATAGGCGAGTTCGGCGACGAAGGGATCGGCATCGCCGAGTTCCACGGATCGGCTTTCGCCTTCCGCGGTATGCTCACGGAAATCGTTCGCGCCGCTGGACCATTCAAGCGTGCCTTCGTCCGTAATGACTGCGAATTCCATCGAAAAGGGATATGACTTCGGGCCGTACCAGCCGCCGTCGATGACGACAGGGCCGAGGCCGGGATAAAACAGCTCGGCGTGGATGATATCCGTGCCGCGCTCGGGATCGAAATGGCCGCGGGCGCGGACCGATTCCGGCATGCCCCAGAGCGAAATGCAGTAATCGGCGTCGTGGATGAGCATGTCGAGGATCGCGCCACCGCTGCGGGCGGGATTTCTGAGCCAGGGACTCCAGACCGGCGCGGCGGCCCGGCGGCGGAAAAACGCGTAGCGAACCGGGGCTCTTTCACGCACGGAGTCCGCAAGTTTCACATAAGCCGGAAAAAAGCGCAGAACGTGAGCGGCCATCAGGATGCGACTGCTCACTTCGGCTTCGCGGCAGAGGGCTTCGGCGGTGGCGACATCGAGAGCGATCGGCTTCTCTGTAAGGACGTGTTTGCCCGCTCGAAAGGCGGCCATCGCGGTGACGGCGTGCTGGTCGGTAGGCAGGCAGATATCGACGGCGTCAACGGCGCGATCGGCCAGCGCTTCGTCGAGCGACTGGCAGGTGCGGACATTGGAAAAATCGAAACGTTCGCCGGGGCCGCCGAGGTTGCCGCCGACCGAGGAGAGATCTCCGGTGAGCCGGCGCGGATCGGCGTCGACCACCGCATGCAGGCGGGCGGAAGGAACGTCCCGCCACGCTTTCAGGTGCGTCGCGCCCATAAAGCCAAGGCCGATAACGGCGATGTTGAGTTTGGGAGAGTCCATAAAGAGGTGTGGCCCGGCGAACGCCGGTACGAGGGGCTACTGCGCAACGCGCCGGGCAACGATTATTGTAATGTCGTCGGCTTGCGGCGCTCCGGCTGCGTGAGCACCGACGGCCTGGTTGATCGCTTCGACTATCTCCAACGCCGGCAAGTGACGGCTGCGGCGGACCGTTTCGGCGAGGCGCTCGGTTTCAAATTCATCGTCCGACGCGTCGGCGGCTTCGGTCACGCCGTCGCTGTAAATCACAAGGGTGTCGCCCACTTCGAGCGATTGCTTGTATTCCCGATATTCGATGGAAGGCAGAATGCCGATCACTGGTCCGCCGCCTTCCAGTTGCTCATACTCACCGTTGTTGCGGATAATCAGCGGAGGATTGTGGCCGGCGTTGCAGAATGTCAGTTCGCCGGTTTCGCCGTCGAGGATGCAGAAGAAAACCGTAATGAAGCGATTGGCCGGGCAGTTGGCGCTGGTTAGGCGGTTCAGGCGCGTCATCACGCTGGCCAGGTTCTTCGGCTCTTCGGCGAGGGCCTGGACGCGGGCCTGCAGGCCCATCATCAACAGAGACGCCGGCATACCCTTGCCGGAAACGTCGCCGAGCACCATCGCGACGCGACTGCCATCGTAGGGAAAGAAATCGAAATAATCGCCGCCGACAGTGCGGCACGGGGCGTTGTGTCCGGCGAGATCGAGGCCCTTGATTTTCGGAGCGACCGACGGCAAATATCGCTGCTGGATTTCGGCCGCCTGATCGAGGTCGCGAGCCATGATCTGTTTGGCGCGCTCCATTTCAGCGAGGCGGGTGTGCTCAATGCGGACGGCCGCGACATTGGCCATGACGGTGAGCAGGTTGAGATCGTCCTTCGAGAACTGACGCAGAATGGACGGCGAATCGACATAGATAATGCCGATGATTTCCTTGCCGGTCTGCAGAGGGACGGCCATCAGGCTGCGGATGTTCTGCTCGACGATGCTGCGGCTGGCGCGCAGCGCGGAGTCCTTGTCGGTATCGCAGACGAGCACCGATGCGCCGGAATCGACTACGCGGTTGCGGACCGTGGTGGAGATGCGGAAGCCTTCACCGCGATTGGCCTGCGGGACGAGCGTGCCGTCTTCGAGCGTGAGGAGGATACCACGGTCGCCCTTGACAGCGTCGATGGACAGATCGAGGATGAAGCGGAAGAGCTCGGGCAGCGGACGGTTACCGGAAAGCTCGTTACCCGCACGGATGAGTGCGGCGACCTGGGCGGAGGCGAAACCCGATGGCTGTTTCGCGTCGGCCTTCATGATGCCTTCGAGATTCGTGATGACGGTGGTGGATGTGGTTTCGTCGAAGGACGGATCGGGCGCGTCGAAGACGACCACGGGGGCGGAAGGGCGGGACGACAGGCCGTCGCAGATCAGGATGAGGTGGCCGGCCATGATGCGGTCGCCGCTTTTGAGCGTCGTCTTGACGGTGAGGGGCTGGCCGTTGAGCATGGTGCCGTTTTTGCTGCCGAGATCGACGACGGTCCAGTTCTCGCCGGCGCGTTCGATGACCATGTGCTGGCGCGAGAGGCCGGAGTCGTTGGGGTAGCTGAGTTCGACGGTGGTGGATCGGCCGAGGCAAATGCGGTCGCCCTCGAAGGGGATCATGCGGTTCTTGCCGTCGGGGGATAGGATCTGTAGTTCTTTCATCTCCGGATGGTAAGTATTATGGCAGGGCGGTTGTGGCGATGCACGGGAAAAAGTGAGAGGCGGGACGTTTTCAGGATAGGGCCTTGACTGGTTCCGGCGATACCGCGGCAGCATCAGCTTATGGCAGACTGGGAAAGACAGGCACTGGCGGGCAACAACATGGCTACAGAGCACGCTATTCAGTTCACGGCTCCGACGATTGGCGATTCCGCCTTGAAGGAAGTAGTCCGGCGTCTTGTGGCAGCGTACAGCCCTGAACGCGTTTACCTGTTTGGGTCGGTTGCGAGGGGAGACGCTGGTCCGGACAGCGACTACGACATCATGGTGGTTGTGCCGGACGATGCCTCCGGCGAACGACTTCGAAGCCGAGCGGCTTATCTAGCGCTTTGGGGTACGGGAGTCGCGTCCGACGTGCTGGTGTGGACGGCCGGTCAGTTCGACAGCCGTTTGCATCTTGCGGCGTCGCTTCCCGCAACTGTTGTCAGAGAAGGGCGACTGCTTCATGCCGCTCGACAGTGAGCCGACCAATCCGGCGCTCGTCGCCGATGTGCGGGGTTGGATCTTGAAGGCGCGCAAGGATCTTGGGGCAGCCGACTACGAGATGCTGGCAATTCCACCGTTCGCCGAGGATGTGCTGTTCCACTCACAGCAGGCGACGGAAAAGACGTTGAAGGCATTCTTGTCGTGGCATTGCGTTCCCTTCCGAAAGACGCACAATCTGGTGGAGTTGGGAGAGGCATGTTGTCTCATTGATGTGGGCAGTTACTCCGGCGCGCGGCTCCTCTCACGGAGTATGCCTGGAAGTTCAGGTATCCGGGCGATCCCGAAGAAGCGACCGTTGCCGAGGCAACCGCTGCATTGGCGACGGCGCACGAAGTGTTCGATGCGGTGATGCGGCGGCTCCCGCCCGGGACGCGCGCATAGTTCGCGCAGATACTCATTTTTTTGGCGCGCCGCCGTCGGCTACGCTGGTTGTTATGGTGAAAAACGTATTGGGCGGTGTTCTGCAAACCTGCTGCACGGACCCGCTGACCGGCTACTATCGCGACGGGAAGTGCAACTCAGGGCTGGACGATCTCGGCCGCCACGTGGTTTGCGTCATCGTCAACGACGCCTTTCTGGCGCATCAGAGATCCATCGGCAACGACCTTATTACTCCGCATCCCGAATGGGGTTTTCCGGGACTGAAGGCGGGCGACAGCTGGTGCGTCTGCGTGGAACCGTGGAAGGAGACCTTCGAAGCCGGAATCATTGCGCCGGTGCGCCTCGAAGCGACGCACGAGCGGGCGCTCGAAGTCGTCACGCTCGAAATGCTGACGAAGTGCGCCCGTCTCAATTGAAGGCCCCGGCAACGCAAAATGTTAGACTTCCGGCATGCCCCGAATCCACTCGTTTGAAGAGGCACCCAATTTCTCGGATTTTGGCGCCGACCTCGATCTGCCTGTTGAGTGTCCGAGGTGTTACGAGAAGTTTCCGGTAAAGCTCGGTTGGTTCGAGGCTCACAGCGACGTTCCCTGCCCCCATTGCAAAGAACTGCTTGGCTGCGACGCGGAAAGGTTCCGGACCGCTCTCGAAAACTTCCGAAATGCGGTCTACCTGCTCTGGCGAAGTATTTGCAACCCGTGGCAGCGATCCTGATTCCCGGCTGCCCCGACTCGGTTGCGTCTCCGGCGACCGCACGGTATGCGCTGAATCGCAGAAGCCAGCGCGAGTCCGGCGGGCGACAGCCATCGGTTTTCTACAGTGCATCTGATTTCGGCGCATTGGAGTGACCATATTTGGTCATTCCGCGAAGGATCGCCACTAATGATTCCGGCCTATTGCTGCCGAAATAGAGACCAAATTACCTGAAAAAAAAGGAGTTACAGTAGAATAAAGGCGGATCTGTCAGATTCGGCCCGATGATTGCTGCGCATGTAAGCATCCGGGATCGATTATTCCGATTACCGCGATAAGGCAATGGCTTGCAGGATTGCCGAAGTGGCGGCTCAGACAGCATTTCACGCGAGGATGTTTTTGAAACAAGCCGACATGATGGATTCAGCGGTCAGAGCGCCTTTTCGGACGGAAGCGTACGAAAGGCCAGTTGACGGCGATCGGCGGTCGAGAGTTCGCTTCCCGGTTAACATGCCGCTTCGCTTCTGTACTCTCGGGAAGGGACGTGATTCCGGCGTCGGCCGGGTACTCAATATGAGCAGCGCGGAAGCGTTGGTTTCGTGCACGCATGAACTGCAACTTGGCAGGAAGGTGCAACTGACCATCCAATGGCCCGCTCCGCAGGGCGGAAGGATTCCGGTCCGCCTGATCGTTATTGGTAAAGTCGTTCGCCTTGAGGTGTCAGCTTTTGCAGTGGCGTTTTCCCGCCATCGTTTTGTGGCGCTACATCCCGTGGAAGAAGGCATTCTCCCCGAGACCGCTGACGCAGTTAACTAAACTAGCCGACAGGTCAGTTCGTCGCCCGTCGCGGGGAATAGCAGAGAGCCCATGGACGCGGCTGCAATTTTGAACGGCGTTCGGCTCAATGATCGACGGTGGCGCCGACGACCGACCGGATCATGCCGTCGCTCTTCGAGATGATATAAAGCTCGCCGGTTGAATCGGCCCAAAGATGGATATCCGAGCGCCCTCCGCCGTTGACCGCAGCGAATCCGGGCAGCCCTTTCGCAGTGCCGCCTCTGGCGTGATAGGCGATTTCCGTAATGGGTGCCATCGAGCCGTACACTTCAGCCTCGCCGCCCGGTTTTGCCCACCGAATCCCAACCGGGTGCATTTCGGCTGGCTTCTTCGTATTTCCGGCATCGGCGGCAATCATTTCCCCGTAATCCGCATACCAGATGTTGCCGGTCGAAATATCGCCGAAGATGTATTTGCCCCGCAGCGCCGGGATGGCCTTGCCGCGATAGACAAAACCGCTCGACATGGCGTCGCCACCGCCTTTGACGTGCCCGTATTGAATGACCGGATACCGGGGAGTTACCATACCGTCGGTTTCGGTGGCATTGACTTGGACGGGAATTCGGTCGTCCTCCGGCAAGTCGGCAGTCTTGTTGGTCGTTTCCAGCTTCTGGTTGCCTTCCCGCAGAGAATAGCCGTAGTTGGCGCCTTTGTGGATGATGACGACCGTTTCCCACGTGTTCAGGCCGATCACGCCTGCTATCAAACGATTGTCGCGCGGGTTGGCGGGATCGAAATCCCAAGTCAGGCGAGCGGGATTGCGCAGACCGTATGCCCAGATCTCGCCGCGAGCGCCCGCTTTGGACACGAACGGGTTGTCGTTGGGAATGCGGTAGCGCCCGTTCTGGCTGACGGCGCTTGATTCTTTTCGCTCGTTGAGGTCGGGAACGATGCGGAGAATCTTCCCGACCAGGGTATCCAGACGCTGCGGATTGGAGCGCATTTCGGGATTCTTCGATTCGCCGGAACCGCCGTCTCCGCATGCGATGTAGAGCACGCGCCAGTCCGGGTCGCCGGGACGCGCGGTTGGATTGAACATCAGGTCGCCCATGGGGTGAATCTGCGTGTTCAGCCGGAGGCGCATTAACTCGCGGGCAGTTCCTTCGAAGGTCGAATTGGCTGTGTTGGTGTCGGTCCACTCGACGAGCACCGCCTCGCGAGCGGTTGGACCGGGGGTCGCGATCGGTTGCGTGAGTTCGTAAATCTGTTTGAGTCCCGGGAAGTTCGTATTGTCGGGACTGGCGGACGCGGGGACCTCGGGATCTTCGAGGTGAATCGTGTAGAACCTGCCGTTGCGGGCGTAGTCGGGATCGAACGCGAAACAGATAAAACCGTTCGCGAATCCGCTCTCGGTGGGCAGCCGACGGAACAAGCCGGGTTGCCCGTCGCGCCCGTTGAAATTGAGATAAGTGGTGAACTTGCCGGTCTGCTTGTCGAGAATGTAGAGGGGACCGTTCAGATCGTTGACGAAGATCCTCTTTCCGTCGCCGCCCGGCTCTTCGCGCATAAAATTGGCTCGCGCGAGAAGGCCCATGATCTGGCCTTTGCCATCTACCTTACCGGTCATTGGCATGGTCGCGTAGTCGCTGATTTCGAGCGTGATGGCGGGAGAGGACGGCCCCGCTGCGACGGCCGGAGCGTCGGAAAAAAGCAGCAGCGCCAGCACGGGCGCGAGGGAAATACGCATTAATAAATGTTAGCGCAGCGTAGGCCGAAGCTGACGTGTTCATAACCGCCGAGACCGCGCCGAGGCGCACCACGGGTTCTCGTCTCGTCGGCCGCGCCTTCGCAAATGCCGCAGTTACCCTTGCAACTACACTGATCGCAGCGCTTCTGGCGGCGATCGTCCCAAACCGTGTAAGCCATAACGTCAGGGGTTTTGACCGGCGGTCGCCGGATCGTCGGTGGTGATCCCCGGCTCGCACGCGATCGGACACTTCTCGGTGGCCTCGCAGCGAATGATGAGCCAGACACCAGCCCGGAGGGAGCGTGGCGGAAGGGATTGGCTGGGGGCAGTTTAGCACCGGGAGGCGCATTCGGTACGCTCAAATATGGCGTCTTCGATTCACTTGCCGCGCTGCCATGAGCGTTCTCAAGGCGCTCGATTCACCGAACTTCTTCAAGCACGTGTCAGTTCCCCACCGGTATCATTTCCGCAGAGTCAATGACTATTGTGTCCATCGGAATATCTTTGGCCTTGACCAGCTTCAGCCCGAGTTGTGGTTCGAGTGCCTTGAAGATATTCGGCAGACCGCTGTCGGGCTCGGACGCGTCTGGTACGCCCAAAGCTGCCTGCACCGCGGGTCCGAGCTTGATCGGATCGCCGCCCGGCTCGAACTTCAACTTGAAATCGTAGCGGCTCTTCAGCCCGGTCTTATCGACTACGTAGTGAGTGGGGCTTCCCTCCGGAGTTACGCCGCCAATCAGGTATTTTGCATACTCAGACATCGTGTATTGCTGAAAGGTCTGGCGGCGACCCCCGAGGTGCGCGCTATAGCTGCTCACCATTCCGTGACCGGGCCGAATCACTGGGAATCTGTCGGCGTCGATTGTCGTATCGGACAACAGATACGGGGCGTTGGGGCCCGTGGGATCGCTCTGATCGGCCGATGCCTTCAGTTTGGCCCCGCCCGGCGCCACAACAAGATCATACGCCGGGAACAATTTCGGCTCGCGGTGCAGCTTCAGTTTGAATTGCTCAATCAGAAACTTCTGGAGCTTGAGTTCGAAATCGTGCCTGTTCGTGTCGCGCGGCATTGTTGCCGTCAACGCGTACAACTGGGCTCCGTTCATCCCAGTCCATCTCGGACCGGATACGTTTTCCGGTTCCACATGGAATGCTGTTGCGACCAGATCCCGCAGCCAGACCTTGCCCCATGTCACGCGCCCCGGGTCGTCGGTCCCGGGCCCGCCCATCAGTCCCCCTGGGCCCGGTCCGAATTGATCGAGCTTAATAACAGCCGCGTCAAACTCCGGCGGACGCTGAGCGTGGGCGGGCTTGTGGGAAGGCCAGCATTAGCAAAGCTGCGGGCACCAATACTCGGTTCTTCATTCCTCGATTGACCCAGTCCTACTTGACCTGCTTGTATCCGTCCGGAATCGCGAACAACGAACCGGGCACACTGGCGCTTGAGAAGCCGCTGTAATCTACAGTCATCTCAATCAACGCGGGAGCGCCACCGCCCGCCGCAGCCCCGTTCATCGCGCCCATGCCGGCCATCATTTGCTGAGCCGCAGCCGCACCCGGACCACCCTGTTTTGCCATATCCTGCATCTTCGCCATTGCCGCCTGCATCTGCGCGGCCTGCGCGGGAGTCATCTGCGGCATCGTAGGAGCCTGGGCCACCTGCGCGCCGCCCGCCTGCTTCACTCGCAGAATCTGCTGCACGGGAACGCCGTCCAGTTCCGCCAGCTTGCGCTGCACCTGGGCGATCGCCTTCTGAACGCTCTGGTTGCCGCTGTCCGCCATCATCGCGCTCCATGGAAAGGACGCGGCGTTCTTTCGGTAGAACGCGTGCAGATCGGCCGCGCCCGGCACTTCCGACGAGATCCACATATCCAACTCAAGCTGTAATTTCATGGCCATTCCGCCGCGCCCCATTTCCATATCCATATTCATGGTCACGATCACCTCGCTCGCATTGAACCCATTCACGGTCTTCTTCTGGCCGGTTTCTTTCACGTCGACCGAAACATCGGTATTGGCTCCGGTGCCGGCGAGGTCCGAAAATGCCTTCACCGTCCAGGTTTTCTGCGTATTGTTTATGGTCGTGACGGTCTGCGCATCCACGTCAATGATGGTGGAAGTGCCGCCGCTTACGGTCACCATCTTCTGGCCCTTCCAGCTGACGTTGGTCGTGCGGTCGCCCGCTGTGCCCATCATCGCGGCCATGGACCCTCCGGTCGTCTTCATGGTGCTCGTGTAGCTGAAATCGGCTGACGCGGTCAGGCATGCGGCAAGCATCAATGCGAATAGTGTTGCTGTCTTCATCGGCGAAAAATCCTCCTGACCGTTAGTTTAAGCGCAATCCAGCGGCTCTGGTGGACCTAACTGAACTCGAAGGAAAGCGTTTGGTCGAAAGGCGTGTAGCCGGTTACATAAACGCCCACGCCGGGCAACTTCGGTTCCGCGCCGCGAAGTTGCGTCAGCAGATGGGGAGCGGCGCCCGGCCCGAAGCGCAGCGTATGGCCTTCGAGCGAGTACGACGCGTAGCCCTTCTCCAGCATCCATGCCCCTTCCGCGTGCGGTGCGGGGTGGCAGCCTTCGAGCCGGCCACCTTCGCGCAGATTGATTTCAACCGCCAAAGGAACGCCCAGCCGCGCGCCGGACGTGTTTCCGCTTGCCTGAATTCGCACTGCAAAACCGTTCGGCCGTTCCTTGACGGTGGCCGACTGCTCCAGTTCGCAGATCTGCGTCTGCCTGCGTTTCTCCCGCAGCGCAGCCCAGTTGCGGTAATCCACCGTTTGAACCGGCGTGAGCGGCTGGTAGTAAGGCGCTTCGAGCGACTGCGTTGCAACATACGCGCCATCGCGCTGCGCCGTCGACGCCGGAATAAACTGTCCCTTGCCGAAGAACGACGTCGCAAAACGTACGGCATTGATCACCAGCGGCCCTCTGCGCGCGCTGAAAAAACGGCTGCTGTCCGCGAGGATCACGGTGCCATCGAGCGGCCCGCGGCGAATTCGCGCCAAGCCGACCAGTGGAAATAACTTCTCGTAGTCTTCCGGCAGCGGAGCGGCTGGCGGAAGCGCCGCAGTCAGTTCCGGATATTCCATCAGCGCGGAAAGCCGCGCGTTATCCGGTGCCAGTTGGCTTGCCAGCGCGGAGAACTGGCCGTCCTTGTCGTAAATCGCAAGATACTGCACCGGGAACCAGTAGCCGGCCATTGTGCCGCGCACAAACTGGTCCTGCCGCTTCGAAACTTCGGTGACGACTTCGCCATCCGGATGCAGCAGATACATCATGGCGCGCAGATTGCGGCGGACGGGATCGAGCAGTTCGGGCCGCTTGAGTTTCGCCGCGAGCACGGTGAAGGCGCGGTCGCAAATCGTGTTGTAAGTGACCGTGCTGCGTTCGGTGTACTGGCCATCCGCGTCGATATCGATGCCTTCGGCCAGCCACTGATTGATGCGCTGCAGATAGGCCGGGTTCGGAAAAACGTCGTGAATCTGGGCCAAAGCGCACGAAACCACCCAGCGATGGTTCGGCGTGTGTATGCCGCCGACGGCCAGGCCGTTGCCCGCCTTGACCAGAAAGGGCCGCAACAGGCCGAGCACCGTGTCGTTGGAATACAGCTTCGCGATGGCCGCCGCCGTGCCCACGTTGTGAACCACGAAACCGGTATCGGGAGGGGAATTGAAGTTCGTCGAAAGCAGATCGATGAAGCCTTCCGGGCTTTGGCTGCGCTCCAGGTAACCGGCGGCCAGCCGGATGCGATTCACCAGTTCGTTATCGTTGTGGTGCTTCGAGCCGGGATGAATCAGCGCCGCCGTCATCAGTTCGATGAGACCGCTCGGCACCCCGGCGGGGTGTTGCAGATATTCGTCTGGAACGCTGCCGAGCCATGGACCCGGTTCCGTGATCTGCGTTCGGAGATACGTGTCGACGGCCGCGTCAGTGCGGGCGATGACGTTAACCGGCGCATCGGGCGGGCTGGATGGGGCCGCCATTGCGGCAGCGGCGGTCGATAGCGACAAAATGGCCTGGCGGCGAGTCATGTCCATAGTTCATATCATGACCCGTGGCGGCAGCCGCTTCCCAACCCGCGCCGATCAGCCCGCGGCGGCCAACTGAATGACGTTGTCGGCTTCCGGAGCGTCGGGGTCCTCCACGGATTCCACGCGCTTGAGCTTGCTCTCGATCGCGCGCGTGCGGACAGCCGCCTGATCGACTGTTTCCACGGCCTGGTCGAGCCGTTTGCGGATCAGGTCCAGCACCTGCGAATACTTGCCGAATTGCGTCTTCACCTCGCCAAGGATCTTCCACACTTCGCCCGACCGCTGCTGGATCGCCAGCGTGCGGAAGCCCATTTGCAGGCTATTGAGGAGCGCGGCAAACGTGGTCGGCCCGGCCAGCACCACCCGATACTGGCTCTGCAAAGCTTCCGCAAGGCCCGGACGCCGCAACGCTTCCGCGTAAAGCCCCTCCGTGGCCAGAAACAGAATGCCGAAATCGGTGGTTGCGGGCGGCGCGAGGTACTTGCCGCTGAAGGTCTTCGCGCACGTTCGGATGACAGTTTCGAGTTCGCGCGAACATACCTCGACAGCCTCCGCATCGCCGCGCTCGGCCGCGGCCGCGAGGCGCTGGTACGTCTCGGCCGGGAACTTCGCGTCGATCGGCAGCCACATGGTCCCCGTGCCCTGGCCGGGCAGCTTAATAGCGAACTCGACGCGTTCGCCAGTGCCCGTGGTGGCAACGTTGCGCTCGAACTGGTCGGGTGCGAGCATCTGCGTGAGCAGGTTTTCAAGTTGCACTTCGCCCCATGCGCCGCGCGTCGTTACGTTGCTCAGCACGCGCTTCAGATCGCCCACGCCGGCGGCAAGAGTTTGCATTTCGCCGAGGCCTTTGTGGACCTGCTCCAGCCGCTCGCTGACGAGGCGGAACGACTCGCCAAGGCGCGTTTCGAGCGTCGATTGCAGCTTTTCGTCGACCGTTTGCCGCATCTGTTCGAGGCGCGCGGCATTGTCGGTCTGAATGGCGGCAAGCCGCTGGTCGAGCGCGGCGCGGATCGATTCGAGTTCGGTGCGCTGGCCGCGCTGGGCATCGGCCAGTTGATGCATCACGGCGGTGCGCAGCGCTTCGGCGCGCTGGTCGGTCTGCATGGCATAGCGCTGCAGGCCCGAAGCGAGTTCTTCGCGGAGCGCGCGGGCATCGTCGGATTGGGCCTGGCGCAGGCGGGCGATGTCGTCGCGGAAATCGACCGGGCGCGGACGAAGCAGCAGAACAGCGAGTAAAACGACTATGATTGCGAGAAGCGCGAGCGAGATGACGGAAAACATTTTAATGCCGCTATGTTTCCAAGCATACACCGCGCCTGACGGGAAAAGCAGGGCAGTGTCTTGCGAATCCCCAACGCGAGCGTCAAGTCGAGCGCAACCCGTCAGGTCTCAACGCACCCCGGAATTACTTCCCCGGCTCATTTCCAGGGTTCCGACATTTCATCGTCGTTTCCGTCAAACTCGTTCTTCAATTTGCGCTGCGTCAAGGTCCTGGTTCGCGGCATCGCAAGCCTGGATCAACTGAACGTCGCACTCCTTCAGCCGCTTAGTCAAATCGTCGCTAACGCTCACGCGATGGAACCCCGCCGAAGCGTGCTCTTTCACGTCTCCCACCGCGCGGGAAGGACACCGAAGAGTTGCGAAGGAACGACACAAAATCCGACGTTACTTCTTCGGTGACGGAACGCCGGAGCCGGTCGTAGGGGGAGTGATCTTCTTGCCGACGAGCGACGGAGGCATAATCGGCTGGTAATTCCCATTACGGGGCTTTGGAGTATACGTGCGGCCTTTTCCGTGCTGAGTTCTCATATATCCTCCTCCATGTCTACTTCATTATCGCGAAAGAATTCAAGAGCCAAAATGTCCGTTCCCATGATCAGGATACCCGAGGTCGAGTGCACGATGGATCCGGTAAACCCTCCATCTTCGCCGAGGCGCCAGACTTCTTCAAGGTAAGTCTCCGATGGGGCTGGGCTGTGTGATGAGTACGACTTCGGCCCGTAAAGGCCACAGATCCGGCGTGATCCTTCAGATGGACGATTACCCAGTAAATGGTTCGTTTTGAGAAAATGTCGTCCCAGACTCGAGGGTTTGGGCTGGAGATCCGATTCGCAACAATCGGCACCTTTCGGATCTGCAGAAACAGAATGGGCCACGGGGCGGGCATTCCGACCAGGAGGAAGAATGTGGCCATGTACCACTCCCAGGGCGGCAGACGGCCAGACCACACCGGCACTACCAGCCAAATCAGCGCTCCGAGATTCAGGGCGCTGTAAGCGATGGCATCGGCCAGCGATCTGGTGAAATCTCGCCGCTCGCCAGGAATCAGGAGGTCGTAAACCTTCAGCGAGATAAACCCGGGAATGAAGAGCAGCAGGAACAACGCGAGCGTCGTCTGGCTCTCGAACACCTTTTCCAAATGACCGCTCCCGGCCTCTACAAAATATCTTCCGACCAGCTCTCCAGCACGGCCTTCACTTTCGCCGTGAACTGATCGGCCAGCGCGCCGTCGATCAGCCGATGGTCAAACGACAGCGCCAGGAAACACTGCGACCGGATCGCAATAGCGTCGTCCAGCACAACCGGCACCTTCTCGATCGTCCCGACGCCCAGAATCGCTACCTGCGGCTGATTGATCATCGGCGTCGCGAACACGCTGCCGAAGCTGCCAAAATTCGTGATGGAGAACGTCCCGCCCTGGATTTCATCCGGCTTCAGTTGCCTTGCCCGCGCGCGTCCGGCCAGATCCACAATCGACCGCTGCAGGCCGGTCACGTTCTTCTCGTCCGCGGCCTTGATTACCGGCACGATCAGCCCTCCATCGAGCGCCACCGCGATCCCGATGTTGATCTCGTTGTGATAAACGATATTCGTCCCCTCAATCGACGCGTTGAAGATCGGGAACTGCGCCAACGCCTCGGTTGCCGCGCGCGTCACGAAGGGAAGGAACGTGAGCGACATGCCGTGGCGCGCCGCGAACGCGTCCTTGTGTTTCGCTCGCATCTTCGCGACCTTCGTCATGTCGACGCGATGCACCGTCGTCACGTGCGCCGAAGTATTCTGGCTGGCAATCATGTGCTCGGCGATCTTCTGCCGCATNNCATCGGCTCGACGCGCGTCTTCGCCACTGGCCCGGAAGTCTTCGCAGCCGGGGTCGGCGCGGAGACGGCGGGGGCGACCGGTGTGGCTGCAACGACGGGCGCCTGACCCGGAGCGGCCGCGCCCTTCATGTAAGTTTCGACATCTTCCTTCGTGATCCGGCCGCCGGCACCCGTGCCGGTAATGCGCGATAAATCGAGATTGTTCTCGCGAGCTATTCGCCGTACAAGGGGAGACAGCGGGCCAGCCGGAACAGCTGGCGCGGCTACGGCTGGCGCGCTCGGGGCAGCGGGTGCTGGCGCGACAGGCGTTGGCGCAACAGGCGCCGCGGGTGCAGCAGGAGGCGGAGCGGTAGGGGCATCGGCGGGCTTCGCAGCCGGGGACGACGCGGCNNATCTCGGTATCCACCTTGTCGGTGGAAATCTCGAACAGCGGCTCGTCGGCAACCACCGTGTCGCCGGCCTTTTTCAGCCACTTCGTCAGCGTGCCTTCAACGATACTCTCGCCCATCTGGGGCATTACAACGTCTGTCATTTCATCGCTCCCGTCAACTCGGGCATCTCCGCCCGACGCTCAGTCAGCATTTCAAAATCGAACAACCGCCCGAAGTGCCGCGCCAGCGCGAGCTTCACGTCCTCCGGGTCCGCCGCGACGCCCCTTCGCTCCATCGAAGTGACAGACTTCCTCAGCCCGCATGGAACGATGTAGTCGAAATAGCGCAAGTCCGTTGTTACGTTCAGCGCCCAGCCATGTGTCGAAACCCAGCGGCTCAAGTGGACCCCGATCGCCGCTATTTTCGCTTTATGATCGCCAGCGCCGGTCCAGACGCCCGTCAGACCAGGAACCCGGAACGCTTCGACACCGAACTCTCCCAGCGTATCAATGAGCGTCTGTTCGATGGCCCGCACAAACGCGCCTACGTCCCGCTTCCATTCGCGTAGATCCATCACCGGGTACGCTACGATCTGCCCCGGACCGTGGTAGGTCACATCTCCGCCCCGGTTGGACTCGTACAACTCGACATTCTTTTCGCGCAGCAACTCCGGCGACGCCAGTACGTTGCTCTCCAGCCCGTTGCGCCCGATCGTCACGACGTGCGGGTGCTCCACGAAAAGTAAATGATCCGTACCCTGGCCGAGTTTTCGCTCGCCGGCGATACTTTCCTGAATGGAAAGCGCCTCGGAGTAACTCATGCGCCCCAGGTCACGTACGATGCACGGGCGGGTCATGAGCTTTGAGCGCACCCTCGTCCGCCCCGTGGCAAAGCTCGATTAAACATTGATCGCAAGGCCGTAAACGTTATTGAACGCCTCGCCCAGCGCTTCGTAAATCGTCGGATGCGCGTGGATGGTGCTCATCATGGTCTCGACCGTCGCTTCCGCTTCCATGGCCGTCACCGCCTCCGAGATCAGTTCGAACGCCTCCGGCCCGATGATATGCACGCCGAGTATCTCGCCGTATTTCTCGTCCGATACGATCTTGACGAAGCCATCGTGCGAACCCAAAATCGTTGCCTTGCTGTTCGCCACAAAAGGAAACTTGCCGACTTTCACCTTGTAGCCGGCCGCCTTCGCCTGTGCCTCGGTGAGTCCGACGCTGCCGATGCCTGGATCTGTGTAAGTCGCGCCGGGAATCCTGTTCCGCCGGATTGGTGTCGCCGGTTTGCCTGCCATTTTCGCCACCGCCACCATGCCCTGCGCCGTCGCCACATGCGCCAGTTGAGGCGTTCCCGCCACCACGTCGCCGATCGCGTAGATGCCCGGCTCATCGGTCTGCTGGTACTCGTTCACGAAGATGAAGCCGCGCTCGCTGCGGACTTTCGTGTTCTCGAGGCCAATGCCGGTCGTGTTCGGCGCGCGCCCGATGGCAACCAGCAGTTTCTCCGCCTCCACTACCTCATCCTTGCCGTTGGCGAGCGTGACCTTCATCTTCACGCCCGTACCCGTTTTCTGCACATCGGAGCACTTTGCGCCGGTTTCCACCCGAATCTTGCTCTTCTTAAAGACGCGCTCCAGTTCCTTCGAGACTTCCTCGTCTTCCACCGGCACAATCCGCGGCAGCGCTTCGAAGACGCTCACTTCCGACCCTAACCGATTGAATATCGATGCGAATTCCACACCGACCGCGCCCGCCCCGATGATCATCAGCGATTTCGGCACCGCCTGAAGATTCAGGATTTCGATGTTGGTCAGGATGAAATCAGGATCGGGCGTTAGGCCGGGCAGCATGCGCGCCACCGAGCCCGTCGCGATCAGAATATTCTTCGTGGTGAGAACTTCGGTCCCCTTGTCGGTCTTGACCTCGACCTTGCCCGGCCCTTTGATTGTGCCGTAGCCTTTGATCCATTCGACCTTGTTCTTCTTCATCAGGAACTCGACGCCTTTGGCGTGTTTCGAGACGATGCCGTTCTTGCGCTCCATGACCTTGGGGAAATTCAGCGCCGGCTTGTCGATGGTGATGCCTTCATCGGCCGAATGGGTGGCGAAATGCCACATGTCGGCGGTATGAAGGAGAGCCTTGGTGGGGATACAGCCAACATGAAGGCAGGTACCGCCAAGTTTGGCGTCTTTCTCGATAATGGCCGTTTTCAGGCCATACTGTCCGGCGCGGACGGCTGCGGAATAGCCGCCGGGGCCGCTTCCAATCACAATGAGGTCGTAGGTCACGCATCTTCATTCTATATGGCGGACGCAATACAGTCGGACGGTACCGTTCATCCTCCGATGAAGCCTGGCCGCGGACGGCGTCGATCAAAAACAGAAACCGGCGGGCATATGCGGCGTGGGGTCGCGCCGAATGAGCCCGCCGGACCGGGGAATCACGGAAGTCATTTAGTTGACGACGGGCCTGACGTCGACAACGACTATCGCCATCTCACCGCCCTGTTCCGTCTCGACGGCTCGCTTTTCGGCCTTGCTGACCGGCAGCTTGTCGACCCCGCCCAGCGCGTGCACTTCAGACAGGAAGCTGCGGTTGCCAACCCGGTGGAACACGAGCCGGTAGGTTGAATCCGAGCGTTCCGTCATGGCGCTGAGCGTGACTACAGACTTGCCACTCTTCGCGTTGTGTATCAGGATCGCGCGAGTGTTGGGGTCCTTCGAAACCACGTATTCGCCGGCGCTCAGTTGCGCGCCGTTCAACTGCCAGGCAAACGGGACCGTCGCCTGCATTTTCGGGCCTTGCGCTTCGAGGCTGCCGATCGAGAGGAGGAGGACAGCCGAAGTCATGATTTTGGTAACGATGTTTTTCATTTTGGTTTCTCTTTCCGTCCCTGAATCTCTTTGTTTCATTTCCGGGAACGCCGCAGTTAAACGCATGGAGTGGGCCAAACTGGTCGCGCTGAAAACAAACAGCTTATAGGTCCCGGCGTCAGTTTTTTGAAGCGGAAGGTGAAACTCGTAATCGGAAGGTGAAAGGCGAGGCGGGCGGGGCCTCATTTCCCGCCGCTCCGGGCGGGCGGTTACCAGCGCGGGAATAAAGATATACTGGCCAGACGATGCCAGAAACAGTCGACAACGTTCCGGCTATGCTGCGCATCTGCGCACTGCTGCAGTCCGCGCGGGAGTTATATGGAGCGAGGGGCACGCCAACCGAGCATGTGTTCAAAGAACATGTGCTGGCCCTGATCTCCGATCTGGTCACTGCCGATCGCAGCGCGATTTATCTCATTGAAAGCGGCGATTCGACGCCGGAGATCGTTCACGAGGCGGTGATTCTGAAGCGGCCGCTTTTCACGCCAGGTGAAATGGCAGTCCTGTTGTTCGTGCGCGACGAGATCGCGGGCGCCATTTATCTCTGTCGCGCAGAGCCGTTTTCGGAGTCGGATTTCGGGCTCATTACAGCGGTTTCGCAGATAGCGTCGATCGCCATAGAGAATTCGTTCCATCTGGAGCGGCTGCTCAGTGAGGTTGCGCAGCTGAAAGAAGAACTCGGCATCGAAGACGAGCTGCGCGGCGGAAGCCATCTCATGTCCGAGTTGCGGAACCGGATCACGCGGGTTGCGCAGAGCGATGCCACGGTGCTGATCACGGGAGAAAGCGGCACGGGCAAGGAACTGGTAGCGCGCGCCGTGCACCGAAACAGTCATCGCGCGGCAAAGCCCTTCGTCGCGATCAACTGCGCCGCACTCGCGGAACAACTGCTGGAAAGCGAGCTCTTCGGTCACGAGAAGGGCTCGTTTACAGGAGCGGCCGCGCAGAAGCGGGGCAAACTGGAATCGGCCGCCGGTGGCACGGTGTTTCTCGACGAGATTGGCGAGATGCCCATCCAGCTCCAGGCGAAATTGCTGCGCGTTCTGCAGCAGCGTGTCGTTGAACGCGTCGGCGGCCTTCAGGCCATTAAGCTCGATTTCCGGCTGGTGGCGGCTACGAATCGCAATCTGGAAGAATCCGTACGGCAGGGCCGTTTTCGGCAGGATCTGTTTTATCGGTTGAACGTGATCGCGCTGCAAACACCCGCGCTGCGCGAACGCCCGGAAGACATTATGCCGCTGGCGAGGCATTTTGCAGCGCATTTCGCGGTGAAGTGCGGGCGGCAGATTTCGGGCATCTCGCCGCAGGCGGCCGCGTTGTTGCGAAACTTCGATTGGCCGGGCAACGTGCGGGAACTGGAGAACGCCATTGAACGCGCGGTGGTGATGGGATCGTCGGAAATGATTCTGCCGGAGGATCTGCCGGAAGCGCTGAGCGAGCCCCAGGGCGCGAGCGAAAACGGCGGCAGCGCCGGCAGTGGCGGCGGTTCGTTGCAGGATACGGTGAACTCGGCCAAGCGCATGGCGGTGCAACGCGCCTACGATCAGGCCGGGTACGACCACGGCGAGGCCGCGCGGTTGCTGGGCGTGCATCCGAATTATCTGTATCGGCTGGTGAAGAATCTGCGTCTGGAGACCGAGATGAAGAAGGCTGCGCGGTCGGCGGTGTTGTGAGTGAGAGGGAGAAAACGCGGCGCAGCCTGCGGATTAAACGCCGGCTGACCATGCCCGCTCGAAATGAGCCCGCTTGTCGCCGTACCCGTCACGCCGGGCGGTTCCTTCACCGCAATGCAGGCTCTGTGGCGTACTTACGCGATTACGTCGGGATTCCGGGCCTTCAATTCAGCGGTTAACCGGACGCAACTTGTGTGGACGGGAATGGTGGTCGCGCAGGGATTCAAACCCCGGACCCCCTCGGTGCAAAGCAAGCGAACTTGTTATTCAGCAGTGCCCGTTGACTAAAGCGTTCTCAGATACGCCAGTAGGTCGGCTTTCTCGCCGCTGGAAATCAGATCCTTGTAAGGGGGCATACCGTTGCCACCCGCATTGATGCGTTCCAGAACGTTGGCATCGTTGACTGGCTTACCGTTCGTGGAAAGCTTCGGCATCTTGAACAGACCCTTGAAGCCAGGACCCATTTTCTTATCGGTCGTCAGCGCGTCGTGGCAAAGCCCGCACTGCTGTTCGAAGATGCCTCTCCCTTTCGCCGCGTCGCCTTTGGCCGGGGCCTGCCCGTACAGCGCGGCGCTTCCCACAAACAGGCAGACTACGGCTAAATATTTACTTTTGTTCATGATGGCGCAAATCCCTGTTTCCATTCTACAAAGCGCGGCGCTCGCTCGTTCGTCCGGCCAGGCGGCGGGAGCGGACTGAATCGGCCCCGGCGGTCAGCGGAGCCGACGGCACGGGATCTGGCGCAATCGCTTGCCTGCATCGAGCAGGCGCGTCGTGGAAACGCTGGCGGCCGACCGCCGAAACCGGCCTCGGGCGTCTGCATGCATTCATAGACTTAGCCCGCAAGAATTTCGACAGTGATAATAGAGTTTCCCCCGACCCGTGAGGAAACTCCGCGCACTTCTGATTACCGCCCCGGCCATCGTTCTGGCAACGATAGTCATGGGTGCCATTTCCATGGTGACATCCATCTGGGATCGGACCGGCTACACTCAGCATCGGGTGGCGCAGGCGTGGTCGCGCATTTTGCTCGCCGTCGGCTCGGTGCGATGCCGCGTGACCGGCGTGGAGAAACTCGATCCCCGGCGCGGGTACGTTCTGGTCGCAAATCACGCCAGCTATATGGATACGCCGGCCATCCTCAGTTCAATTCCGCTGCAGTTTCGTTTCTTCGCCAAGCGCGGCCTGTTTTCGATTCCGCTGATGGGCGGGCACCTGAAGCGCGCCGGCCATCTGCCTGTGGTTCGGGACGATCCGCGCGCCTCGCTCAAAAGCATGTCCGAAGGCGCGCGGCTGGTCCGCGAACGCCGCATCTCGCTGCTGGTTTTTCCGGAGGGGGGCAGGACGGCGACCCGCATGCGGCCCTTCCGCGAAGGCGCGGCTTACATCGCGATTAAGTCCGGGGCGCCGGCCGTGCCCGTGGCCCTGCTGAACACCAGAAGGATTCTTCCAATGGGCTCCGCGGCGGTGCTGGGTGGTGAGATTGAGCTGATCGTCGGAGACCCTATCGAGACCTCCGGCATGTCGCTGCAGGATCGAGGCAAGCTGAATCAGGAGCTCCAGGATCGCGTGGCCGAAATGGTCGGCGAAACGCCAACGCCGGAAACCTGATAAGCGCGCAGGCCGCGACGCGCGACGGCGAACAATTGAGCAATCCCCGCAACGCCGTGTGGCGCGTCGAGGTCGTGCGCGTGGAAACCAGCTGTTCACCCGCGTCTGTCGGCGTAACTTGCGCGTGATCCTGAGACGCATAATACACTGGCTTACGGACCGCATGGAAACACCCGCAAGCACGGCCGCCACGATTCCCGAAGTTCTGCGCCGGACGGCCGCGCGTTACCCCGATGGACTGGCGCTGCGGCAACCAGGCAAAGATGGAGTCCGGACGTGGACCTGGATGCAGTATCTCGAAGCGGCCGAAGAAATCGCAGCCGGCCTGAAGGCGCTCGGTATCGGTCGCGGCGATCATGTCGCCATTTGTTCGGAAACCCGCGCGGAATTTTATCTGGTCGATCAGGGAATCCTGATGAACGGATCCGTCGCGGCGGCGCTCTATCCCAGCTATCCCGCGGCGGAACTGATCCGCACCATTGGGCTTTCCGGGGCGAAAGTTCTTTTCGTCGAAGATCCGATAATGCTGGCTGCGTTGCGGGGTGCGCCGGTCGGCCACTTCATTCTCATGACAGGCGAGGCAGAGGGCGCCGTTTCGCTCGCCGCGCTGCGCCGTCATGGCCGGTATGCCGCGGATGTCTTGCCCGAAGACCGCGCGATCCTCTATCTCACTTCCGGCGCGACGGGCGATCCGAAAAGGGTCGTGGTGACGCACGGCGCGCTGACGTCCAACATCAACATGGGGCCCGACGTTATTGCGCTCGGACCGGACGACATCACGATTGCCTTCCTTCCTTCCGCTCATATCGCGCAGCGCGTCGTGGTGGAACTTCTGCCCATGCTGACAGGGACGCCGGTTTCTTTCGCCGAGAGCCTGATGAAACTGCCGGGCGAACTGAAGTCGGTGCGGCCGACGTTTTTTCTCGCGCCGCCGCGCGTCTGGGAGCGTATGTATTCCAGCATCCGCGCGGAGGTTCAGAAGAAGCCGGCGCTGGCGCAGAAGGCTTTTCACGCGGCGGTTAGGCTCGGGCGCGCGGCGGCAAAACGAAAACGGGAAGGTAAGAGCGTGCCGCTTCATATGAGCTTGCCGCTGGCGCTGGCGGAGCGGTTGATCTTTGCCACGATTCGCGAACGGCTCGGCGGGCGCCTGCGCGTGGCGATTTCAGGCGCCGCGCCGCTTTCAGCCGATCTGGCCGAGTTTTTCGATGCCATCGGCCTGCCTCTGATTGAAGGCTATGGGCTTACCGAAGGCGGAGTAGCCGTGTTCAATCCCGTAGGTGCCCCCCGGCCGGGCAGCATCGGCAAGGCGCTCAAAGGCGTTGAGGTACGGACCGCCGACGATGGTGAACTGCTGATTCGCAGCCCCGCGTTGTCGAGCGGCTACCACAACGACCCGGAAGCCACGGCCGCGTTGATACAGGATGGCTGGCTGCACACGGGCGATATCGCTACCATCGATGCCGATGGCTACATTTACATCACAGGCCGCAAGAAGGAACTCATCGTATCTTCGAACGGAAAGAAAGTCTTTCCGGGACGCGTCGAGACGTTCTTCAAATTCGAGCCCCTGATCAGCCAGTTGGTGTTGGCCGGAGACCGGTTGCCCCACCTGGTGGCTCTCTTTACGATTCAGCCATCGATCGCGGAGGCGATTCCGGGCGCGAGCGCAGCTGGCGTTCCGCTGCATGAAGCGCCTCAGGTGGTTGCTGAGGTGCAGCGTATCGTGACGCGCATCAACAGGCAGCTTGCGCCGTTCGAGCAGATCAAGCGCTTCCGGATACTGCACCGCGATTTTTCCATCGAGAATGGCGAAGTGACCGCCACCATGAAAGTGCGCCGCCAACAGGTGATGGAAAACTTCCACGCGGAACTGGACGATCTGTATCAGCGCAGCGCCTCGGGCCGGGGCGGGGAATAACCGCTCTTTCCGGCGCGGCGTGTTTCGGCCTGAGAAGTTGAGGGAGTTGAGGGTGCTTTTTCAGGCAGAGGCGTTATCGGGTACACTCGCCGGAAGAGGCGAAACGTCCACCCCCCGCCACGAAACAACCTGATTTCTTCCACTATGTTTGGCCTCATACATCGCACTATCCGCAAAGCTCAACAGTTCTTCGGCCGCATAGGTCGATCCGGGCCAGAGCGTGGCGACTCCCAGGCTGACGGTGAGCTGACCGGAGGCGGCCGCGCCCGCGTGGACTATTTCCAGTTCCTCCACTGCGCGACGAATGACCTCAGCCCTGCCGTTGGCTGCCTCATCGCCGGTGTTGGGCAGAATCACCGCAAATTCCTCGCCGCCGTATCTGGCGACCACATCTTCCGCCCGGGCCGCGGCCTTTCGAATCGCCTGGACCACGCGAATCAGGCAGTGATCGCCCACCTGATGCCCGTAGAGATCGTTGAGCGCCTTGAAATGGTCGATATCGACCATCACCAGTGAAAGGGGCGCATTCGTCCGCCCTGCCCGAGACATCTCATGCTTCAACAATTCGTCAAACCTGCGGCGATTCGCCGCGCCGGTCAGGCCGTCTTCCGCCGCCGCCCGGCCCAGCCGTTCGTTAGCCACACGCAGTTCTTCGGTTCTGCCAGCGACCTGATTGTGCAGGAGGGTGATCCAGGTCACAGCGGCGATCACTGAGAGAACCATCAACCCGATAATCCAGACGGCGCGTTGCAGGGTCAGCCATGAAGGGCGTGAGAGTATGGCGATGTCGCCGGGCTGGCGTATCAAAAGCCGAAACGACTCGGCGCGACGGTATTCGTCGTAACTGACTAAACAGACGCCGGTCAATCTCAGATGGCTGCCTACATCGATCTCGTCGATCGTTTTCTGCGCCGAATCGGGATACGAGACAGAAAAGAACTGGCCCATGGAAGTGAGTGTAATGCTTTTCGAATGCGGCCCGTCGCCGCGCTGGAGCAGCGTACCCTCTATGGCGATTAGCCGGAGGTCGTACCGGGTTCCGGCGGCGATGGCCAGGCCCGATCCCGCATTCTGGTCTTCCGGCGTCACAATCTCGTTTGCCGTAGCCTGCTGCGGAAGCAGATCGCGGCCTCTCGCAATCAGCCGCCAGATCGCGTTTTTCAGTCCGGGGCGCCCTTCCACTTCGCCAGGGAATCCGACAAGATCGATCAGTTCTCCGGGTTCCATCGAACCCGGGGGGTCCAATTCGACCGCCAGACTGGACTTGCCGTCGGAGAAGTACGCCAAAGTCGGGGAGACAACCGCGGTAACGGTTCCGCGCACACGTATCCTTCGGATCTCGTCCTTGCTGGTCTGAAATGCGCCAACACTGGCTGCCGGCGCCATCGGGAGATCGAACGGAGACTGAGGGGCGGGATCGTCGATATGAATGAATTGCATCGATGGAACGAACAATCGAAGTCCGACAGCTTGCCTGTGCTCGTTGAACGCCGCGGCCAGGACGCCCTGGAAAGTCAGTTTCGAGTCGACAAGCTCCCGTTTCCAGCCATGCGGGTAATCCCTCATGATCACGAGGAACGCACCGTCGGCCGCTGCCACGTTCAGCGACAGTAAGCCGTTGTTCTCCCGGCCTGAACGCGCAATTCCCTTTAATTCTCCCCATTGGCTGTCAGCGGACCCGGACAAGTGATCCAGAGTCCCCCGCAGCGGCTTCGGCATCGTGGTTGCGGAAAGGACCTGAATGTCAGCTTTGGTAATCGAAGAAGAAAAGTCGCCGGAAGCGCTAACGCCATCCACCTCAACGAGCCTTCCCCATTCGAGTAGCCCGGTGTATTTCGAATTACGGACGAAGACGAAGATGCCGGCGGTCTGGTCCTGAACGAAAAGCTCGCCGTTCGCCACGTTCGCATAGGTAACCACCCCGCGAATCGCCACCGGATATTCTCTGCCGGCTTCGGCTGCCGGAAGATCGCGCACACTTGCGGCTGTAGTAAGAGTCCGGAGCGGTTTCCCGGCAACAGCCGCGATCGGTGCCTGGGCGGACGCGTAAGCGCACAGCGCGGCTATCGTGCAGCGCAGGCGCCCGATACCCCAAACGCAATCGCCTTTTCTTCGCGCGGCATACACCGATTGTTCATATCGGCAACTTTTCGATTTGGTTTAAAGTTCGCAGCATAAGCGCCTGTACGGCATGTCCGAAGGCCGAGAGTGGTCGGTCCCTTCGACGGGTGAAGAGCGCACCCATCTTCAGGCAATATTCAGAATCATCCGTTACGTTCGGTTTGACCCTCAGTTGAAAGGAAGTTGCCCATGAAAACGATTCGGATTCTCCCGTGCGCGGGATTGGCCTTTGCCGGACTAGCACTTACAGGAGTAGTCCAGGCCGCCGCGCCTACCTACAAAGTTGTGGCGAATATCAAGATCGGCGGTGCCAACCGCACAGACTACACCTATTGCGACAGCGCCAACCATCGTCTCTATGTGTCGCATGGCACGCAGACGGAAGTCATCGACACCGCGACCGACAAGCTGGTCGGCACCATTCCCGACACTCAGGGAGTGCACGGCATTGCGATTGCCAACGACCTCGCCAAGGGCTTCACCAGCAACGGCACGACGAATAACGTCACGGTTTTCGACATCGCCACTCTGAAAGTGCTTGGGAAAATCAACACGGGCCAGAACCCGGATTCCATCATTTACGAGCCGGTCACGCATCGCGTCCTGACGTTCAACGGCAAGAGCAACGACTTTACGCTGATCGATGCCAAAACGAGCAATGTAATCAGCGCGTCGGTGGCCGTCGGAGGGAAGCCGGAATTTTCCCAGGTGGATGGCAAAGGCCACGTGTTCGTCAACATCGAAGACAAAAACGAAGTCATCGAGATCAACGCGCAGGAGGGTCTGGTAATGAAGCGATACTCGATCGCTCCCTGCGACGGGCCGAGCGGACTCGCCATCGACGTGGCGAAGATGAAGCTGTTTTCTGTCTGCGACAAGGTCATGAGCGTAAGCGATCCGGTGACCGGCAAGGTCATCTCCACGCCCGCCGTGGGCNNGCGACCATCAAGACCAAGCCCGGCGCAAAAACCATCAGCGCGGACCAGAAGGCTCACAAGCTGTATTTGCCGGCTTGGGATATCGGCCCGGCCCCGGCGGGTGGAGGCAGGGGAACACCCGTGCCGGAGAGCTTCGGTATTGTCGTCATCGGGCGATAAAAGGTGCTGCGGGTTTCATAAGAGCGCGTCCCGCGAGGGTATCCGGCGCCGGGTACCCGCCGAACGGCACACGCGTGACCGGTTCCGTGCCGTCGCGGGCGCTGCACCCTAACCGCGCGTAGGACGTACCCGCAGCGAAAGTTCACGCATTTCACGTTGACCTTACATGAAATAGACCACGTGATCGCTCTAAAGCGCGGTGGGCGGAGGTAGCGGAGAATCTCGCCTTTTGTTGCTGCCTGTGTAAGGCGAAATCCGTGCCCGGACAGCCGCGGGCAGGGTGACGGTTCTGCTTCTCGCGATGAACAGGCCCGCCAGGATCAAAGAGCGCCGCGCATTGCGGCGTTGAAACCCGTCTACGGAGCCGGTTCCACATGAACCAGCACGTCCGCTACCCAGGGCAACGATTCGCATACCTTCTGCCGCACGCTCTGCGCTATATCGTGAGAATCCCGCACCGAAATATCGGGGTCGACTTCCAGATGCAGGTCGACGTGGTATTTCACTCCCGTCTTGCGCGCGAAGCATTTTTCCACGCCCGCCACCTGAGGGACACTGGCGGCCGCTCGGCGAATGTCCTCCATTGCGTGATCGTCCGGCATGGTATCCATCAGATGCATCGCGGCTTCCCAGGCGACCCGAATCGCGGTGGCGGTTACGATGAGGCCAACCACGAACGCGCCGTAATGGTCCGCGTGCGGGAACCTCTCGGGAAACTTCACGGTCAATAGCAAGGCGGAAAGCGCGACGATTCCGGACAAGATGTCGACGGCGTCATTCGCCGAATCGGCCTTGAGTGCCGAACTGTTCAAGCGCTTGCCATGCCGGTATTTCACCGTGACAAGTCCGCTCTTGGCGGCGATGGAGACCAGCACCGGCCAGACGGCATATTCGGCGGGGGAGGTTGGCGGACCCGCCGCGCCCGTCCAACCGTGGATCGCAATTAACACTCCCGCGTCGAACAGTAGAAATCCCAGCAAAAGGCCGGTTAGAATCTCGACCCGGCCGTGGCCGTACGGGTGGTTTTCGTCGGCCGGGCGGGCGGCAATTGTCATGCCGACCAGCACCAGCCCCGAAGTAAACACATCGGATGCGGACTCGAAGCCGTCGGCCATGACCGCGGCCGAATTGGCTAGCCAGCCCACAGAGATCTTGAGGATGGCAAGCAGTGCGCTGACCAGCATCCCCGCTCTGGCAATCTGTCTGGCCTTGTGCATACGATCCGGCTGGCGGTAGAACTACTCTACCGCATGGCGAGCGAGTGGAATGCGAGTGCAGCGAAGGACATGAAAAGGACCGGGCCGCCGGCGATGCGACCTCCGGCGCAGTTTACAATGACGGAATGAGCGCTGCCCCTTACTCTGCGGAACGAACCACGGATCACGGCGTTGCGGTGGTGCGCCTGACCGATGAGGCGAGCGGCGTAGAGATTTTCGTCGCACCCACACTTGGCAACCGCGCCTATGCGATGAAAGTGCGCGGCGCGAATATTCTTCACATGCCGGCGCGCAACATCGCCGAACTGACGGCGCTCAGCGGCATACCTTTCCTCGCGCCCTGGGCGAATCGCATCCCCGGCGGTGGATTCCGCGCCAATGGACAGTGGTACGCATTCAACGAATCCCTGGGGACGTTGCGCATTCACCCTGGACACATCGCGATACACGGTATGCTCACGTCCTCCGATCTGTGGCAGGTGACGGATACGGACTCCGATTCGTCGGGCGCCTGGGTCTCGAGCCGTCTCGAATTCTGGCGTTATCCGCGACTGATGGCCAACTGGCCATTCGCGCATGAATATGAGATGACATACCGGCTGAGCGGCGGGGAACTGGAAACCGACGTCGCGGTGAAGAACCTGAGCGCCGAGCCGATGCCGATTGTGATCGGTTTCCACCCCTACGTCACGATTCCGGGCGTCCCGCGCGTCGAGTGCCTGGCCCATATTCCGGCCCGCACGTCGGTCGTGGTGGACGAACATATGTGCGCGACCGGCGAGATGCGCCCCAATCCTCTGCCCGACCCGACGCCGCTCGCAACTCACCTGCTGGACGATGGCTATACCGATTTGACCCGGGACGCCCGGGGCAACTCGGTTTTTTGGCTTGAGGGAGGTGGCCGCCGCATTGAGGTCTCGTTCGGTCCGAAATGGCAAGTGGGCGTCGTTTACGCTCCCGCAGGCCAGGAATTCATCTGTTTTGAGCCGATGGCGGCTGTTACCAACGGCGTAAAACTCGCCGCGGAAGGCAAGTACGACGCCCTGCAAACTCTGGAGCCGGGGGGGATCTGGCGGGAGAGCTTCCGGGTCCGCGGGATTAATTTTTCAAATCTGACACATTGTTAATGTATTTGCAGTTGCAATTTGCCGCGCATTCAGGCACGATAGAAGGTTTTCACCCTCTTTATATAAAATACGAATGCGCGTCAGAGTCCTCTACCACGACCACTGTTTCGACGGCGCGGCATCCGCTGCTTTTTTCAGCCGCTTTTACCGGGGAGCGATCCGCGCCGACGCTCAATTCTCTTATACGGGGATGGCGCATCGCGCGTCCCAGATCTTTGAAGACAGCTTGTTCGATGGCGACGAAAACGCCATCGTCGACTTCAAATACTCCAACAACCCGCGTCTGACATGGTGGTTCGATCACCACCAGAGCGCTTTTCTGACCCCGGAAGACCAGAAACATTACGAGGCGACTAAGACGCCGCAGAAGATTTACGACACGGCGTACAAGAGTTGCACCAGCTACATCCGCGACGTGAGCCGCGACCAGTGGGGATTTACCGCGCCCGATCTGGAAGATCTCGTCCATTGGGCCACCATCATCGACGGCGCCATGTATTCCGATCCGAAGACCGCGGTGGAACTGGGTGCGCCCGCCATGAAGCTCACGTTGGTGATCGAAGGTTCAAAGGGGTCGGATACGGTGCAAAGGATCATCGAGCTGATGCAGAACACGTCGCTCGATAAAATCATCGCGCTGCCGGAAATCCAACAGGTTTATCAGCCGCTCTATGAGAGGCACCTTCAGTCGGTGCAGATCATCCGCGAAAAATCGGCCGAGTCTAATGGCGTGATTACGTTCGATCTGACGGGTTACGATCTGGAAGGCTACAACAAGTTCATCCCTTATTACCTGCATCCCGAGGGAACTTACACGGTTTCGGTAAGTCCGTCGAGTTTTCGCACGAAGATTTCCGTGGGGTCGAATCCGTGGGCGTCGGCGGAACCCAGACACAATCTGGCGTCCATTTGCGAACGCTACGGCGGCGGTGGCCATGCCCGCGTAGGCGCCATCAGCCTCGAGCCGGGGCAGGTGGACGAAGCGCGCCGGATCGCTGCCGAAGTGGCGGCGGAACTGGGTACCTGAGGCATTTTGACGAACAAGACCGCACTTGGCGCGTCACCACTGCCCGATTCCGAAATCAACCGGAATTCAACCGAGGATATTGGAAAACGTGTCGATCTGGGCCAGATCACATGGGCCGGTCCAGTGACGTTGGTGGTGGCGCGGACATTCCTGTTGCTCCTTTGTCAGGCGTTGCTGGCGTGGTTTTTCGCTTCGCGTGGAAATCCGTCGCCATGGCGTGCGGCTGCGCCGTGGTGGTCGATCTACGGAACGGCCGTGGATCTGGGATGCCTGGCGCTCATCGCCTGGTTCAAACGCGCGGAGGGCATTGGCTTTCGCGACCTGATCGGAACCATTCGTCTGCGGCGCGGCCGCGATGTGCTCACGGGTCTCGGATACTACCTCATAATCTTTCCGTGTTTCGTCCTGGGGAGTATGTTGAGCAGCCTGATCGTCTACGGCTCCATCGGTCCCCATATCCCGCCAGGCTTGCTGCATGACCGCGCGCTGCCGATGTGGGCTTTCGTCTATACGCTGAGCGCCTGGTGGATGATTTGGTCTCCCACCGAAGAAACGACCTACCAGGCTTACGCGCTGCCGCGCTTCGAAGCGTTGACGGGCCGTTCGTGGGTGGCGATTGCCATTGTAGGTTTCTGGTGGGCCCTTCAGCACAGCGCGCTGCCGCTGATTGCGGACTGGCGATATGTCGTATGGCGCTTCGGAGCGTTCGTGCCCGGCGTGCTGGTTTCGATCCTGATCTACAGGCGGACGCGCCGCCTTGCGCCGATGATTGTCGCGCACTGGCCGATGGACATCGCCGCCGCGATCTTCACCCTGCGGTTCTGAGTTGCAACGCGCCCCCCGGCTGCCAGCCTGTAATACACTGAGTTTTCGATAAACCCCACTCCAATGGCAGGCACTTCCAACACAGAAACCTGGCTCGCCTTCGACCTCGGCGCCGAAAGCGGCCGCGCGTTCCTCGGCTCTCTGCGCGATGGCAAACTCGACATCCGCGAAATCCACCGATTCGCCAACGAACCGGTGGAATACGGTGGCCGCATGCATTGGGACGCGCCCCGCATCTGGTTCGAGATGCGCAAGGCGCTCGCAGCCACGGACGTGCCGCGACTGGCGGGCATGGGTGTGGACACCTGGGGAGTTGATTACGCTCTGCTCGGACAGCGCGGCGAGCTGTTGCAGAACCCCTACCATTACCGCGATCCGCGCAGTCTGAGCGCCTACGAGGAAGTCCTCACGAAGGTAACGCGCGCCGATATTTACCGGGCCACAGGCATCCAGCTGATGGCAATCAACACTCTCTACCAGTTTTTCGCCGCGCAGCGCGACACGCCGAAGATTCTGGCCGCGGCGGAAAAGATGATCATGATGCCGGATCTGTTCCACTACTGGATGACCGGTAACGCCGTCTGCGAATACACCGATGCCAGCACGACCCAGTTCATGAATCCGGTGACCAGGAAGTGGGCTCTGGATCTGCTCGAACAACTCGGTCTTCCGTCGCGTCTTCCGGCGGAAATTGTCGAGCCTGGAGCCATTGTCGGCCATCTGCTGCCTGGTATTTCCCGCAACCCGTCGCTGAACGCAACGCCCGTGATCGCGCCGGGTTCGCACGACACAGCGTCGGCAGTTGCGGCCATCACCGCGCGCGGCAATGCGGCGTTTATCAGCTCAGGCACGTGGAGTTTGATCGGCACCGAACTGACGGCGCCCATCCTCAGCGACGAAGCGATGCGCTTTAACTTCACGAACGAAGGCGGGGTTTGCGGGACGACGCGCCTGCTGAAGAACGTGATGGGCCTGTGGATGCTCCAGTGCTGCCGGCGGGCCTGGATCGCCGCGGGGCGCGAATACGACTATGGCCAGCTCACCGATGAAGCCGCGAAGGCCCGCCCTTTCCGAAGCATTGTGAATCCGGACAGCGGCTTGTTCCTGAGTCCGCCCGATATGCCGGCGGCGATCGACGAGTTCTGCCGAAAAACCGATCAGCCGTGTCCGGACAGCCCGGCTACCTACACACGGACCATTCTCGAAAGCCTCGCTCTGAAATACCGTCTGATTCTGCGCGACATGGCCAGCGTGACAGGCCAGAAGACGCAACAGATCCGCGTCATCGGAGGAGGGTCGAAGAGCCGGCTGTTGAATCAATTCACGGCGGATGCGACAGGGACTCACGTGCTCGCGGGGCCGACCGAAGCCGCCGTTCTGGGGAACATCGGCGTACAGATGCTGGCCACAGGCGCGGCTGGATCTCTCGAAGAAATGCGGGCGATTGTGGAACGGTCTTTCCCGGTCGACGCCTACGAACCGCAGGACACGGAAGTCTGGAACGATGCCGCTGAGCGGTTTGTCCAGTATTCCGCAACCGGAATCTGACGGAATTTCGGTGCCTTACGGTCCGGCACACCAACCCGGATTGATTCCGAGCCTGTCCCCGCTTCGCAGCCGTGCGCATTTTGGAGACAAGGCGGCGAGACCAGGCCGCGAACACAAATCAACTCCGGCTCGGTAAATAAGCGGGACTGGCCGCCGCCGTATCGCTCTTACGCACAGCGAGGAGCGATGTTGCCGGATGAAGAGCGGGCAACAGCCCTTTGACGCGCTGGATGAAATCGTAGGGGCGAAACGGCTTACAAAGGTAGCCGTCCGCGCCCAACTGGGTTCCCATCCTTACGGCGTCGCGGCTGTCGTCGCCGGTGAACATCAGTACCTTCATCGCTGAGACACTGGGGTCGTCGCGAAGCGAGGAGAGCACATCAAATCCGTTCATCAGCGGCATATGAACGTCCAGGATGAGCAGGTCCGGCAGGATAGCCCGGGAGAGTTCAAGCGCCTGCCTTCCATTGTGAGCTTCGTGGCACTCGAGGCCCCTGCCGCGCAGAATTCCGGCTGCGAGGGAAGCCATTGACGGATCGTCGTCCGCAATCAGGATACGGAGTTGGCGCGCCGTAGCGTTGGCGGGAGAACCCGGACACCCGGAGGCGGCGGAGCGCGTGACCGCGCGCGCGATCCGGAAAAGCAACTCATCGTTCCACAGCGGACGGAAAATCGCCTCGCAGGCGTTAATCTGGATCGCCGGAAAGCGCTGGAAGTCGGCCCAGGAGCCCGTCACCAGAACGGGAGTACGAAGATCGCGTACCTTGTGCGCCGACGCCCATGACGTTCCGGCAATTTCCGGAGCGAGATTCAGCAGTACGGCGGTATAGTAATCGAGCCGGGCGGTGAGCTCCTGTTCCCGCGGAACCAAACTGTGCGTCAGGCTGCCCAGCGAAGCCAGGAGCCGGCTGATCGATGCAGCCTCGTCGGAGGCATATCCGACCAGCGCAAACCGGGCGTCACTGAATGCCATGCCCACGGCGGGTACCGCGGGGTCCTTGGCCCGGTCTTCCATATTTGTCTCTTCGGCTAAGTGCGCCAGGATTATATCTTTCCGGTATAAACGGCTCCAATGCCGGGAGTGGCTGCCGCGCCCCGTTTCCGAGGCCGGTTGGACCGGTATCCCGCTTTAAACCGGGGCAAAGGCCGAATCTCGGGGTCGCCGCTTCATCCTCGGCAGGATGTCTCATTCGCAGAAATCGCGGCCGAGCATTCCTTAGAGCCAAACGGCGCGTTGCGGACCGCACGGAACGTCTCGCTGCCCCCCCATTGCCCAGGAACCCAATCCGGCGGACTCCCGACCAGAATAATGCGTCGAAACGGCATCTCACCTAATGCTTCGGCTATCCCCAGGTAATGCGCTTCCGCAGTTCGCCTTCGATCTGCGGCGCGGATTGAAACTGGACGGCATCAATGCCGTATCGGCGGGCGCCTTCCACGTACTCCGGGATATCGTCGGTGAAAAAACATTCGTCAGGACGGCAGCCTGCCGCTTCGACCGCTTTGCCGTAAATCACCGGCGAGGGTTTCATCGCGCCCACCTCGTGCGACAACACCAGCGAATGGAAATGGCGCAGCAGCGGATAATTGGCGCGAATCATGTCGAAGTGAATCGCGTTGGTATTGGATAGCAGAACGAGCGGATACCGGTTCGCGATCCCGCGCAGCAACTCCTCGGAAACCAGCGTCTCCGGCAGAAAGATGGAACTCCAGATTTCGCAAAACTCCTCGTAGGTGCAATTGAGGTTGAGCGCGGCCGAAAGCTGCTTCACGAAATCGCGCGGCTCGATCTGGCCGGATTCCAGCCGCTCCACCAGTCCCGTGGGCCGAATCCGGCCCGGAACCTCGTCGGCGGGAATTCCGGTGAGCGCTTCGATGCGGGCGTAGCCCCGCCGGAAGTCGAAGGGGACGATGACGCGCCCCAAATCGAATATAACGGCTTTGATCAATCTCCACTTTAGCGGACGCCTCCGGCGCGCGGACTGCGGGATCTGCGGATACAAGCACTTGCAGGCAGACCCGGTTGTTTCCCGCAGCCGGGTCGCGCGCTGTTGGTGGAGATGTCAAACCGGATTCGGCGCGCCGAAGCGGGCAATCGCGGCGCCGGAAACGACGACGCGGCAGGGGATTACCCCGATGCGCGAAACGCGCGGCAACCCCGCCGCACGAGGGCGCGTAGGAAAATAGTGAAGATGGGTAAAAATAAACGGGCACCCAGCGCGGGTTGGATCGTAATCGTCGCAGTGGGGTCGGCAGCGTGTTTGCCGGCTCAAACCCTTCTCGACAAGGGCTACCGGCAAATGTACAATCTGGACTTCGCGGCGGCGCATGCGACGTTCGCCGAGTTTGAGCGCGAGAATCCAAAGGATGCCATGGGACCCGTCTCCGACGCGGCCGCCTATCTGTTCACCGAATTCGACCGCCTGAACATTCTGCGTTCCGACTACTGGATCAAGGACGAGAGTTTTTGGGTGGTCAACAAGCCGGTCGGGGACGCCGTACTGAAGAAGAAATTCGAGGACACGCTTTGGTGGGGCCAGCAGATGGCAACCGAAACGCTTAAACAGTCGCCGGACGACATGGACGCGATGCTCGCCGAGACGATGGGCCTTGGCCTTCATGCCGATTACCACGCCCTGATCGAAAAGAAGAACCTCCAGGCGCTCGGCGAAGTGAAACAAAGCCGCACGTTGGCGGAGAAATTGCTCGCCGTCCATCCGGAAGTTTACGACGCCTACATCGCGCCGGGTATCGAGAACTATCTGCTGAGCCAGAAGCCCCTCGCGATCCGCTGGTTCCTGCGCCTGGGAGGCGCCGAGACCGACCGGCAGCTGGGAATCCGGAACACCCGGATCACGGCCGAAAAAGGCCGATATTTCATGCCCTACGCCCGCCTTCTTCTGGCAATCGCCGACCTGAGAGACAATAATCGGGAAGGCGCGAAACAAAAACTCACCTGGCTGTCGTCCGAATACCCGGGCAACCGCCTGTATCGCGAAGAACTCGAAAGGCTCGTAATCTCTAAATGAGAATTGTCGGCGCTGCAAGCGCTTTTCCGAAGTACCACTATGACCAGAAGGCCCTCGCTGAAGCGTTCCTCGCGTACTGGGGCGACCGATTGCCCGAGCCCCGCAAGCTTGAGTTGCTCCACAGCAACGTCGGCGTAAAAGGCCGGCATCTTTCGCTGCCGATCGAACAGTATCCGGCGCTCAGGTTTGGCGAAGCCAATGACGTCTGGATCAGGACGGCCGTGGAGTTGGGCGAAGTGGCTATTCCCGCGGCGGCCGAACAGGCCGGAATCGACCCGAAAGAAATCGGCGCGTTCTTCTTTGTCTCCGTGACGGGAATCGCGAGTCCCTCCATCGACGCGCGTCTGATCAACAAGCTTCGCCTCTCGACGGCGATGCGCCGCGTGCCGATTTTCGGTCTTGGCTGCGTGGCGGGAGCGGCTGGCATTTCGCTGGCGGCCGACTACGTTCGCGCGTATCCGGATCGGTTCGCCCTCCTTTTCTCGGTTGAGCTGTGCTCGCTGACCCTGCAGCACGACGACTTATCCGTGGCGAACCTGATATCGACCGGATTGTTCGGAGATGGAGCGGCGGCGGTGATCGTCGCGGGCGATCAGGCTGCGGAAAAGTGCACGAAGGCGGGACCGGAGATCGTGGCAACTCAGCCCACGTTCTACCCGGATACCGAGCGCGTGATGGGCTGGGATATTTCCGAGACTGGATTCCAGATCGTACTCTCGCCCGAAGTGCCGGACGTGATTGCGAGCAATGTGGGCCGCGATCTGGACGGGTTGCTGGCCGCAAACGGTCTGACCCGCTCCGACATAGGCTGCTGGATGCTGCACACCGGCGGGCCTAAGATTCTGCGCGCGACGGCTCAGGCGCTCGGGGTGCCCGATGCCGCGCTGTGGGCATCGTGGGAGTGCCTGAGCGAAATGGGTAATCTGTCGTCCTCGTCGGTCCTGATGGTGCTGGAAAAGACCATTAATAAGCGCCCCGCGCCCGGAACGTGGTGCATTCTGGCGGCAATGGGTCCGGCGTTCTGTTCCGAGTTGGTCCTGTTGCGCTGGTAAGTGGGGGGCAGGCGGTTTCGCCTGCCGCGCCGGTCAGTTCGCCGCGGGGTGCTCAACGCTGTCGACCACGAGGAATTCGGCAGACCCCTTTTGCGGCTCCAGCTTGACTCCGAGTTGATCCTGGATGGCTTGCAGAAACTTTGGCAGAGACACAACGGCGTGAGAATCGGCGCCGGCCGTCGCGGGTGCGGGTGCGTCGCGCTCCCACTCCAGCACAAAATCGAACGTGCCATTGAGCCCGGTTTGATCCAGCACCGGGCGGTCCAGATTACTCATCTGGTTCAGTGAACTCGCGATGAAGGCCATCGTCACGTTGCGCGCCCCCAGCCTTAAATGACCCGCCGCGCGGGGCGCCATCCCGACCAAACTTCCACACACGACGGGAAAGCCTTCCTTGTCCGCGATTGGCTCCGAATCCGCAGGCGCTTTGCTCTCGCAGGTCGATTTCTGCGGATGCGCCCTCAACTGCGGACCCGTCTTGCCCGCTTTCAGTAAGGTCATCCCGAACGCGGGAACTTCGCGGGTCTCGTTGTGGACAACCAGCTTGAACTTGTCTGCCAGCAGCGACCGCATCATGAGGCGCATGCCATCTTTGCCCGGGTCCTTCCCGGCCCGGGCCGTGATGTCGAACCGCTCGGCCGAGACCCATGGCGGCGCCTGGGCGATCAGCGCCTGGAGCTGGTTGCCCAGGAGTTTCCAGGCGAAAGCGATATAGGTGACGAGAGGGAAATTCGTAGCCGCGAAATACCCCCCGTTGGGAGTATAAGCGTCGCCTGGGCCCAGCGGAAAACTGGAATTTGATACGGCGGACCCTGGCTTGCTCGGTTTAACGGTCATGAAGGCAAACGCGGGCTTGCTCGGGTCTTCCGTTTTCACGGCTCCGGAGGCGCCGGCCGACGGCGGTTGCGCCATCAGGCTTCCGGCCAGAATCCCGCTGGCGAGGACCATCCGTCCGATTGTGCGAAAGGTTCGCCAACTTAAGTGAATTGTTGTAGGTGCAGTCATTCTGTTTCCCTGCTTCCATCATGCCACTCCGGTGGGCATCGAATGCTCGCAGGAAGTTCGGGGATTAAACCTTCGTACCCTTGAGCGCCGAACTCACTGCCGTATTCATCATCTGCTCGGCGAGGCTGTGTGTCACTTCGTTCAGACGGTCGATTTGCGCTCGGATGACGTTGTGGTCCTGAGCGTGGTAAGCCAGTTGCAACCGATTGATCGCGTCGGTTATCTCCCTCCGATCGCCATCGGTCAAAGCGAGCCAGGCGTCGTTCTTCTGCGCCTTCGCCGTCGCCGCCAGTATTGCGTCGGCATCCACGCGCGCGCCCGCCAGCTGCGCGGCCTGATAATCCTCCTCCGCGTGATCGATAGACGCTTCGATCATCGCTTCCACCTGCTCGTCCGTGAGGCCGTAAGACGGCTTCACGTCCACGGAATGCTCCAGGCCGGTGCGGGCATCGCGGGCGGTCACGTTGAGAATGCCATTGGCGTCGATCAGGAAACGCACTTCGATGCGGGCCATGCCGGCGGGCATCGGGGCAATCCCCTTCAGATCGAATCGCGCAAGGCTGCGGCAATCCTTCGCGAGTTCCCGCTCGCCCTGGACAACGTGGATCAGCACGTTGGTCTGGCCGTCGACGCCCGTTGTAAACGTTTCGCCCGCGCTTGCGGGAATCGTGGAGTTGCGATGAATGATCTTTGAAACCACGCCGCCGTAGATTTCGATGCCGAGCGAGAGCGGAGTGACGTCCAGCAGTAATTGATTTTCGACCGTGCCGGCCAAAATTCCCGCCTGCACCGCCGCGCCGAGCGCCACTACTTCGTCGGGATTCAGCTCGGTATGCGGGCGGGCGCGGAATAACACCTCGACCGCGCTGCGCACCATCGGGATGCGCGTTGACCCACCCACAAGCACCACTTCGTCGATCTGCTCGGGCGTCACGTTCGCGTCCCGCATGCAGTCGCGGCAGGGGCCGAGCGTCCGGCCGACGATGTCCTTGATCAGGCCGTCGAAAAGTTCGCGGGTGATTTCGCGATGGTAAGTTTTCCCGTGCCACGAGAATTCAATCTTCGCGGAAAGTTCGAACGACAGGGCTTCTTTGGCACGGATGACCGAAGCGCGCAGCGTCTGAACCGCTTCGCCGGAATGCGAGATGTCCTCGCCCCACTCGCTGGCGATATCTTCAATCGCGATCTTCAGAAGCCGGTTGTCGATATCGTCGCCGCCGAGATGAGTATCGCCGTTGGTGGCGAGCACTTCGAAAATGCCGTCGTGAAGTTTGAGGATCGAGATGTCGAAAGTGCCACCACCGAGATCGTAGACCGCGATCACGCCTTCGCGCCGTTTATCGAGACCGTAGGCGAGCGCGGCAGCCGTAGGCTCGTTGACCAACCGCAGCACTTCGAGACCGGCTATGCGGCCGGCGTCGCGCGTCGCCTGCCGCTGGGCGTCGTTGAAATAGGCCGGAACCGTGATGACGGCTTTTGTGACCGGCGTGCCGAGGGCCGCTTCCGCGTTCTTCTTCAGTTGGCGCAGAATCAGCGCCGATACTTCCGGCGGGGTCAGCGTCTTTTCGCCGAGCAGCAGCCGGATGACCGACTCGCTGCCTTCCGCAACGCGGAACGGGAAGAGCTTCAGTTCATCCTGAACGTCGTCAACACCGCGGCCCATCAGCCGCTTGACGGAGTAGACGGTGCGGGCGGGATGATCGATCAGTTCGCGGCGCGCGTCGTTGCCGACAATCGCCTCACCTTCGGGCGTGATCGAAACCACGCTGGGCACCATTTTCTCGCCGTCTTCACCGGGAATCACTTCCGGCTTCGTCAGGTTCATCCAGGCGACGAGGCTGTTGGTGGTGCCGAGGTCGATGCCGACGACTGTGTCCTGGTTATCGAATTCAATCTGAAACATGCGCTATGTCTGTTCTCGCGATCAGGTTTGTAATGTACTTTCTTCGGTTCAGCTGGCCGCGAATTTCGTCAAGTTTCCCGCGATCGTGCGCGACGTCCCATTCGGCGAATTTGCCCTGTAAAGCATCGTCGATCTCGTTGCGCATGACCTCAAAGCGATGGCGGGCCGATTCCAACTGGGCCCGGGCGCTCTCGTCGCCCTCGCTCAACTCTTCGATCGCCATGTTCAGATCGAAGACCTCTTCGAGCAGTTCCGGAGGAACGTCCTTCGTTCCCTGTTCGGCGATATCGAATCCCTCACGTTTCAGCACATAGAGCGCGCGGGCGATCGGGTCTTTGAGCGTCCGGTATGCGTCGTTGAGAACTGCCGACGATTCCAGCGCGTATTCCTGCTCGCGCACCGGCTTGCGGGAAAAAAGGTCGGGATGCAATTGCCGGCTGAGCGCGTAGAAACGCTTCTCAAGTTCCTTCGCGTCGAGCGCGAGTTGTCGCGGCATACCAAGGAATTCGTAGAAATCGTGCGCGGGAGGCTGGAGCGCTTTGCAGGCATCGCAAAAACGCGATGCCGCGCAGCCGCCGCAATTCCAACAGGGAAGGCTCATTGTCAGGCTGGCGCTAAGCGGTGAAGGATGTCCCGCAGCCGCAGCTCTTTTTTGCGTTCGGGTTCTCGAACACAAAGCCCGATTGCATCAGCGACTCTTTATAATCGAGCGTCAGCCCGTTCAGGTAGAGAATGCTCTTCGGATCGACGAAAACCTGCACGCCATCGAAATCGAACACCTTGTCCTTTGGGCGCGGCTGCGTATCGAACTTGAACTGATAGCTCAGGCCGGAGCATCCGCCACCCAGCACGCCGAGACGCAGTCCGCCGGTCACGCCCATCTTAGCGAAGGTCGCGCGAATCTTGTTGACAGCCTTCGGCGTGACCTGAATCTCGCGGGCAGGGATCGGCGCAGCAGCGTCGACTTGTTGTTCGATCGCCGTCATCAGACCACCGCGTGGGCTGCCGGGACCTGCTTGCTCTGCTTGGCGCGATAGTCGCCAATGGCGGCCTTGATCGCATCTTCGGCGAGCACGGAGCAGTGAATCTTCACCGGCGGCAGGCTGAGTTCGTTGACGATATCGGTGTTCTTGATTTCGAGAGCCTGATCGACTGTCTTGCCCTTCAGCCACTCGGTGGCAAGCGACGAACTGGCGATCGCGCTGCCGCAGCCGAAGGTCTTGAATTTGGCCTCTTCGATGATGCCGCTTTCGTCGTTGACGCGGATCTGCAGCTTCATTACGTCGCCGCACTCCGGCGCGCCCACCATGCCTGTGCCGACGCTGGGCGAGCTCTTGTCGAGCGAACCCACGTTGCGCGGATTGTTGTAGTGATCGAGAACCTTATCGGAATATGCCATGTCAATATCTCCTTATTAGACTTGTCTTTTGCTAATCGTGTGCCCAGGAAACCGTGCTTAGATCGATGCCTTCTTTCGCCATTTCATACAGCGGCGAAAGCTCGCGCAGCTTGTTCACCACGTCGATGAGTTTAGCGGCTACGTAATCGATCTCTTCTTCCGTGTTGAAGCGGCCGATGCCGAACCGAATCGACGAATGCGCGATGTCGTCGCCCACGCCGAGAGCCTTCAGCACGTAGCTGGGCTCGAGCGTAGCCGACGTGCAGGCCGAGCCGCTCGACACCGCGATGTCGTTAATCCCCATCAGCAGCGATTCGCCTTCCACATAAGCGAAGCTCATGTTCAGGTTGTGCGGCAGCCGGTGCTCCATCGAGCCGTTGATGTAAACCTCATCGAGGCCGGCTTCCAGCTTCGCCCGCAGTTTGTCGCGCAGATAGCGAAGACGCACCGTCTCCGTCTCCATTTCGCGGCCGCAGAGTTCGCACGCTTCGCCGAGGCCCACGATTCCCGGCACGTTCAGCGTTCCCGAACGCATACCGCGCTCGTGTCCGCCGCCATCGATCTGCGCCGTAATCTGCACGCGCGGATTCCTGCGCCGCACATACAGCGCGCCCACGCCCTTCGGCCCGTACATCTTGTGAGCGCTGATCGACATCATGTCGATGTTGTCCGCGTTCACGTTGATCGGCACTTTGCCGATGGCCTGCACGCCATCGGTATGGAACAAAACGCCGCGTTCGCGGCAGAGCTTGCCGATTTCGCGAATCGGCTGGATCACGCCGAGCTCATTGTTGGCGTACATGATGCTGACAAGGATAGTCTTATCGGTGAACGCCTCTTTCAGCATGTCGAGGTCGATCAGGCCATCGCCCATTACAGGCAGATACGTGATCCGGTAGCCGTTCTTTTCGAGCTTCTTGCAGGTATCGAGAACGGCCTTGTGCTCGGTGACGACGGTTATGATGTGGTTGCCTTTTTCGGCATACATTTCGGCGACGCCCTTAATGGCCAGGTTGTCCGACTCGGTCGCGCCGCTGGTGAAAATGATCTCTTTGGGTGTTGCGCCGATCAGATCCGCAATCTGTTTGCGGCCCTTGTCGACGGCCTGTTCCGCTTCCCAGCCGAATTCGTGATTGCGGCTCGCGGCATTACCGAAGTGCTCCGTGAAGTACGGAAGCATGGCGTCCACCACCCGCGGGTCGACCCGCGTCGTTGCGTGATTATCGAGATAAATAGGCAGCTTCATATGATTTCTTTCGTCAAACTTCCTGATGCAGGCCGGAAACGACCGGATTCAACGGCACCGGCAGCGGCGTCAGCTTGTTGCCAGCGGCGCTTCGCGTCACGATCGATCGCGCTTCGGCCAGATCGTTAATGGTGAAACGATTCAGCACGTCCAGAATCGCCTCGTGAACTTTTCGCAAAGGCTCCCGCACCGTGCAGTTGTCGGACTGATCGCAGGTGCCGTGTTCGGTAAAGCAGTGGGTCAGGATCACCGGGCCGTCAATGGCGCGAACCACTTCAAGCGCCGAGACTGCGCTGGGATTCCGCATCAGCTTGTAACCGCCGTTAGTCCCGGCGACCGACTTAACAATCCCGGCGCGCGCAAGTTGCTGAAGGACCTTGGCCAGCAGCGTGACCGGGAGCCGGTAGGCATCGGCCATGTCCTTGGTGCTGGCTGTCGCGCCGGGTACGGAGGCAAGATGCCGCAGGGCGATCAGGCCGTAATCCGCTTTTTTGGTCAACTTCAGCATGAATCAGGACTATTTCGATCCTGTATTGAGGATACCACAGGTTGCTTTGGCGTCAATGGGTTAAATTACGACCGGAATGGTCCGGGAGTAGAATGGCCATCGATGAAAATGGCCACAGATACACACAGATGGTGGATGCGTATTCGCCTTTTATTCGCTATACTCGAAAGTGTCGCTTCTCGCTCGTCCACCTGCCATCGCCGCGCCGCATCATCCAGTCTTGTTGGGCGACAACCAAGCCTATACAATCACAGGTTAGACGATACCGCTCGGCTGGGTCAGTTTTTAAGCGGCGGGATTCGATGCCGGTGACGCAAAATGATGGCACAAAGCTCTCTGGTCGGAAGTGAGAGCTAGTTTCAAGTGGATGCGGACAAGTTCCGCGAGCATCCCGGTGCCGTCCCCTCTGACTTCGTGCCTGACGAGACTGCCGCCGAATTCGCCAGGAAAACGGTCGACACTCTGGCCGGGGCTGGCGTCGGGCATTTTGGAATCCGCGTCCACGGCGCCGGCGAGTACCGATGAAGCTGCGCGTGGCGGACCACCCGGTGGAACTGCTTTACTTCCAGGGCTGGTGGGATCTCGCTGAAAGCCGGGGCGTCGCGGTAGTCGGAACTCGAACGCCCTCTGCGGAATCTGCGCTCGAACGAGGCGACTGGTTCGCAGTCTTGTCGACGATAAATTCACGGTTGTTTCGGGCCTTGCGAAGGGCATCGACACCATTGCCCACCGCACGGCGATTGAACACGGAGGACCGGCCAAACCCTACGGAGAACAGGATTTTCTTTCCGGAGCGCAACATTTTCCGGAGCGCAACATTACGATGTCCGCTCTGACCGAAGCGACGATCATTGTCGAGGCCGGCGAGTCGTCCGGAACGCTGATTCAGGCGCGGCATGCGCTGAAACAAAAGAAAAAACCGTTCATTCTGGAGAGCAACTTCCACAACCCGTCGCTCAAATGGCCGCACCGTTTCGAGCAACTGGGTGCCATTCGGGCGCGGGACTACGAGGACATCCGGAAACATCTTGCCGATCCGCCTTTCCAGGATTGACGATCTGACACGCCTGGACCACACCTTCATCGAGGCTGAGGACGAGTGTCTCTACCTGGGCGAATACACGGCAAGAA